>NZ_JBFRBH010000001.1:2251809-2573496 GCF_040932485.1 Gymnodinialimonas sp. 202GB13-11 | reverse complement strand
CATGCGGCGCGAACCGTCCTGCAGGCGTGAGGCCTGAACGATCAGGTGCACAGCCGAGGCGATCTGAGCGCGGACGGCCTTGAGCGGCATCTCGATACCGGCCATTGCGACCATGTTTTCAAGGCGCGAACAGGCGTCGCGGGCGTTGTTGGCGTGGATTGTCGTCATGGATCCGTCGTGGCCGGTGTTCATGGCCTGGAGCATGTCGATCACTTCCTCGCCACGCGTCTCACCCACGATGATGCGGTCGGGTCGCATACGAAGCGCGTTGCGCAGACAATCCCGCTGGGTCACAGCGCCCTTGCCTTCGACGTTGGGCGGGCGGCTTTCCATCCGACCCACGTGGATCTGTTGCAGCTGAAGTTCTGCCGTATCCTCGATCGTCAGCACGCGTTCCTTGTTGTCGATGAACGACGACAGCGCGTTGAGTGTGGTGGTCTTACCGGAGCCGGTACCGCCGGAGACGATGACGTTCAGGCGGCAGGCCACGGCGGCCTGAAGATAGGCGGCCATTTCTTCGGAGAAGGCGCCGAAATTGACGAGATCGTCGATCCCCAGCTTTTCCTTCTTGAATTTACGAATGGAAACGAGCGAGCCGTCGACGGCCACGGGCGGAACCATCGCGTTGAAGCGCGAGCCGTCTTTAAGACGGGCGTCAACGTAAGGGTTGGATTCATCAACGCGGCGACCCACGGCCGACACGATCTTGTCGATAATGCGCAGCAAGTGGCGTTCATCTTTGAAGCGCACGTCGCTGAGCTGCAGCTTACCGGCGCGTTCGATGAACACCCGGTTCGGGCCGTTGACGAGAATATCGTTGACGGTTTCGTCCTGCAAAAGCGGCTCAAGCGGGCCAAGGCCCGTGACTTCGTCAAACAGTTCGGTGTTGAGCGTCTGGCGGTCTTCGCGGTTGAGGACCACGCCCATTTCAGCCAGCTGTTCGCTGGTGATGGCGGTGATTTCCGAGCGAAGCTCACTATCCTTGGCACCTTCTAGGGCGGAGAGGTTCAGGTTGTCGAGCAGGCGATGGTGCATCTCAGTCTTGATCTCATCAAGACGCAGGCGACGCTTGCGATCCTTGTCCTCACTCTCCGACGTCGCGGGCGTGGGCATCGGGGTCACATTCTCAGGCTGACGGGCGACCTTTGGGGCCGGAGCCGCCGTTTCCGCCGGAGCGGGGGCCTTTTCGGCCACTTTGGGTGATTTCGCGACTTCGGTCAGCGGGGCAACGGCCCCGGATCCACCGGTCTTTTTATACTTCGAAAACATTTACTTACCCTTCGCCTTCACGTCGCCGACCATGGCTTTGTAAAGCCCGTCTGCGAGTTTGGTGATTTCCTTGCGGAGCGGATTCTTCTTGGCGGCTTCGGCCAGGGTTTCCCCGTTATCGCAGGCCTGCGTCACTGGCTTGCCGCCATCCGGCAACATGTTCGAGAAGGAGACGCCAAGGCTTTCGGCCATCTTCTTCATCCGGGTCTTGCCGTTCAGATCGGTCATGCCCGGCGCGCGGTTCAGGACATACTGGATCTTGTCCAGCGGAAGATCCTCGGATTGCAGGGCCTTGATGAAGCGCATGGCGTTCTGGGCCGAGCGCAGATCAAGTTCCAGCGTTGCGAAATACATGTCCGCGCGGTTCAGAACCGTTTCTGTCCACATGACCATGGTGCGCGGCATGTCGACGATCACGATGTCGAAGCTTTGCGCGGCGAGGTCGAGAATGGCGCCGATCTCTTCCGGGCCCACAATGTCGAGCGGGACAATCTCAGCCGGCGATGTGAAGACGGACATTTTGTCTTCGTAGCCGACAAGAGCCTGCTTGAAGCCGTCTGTGTCCATCGACGTGGCATCCTGGAGCATCTCCAGCATGATCTCACGGCGCGGCAGGTCGAGATATGTCGCGACCGAGCCGTTTTGCAGATCGAGGTCGATGATGCACACCGAAGGCGCGTTCTTCTTGTCGATATTGGCAAGTTCCCACGCCATGTTGACGGCAAGCGTGGTTGCGCCCGTGCCGCCAGCAAGGTTTTGCACGGCGAAAACGGCGGATTGCGTATCAAGGCGCTGGCCCGTTGCCGGGGTATCCGGTGTATCGTCGGGCAGTTGCGGGGCAGGGGCGGGCTCAGGCTCGGCGCGGATCTTTTCGATCGCGTCGTGCAGGGCGCCCTCGGCCAGCGGGTAGGGGACGAAATCATCCGCACCAAGGCGCAGGAGTTCGCGCAGGCCAGCAGTTGTGAGGTTTTCGGGGATCAGGATAACCTTGATCTCCTTGGAGCGGGCGGCGCGAATAACCTCGCCCACGCGGCCAAGATCAGCCTCATCTTCCTCGCGCACGGCGAGTGCAATGAATTCAAGGTTGCCAGGCTCCAGCGCGTTGATGAAATCACGCGCCTCTTCAAAGCCCAGGTCGCCCCATGCTTCGCCCAACTCGGTTTCCATATCCTCGATCAGAAGACCGAAGTGATGAACCATGCTCGACACCGTGCAAGCGACGATGGGGGCCGGTTCGGATTTCAGTGCCAGTCCGCTACTCATTCCTCAAATCCCAATCTGCCCGGGGTATCCCCGGATCATCATTTCAAAAGCTCATGGCGGCCCTTTGTTGCTCGATCGGCCGGTCCATGGACCCATTTCAGTGCCAAGACGACTCATCTCATCTTGG
The DNA here is from genome assembly GCF_040932485.1 of Gymnodinialimonas sp. 202GB13-11. Classification (NCBI taxonomy): domain Bacteria; kingdom Pseudomonadati; phylum Pseudomonadota; class Alphaproteobacteria; order Rhodobacterales; family Paracoccaceae; genus Gymnodinialimonas; species Gymnodinialimonas hymeniacidonis. The sequence goes on along the minus strand of NZ_JBFRBH010000001.1, from coordinate 2,570,837 downwards.
TCCTTCCCAAGGGTGAAGGTGCTCCGGAAAAACGGCGAGAATGGGACACAAAAAAGGGATTACGTTTACAATTCGTGGACATCACTGGGCTTTGTCGCCAAACGAAAAACCGCGCCGGAGGGGGTCCGGCGCGGTCTGAATGCGAGTAATATAAGGGTTAGGAGGCTATTGGCCGCCGCCACCGCCACCACGATAGTCGCGGTAGATGATTTCGGCGTAGCGCCCGTCGAGAACCAGATCGCTGGTTTCAACAAAGCCTGTCACCTCGGTCACCGTGCGGCGATTCCGACGCTCTTCCATGTCGGTGGCAACGATCGGCTGAGTCTCTCCCAGAGAGACCAGCGCCTGCAACCGATGCCGGTTTACGCCTTGATGCACCAGGAAGTTAACCGCAGCCCGCGCGCGGCGCAGGCCGAGGCGGTGGTTGTAGGCACGGCTGCCCACGGCATCGGTGTGACCGAAGACCGAGAAGCGCACTTCCGGGAAGTTGCGGATAAAATCAGCCTGTTGCGTCAAGATCCCGCGTGCCGTGGCATCAAGTTCCGCCGAATTGAAGGCGAAGTTGATGGTTGTCGGCACCTCGGCGGCGAAGCGTTCGCCCAGAAGGGCGGCGTAGTTGATATCGCCGTTCTGGACCCCGATGTTCTGGCGTGTCGGGTCGCCGAAGCGGCCTTCATCCAATTCGGCGCCAAGCGGGCGACCGGTTTCGATCTGGAAGTCACCGCAGGCCGCGAGCGCAAGGGTGGAGCCCATGCTGGCCAGGACGATCCGCCGTGAAGGGTGTTTATGGGTCATCATCGCCTCCTCAGTCCAGGACGTAGCCGTAGGATCCCGAGAAATCCTGTTGGGCCACTTCGCCGGCGGGGGTTCCGACGGCTGGGGCGCGGCCAGTGACCTCACCCAAGAAGAACAGTTCCTGCTCGGTCGGGATGCGCACCCGGTCGGTCGGAAGCGCAAGCGCTTCGCCACGAACGGGGCTTACCAGATGAGCCGTCACGATGATCACCAGCTCGGACTGTTGCCGCTGATAGCTAGCGGACCGGAAAAGAGAGCCCAGGATCGGCAGATCGCCGAGCCACGGCACCTGTCCGACCGAATTGCGGAAGTCATCTTGCAGAAGACCTGCAATCGCAAAGCTGTCTCCGTCGCGCATTTCAACGGTGGTCGAGGCCGACCGGGTGTTGAGTGCCGGGGAGGAGCTGCCTGCGAAAACCTCACCGATCGAGGAAATCTCTGCATTCAGGTTCAGGTTGATGATGTCGCCGTCCACAACCGTGGGCGTGAAGCTCAACTGGACGCCGAATGGCTTGAATTCAACGGTCGTGCCGCCGGATTCTGATTCCGTTGGGACCGGGAATTCGCCGCCCGCAAGGAAATCGGCCGTTTGACCGCTAAGCGCCGTCAGGTTGGGTTCCGCGAGGGTGCGGACCATGCCGTTGGATTCCAGCGCTTCCAGAAGAACCGAGAGCTGCAGGCCGCCAGCCGAGAAGCTGACACCAAGGCCGCCGGAGCCGCTGCCAGATGGTACCGCATCTGTAGCGCCGCCAAAGGACCCGGCACCCGTTGCACCGTTGGCCCCGAAGGTTGTGCCGAAGTTGCCGGTGCTGGCACCGATACCAAGAGATGAAGACAATTCCTGGCGCACGGTACGCTGCATCTCTGCAAAGCGAACCTGCAGCATGACCTGCTGCGTGCCGCCAACCATCATAAGGTTCGACACGGCGCCGTATCGACCTGCCAATTCCATGGCGCGATCAACCGCAAAGGCGGAACTGACAGTGCCGGAAAGGACGATGCCGTCATTTGCTGTGCGAACCTCCACCGGTTCACCGGGAAGGATTTCACGCAGGCGTTCGCGCAGCTCTGCCACGTCAGGAACAACCTGGATCTCGACATTTGCGATCAGCGCGCCGTCGGGGCCAAGCAACGTCATGCTTGTGCGGCCCGGTGCACGCCCAAGCACGTAGATCGAGCGCTCGGACAATGTCGCGATGTCTGCAATGGCCGGGTTGGCCACCGAAAGCTCGGCGAACAACATGTCGCTTTCAACGACAACGGCACGGTTCATGGGAACGCGCAATGTTCCGGTGCTCTCACCTTCGACGACGCGCAGACCCTGCGCCTCGGCCATCATTGCGGGTTGGAAAAGTAGTGTTGCGCAGCCCAGAAGGCATGCACGCAGAAAACCTGTCATGCTCATGATGTGACCTGCCTCTATGTCACGGTTATGGGCAATGTTTATTATTCGCCCTTTGGAGCACCATGCCTCAAATCCGTTTTTCGTGCAAGAATCACTGTGTTGGGGCCGTTTGTTCATGTGCCAATTCGACAACGGTCCCGAAGTTATCCACAAAAAACGCGCCCCTACGGAACAGGGGCGCGTCATGAAATTCGGTGGATAAGTCTGTGGATTACTGCAGGCAAGGCACCTGTGTGACCACAACTTCAGCGCCACGGCGGTTACGCACTGTGCAGACGCTTGGGCCTTCTGCGGCGACTTCCTCTATGTCGCCCAGAACGGACGAGCTGGAGACTTCGACATCGGCGCTTTCGCTCGCATCCCCAACACCCACCAGGGCCAATGTCAACGATCCGGTCGATTGTGCCTGTGTCAGGAAGGCAACATCCTCGGGCAGAGCCGTAATGGTGATTGTGCGCGCAATCGTCGGGCTGTTGCGCTGTTCATCGGTGATCTGGTCGATCGCGATGATCTGCACATTGGCGCGCACAAGGCGTGTGACGCTTTCGGAGTTACGACCCTGACCGGTCCAATAGACATCGACGCGGTCGCCGGGGCGTAGGAAGCCTGACACGCCAGAGTTGATGTTCACACTCAGAGAGATGGCGCGCATCCCTTCGGCCAGGCGCGAAGCCACGCCAGCATCTTCGCCGGGGGAGGTGACCTTGGTCAGCAAAATGGGCTCGTGCTGCTCCATCATGCGGATAACGGTGCGCATGCCTTCCTCTTCACCGCCGGGAAACAGTTCCTCAATAGATGTGAAGGCGCCGAAGGGCACGAATTCTGCTGGCCAGCGGACAAGCTGAACGTCGTCCGGCGTAAGCTGATCGCCGTAAGCCAGTTGCCGCGTCACAACCACGATCTGCGTGGTTGGAAGGATCGCGTCCTGCTGTTCGGCCAGGGCCGCCTGATATTGGTCAAACCGGTCTTTTGCGATCGAAACCGCAAAGCCAGCGAGGCCGACCCCGACAGCTAAGACCAAAATGAATACGATACGCATAATGCCCACCTCGTTATTTTCTGCTCTGTGTCCGCGTAGCGGATACAAAACTCACTACAGGGCTCCGTTGTCGCCGAGAAATCGGGCGAAAATTGGGTCGGGCAGGGGCATGTCGGTGGCAAGGCGGGGGAATTGATAGGTTTTTTCAATGCTTGCCGTCGCCGGAGACCAGGTGGATTTCGGGAGCGTCTGTCCGGAAAAACTGAAGGCCGCCCATCGGGACGGCCTCGTTTCTTGCGTTCGGCTATCTGTTCAAACTTAGTTGAGCGCGATGTCGGTCGATGCCGTGATGTCGACGTTCGCCTGAAGCGGATCGGTATCCGTCTGAACGTTCGCCATATAGTTGCTGATGTCGTTCGACGCGTTTTCTGTGCCCGACACGATGACGGCGGTGAAGACCAGCGCAAGGCCCATGACGACAGCGGTCAGAACAATCCAGTCGGTCGAGACGGCGCCGGATTCGTTGGAGAGAAAGGATTTCAGTGCGGTCTTCATGGTGCGATGTCCCGTCTTGTTGAGCGTTTTGTCGAGCACCAGGATCTGAGAGGTGTCGAGCTTTGTTGTTGGCTTTCGTTGTCCCGCGAAAACCGGGCGCAAATTGGGCAGTGCAGCGATGATTTTGGGAAGCAGGGGCGGCTGGGGTCTGACGTGTCGCTCGATTTTTCGAAGGATCGTCGGGGAAGCGCGTCGTTGTCATTTATCCAAACGAAAACGGGCCGCCCTAAGGCGACCCGTAAGCTCATCCGTAAGCCAGTTGGCTGCGGAGATTAGTCCAGCGCGATGTCGGTCGTCGCGGTGATGTCGGTGTTGCCAGCGAAGGGGCTGGTTTCCGGGTTGGCGTTTGCCAGCGAGTTGCCGATGTCGTCCGAGAGGTTCTCAACGCCAGCGGACACAACAGCCATAACGGCCAGGCCCAGGCCCACGAGGGCGGCGGTCAGAACAACCCAGTCAACCGTCACGGCGCCGGATTCGGATTTTGCGAAGTTTTGGATCATGGCTTTCATTGTCAGGTTCTCCAGTATGACAAAAAGGTCTTCATTCGGTTTCAGGTGTCCGGGGCGGGGGGTGAAGCCCCGGGTTGTCCCTGTGACAAGGAGAGTTATCGCGGCCAATCGGGGCGCGAATTGGGCGCCTGTGGGAAATGTTTGCGATTTCTAAAGGGTTGTTTCGTGTCAAATCGTAAGGTCTGAGGTCTGAGGTCTGAGGTCTGAGGTCTGAGGTCTGAGGTCTGAGGTCTGAGGTCTGAGGTCTGAGGTCTGAGGTCTGAGGTCTGAGGTCTGAGGTCTGAGGTCTGAGGTCTGAGGTCTGTCGAAGAACACTGCGACCGACCCAAACGAAAACGGGCCGCCCGAAGGCGACCCGTAAACTCATCCGTAAGCCAGTTGGCTGCGGAGATTAGTCCAGCGCGATGTCGGTTGTCGCGGTGATGTCGGTGTTGCCAGCGAAGGGGCTGGTTTCCGGGTTGGCGTTTGCCAGCGAGTTGCCGATGTCGTCCGAGAGGTTCTCAACGCCAGCGGACACAACAGCCATAACGGCCAGGCCCAGGCCCACGAGGGCGGCGGTCAGAACAACCCAGTCAACCGTCACGGCGCCGGATTCGGATTTTGCGAAGTTTTGGATCATGGCTTTCATTGTCAGGTTCTCCAGTATGACAAAAAGGTCTTCATTCGGTTTCAGGTGTCCGGGGCGGGGGGTGAAGCCCCGGGTTGTCCCTGTGACAAGGAGAGTTATCGCGGCCAATCGGGGCGCGAATTGGGCGCCTGTGGGAAATGTTTGCGATTTCTAAAGGGTTGTTTCGTGTCATTTGGACAGGCATGGTTAAGAAAATAAGGGGTTCGCGGCTGGCGCAGATCGGTTCGGCCCTGAAGAATGAGCAGTAAATACAGGTGCTTCATGCAGAGATGCCCCGTTTTCTGGGCCGCGCTGGCGGCCCTTTTGCCCGTGCAGGGCCTCGCACAAGAGAGTTCGATCCGTTTTTTGAGTGCACCGGATGCGGGTCATAGCGGGCCCCGCATCAATATTCAGGTCACAGAAGAAGATATGGAGCGGCAAGCGGCCATCGCGGCTGCCGGTGCGGAAGAGGAAGAGGAAGGTGAGGAGGTTGCGGCCTCAGCCGATCCGCTTGCACCGGTCGAACCGGCGGCCAGCAGTGCCTCTGAATGGTTCTGGGCCGCGATCCCGGCCAGCATGCCCGCCAATCCGGGCCGCTTTTGGGAGGCGCAGGAACATCTCGCCAATTCCGAGGAGGCTGCAACCCTGGGCGCGCCGCGTTTGGATACGGTCAGCCGCATCGCGCGCGAACATGGGCGGGACATTCTGGCCGCAAGCATAGGCACGCAGGTTTCTCCTGCCTTTGCCTTGGCTGTGATCGCTGCGGAAAGCGCAGGCAGGTCGGATGCGGAAAGCGGGGCTGGGGCGCAGGGTCTGATGCAGTTAATCCCGGCCACGGCGGAGCGGTTCGGCGTGGAAGATGCGTTTGACCCGGCGCAGAACATCGCGGGCGGGGTGGCCTATCTGGATTGGTTAATGGACGAGTTTGACCGCGACCCGATTCTGGTTCTTGCCGCGTACAATGCGGGCGAGGGGGCTGTCACACGCTCGGGCGGTGTTCCCAACTACGACGAAACGCGCACTTACGTCCCGCGCGTGCTGTCGGCTTGGGCCATGGCGCGGACCTTGTGCAACACGCCGCCCGATCTGGTGTCGGATGGCTGCGTGTTTCAGGTGATGGATTAAGCGCCGCCTATTGGATCACATCCGCCCAATCGGGATGCTTTGCGGCCTGTGCTTTCACAAACGGGCATAGCGCCACGATCTTCACCCCTTCCGTCCGCGCGTCGGCCACCAGACGTTCGGCAAGCGCAAGCCCGGCCCCGGTGCCGCGCAAACTGTCGGGCACGAATGTATGGTCCGCAATGATCAGCTTGGGCGACGCGATAGAATAGGTGAGTTCTGCCTCCGCCCCGTTTTGGGTAAGAGCGTAGCGGCCTTTTGAGCCGCTGATCTCCCGCGTGATGCCGTCAGACAATGGTGGCTTCGGTCGCTGCGCGCAGGTCGTCTTCCGATACGCCCTCCGCCGTTTCAACGATTTTCAAACCGCCCTCGACAACATCCAGCACACCGAGGTTGGTGATGATGCGGTCGACCACGCCCTTGCCGGTCAGCGGCAGGGTGCATTCCTTCAGCACTTTGGAATCGCCATGCTTGTTGGTGTGATCCATCACAACCACCACGCGACCCACGCCTGCGACCAGATCCATCGCGCCGCCCATGCCTTTCACGAGCTTGCCGGGGATCATCCAGTTGGCGAGGTCTCCGTTCTCGGCCACTTCCATGGCACCCAGGATCGCCATGGCGATCTTGCCACCGCGGATCATGCCGAAGGATTGGCTGCTGTCGAAGTAGGAGGTGTGGGGCAGTTCGGTGATGGTCTGCTTGCCCGCGTTGATCAGGTCCGCGTCCTCTTCTCCCTCGATCGGGAAGGGGCCCATGCCGAGCATCCCGTTCTCGGATTGCAGCGTCACTTCGATGCCTTCGGGGATGTAGTTCGACACCAGCGTCGGGATGCCGATGCCAAGGTTCACATACCAGCCATCTTCAAGTTCCTGAGCGGCCCGGGCGGCCATCTGGTTGCGGTCCCACATGGGATTATCCCTCCTGGTTCTGCGGTGCAGCGTCTTTTGCGGGTAGGGTTAGCGCAAAGGCGCGGAAAAGCGAAGCGCCGAAATCGGCGTTCATGTGGCGGTGGTCGTTGAGAAGCCGCCCCTCGTCGCGGAAGTCCATGGAGCCGTGGCCGTAGGGTTCTTTTGTGAGGAACGGGGAGGCGATGGTCTCAATGGGTTGCGCGACGAAGGTCATGTTGCGCTGGGTGAGCGCTTTGGTGAGTGCGGCGCGGTAGAGGCTCTGGATACGCGCGGCCTCAGGGTGGTGGGCCATGGCGGCGTAGGGCATCTGGTGGTGTTCGCCCTTTGGCACGACGGCGGTGGTCGGATAGGGGGCGAGGGCCACGTAGATAGGCAGATCGGCGAATTGGCTGCGCAGGTGGTCGGCGCGTGTGGTGATGGCCTCTTCCATCGCAGAGAGGAAGGCCGGTTCGGACAAGAGCGCGCGGCCGGTGCGGGCGGGCCAGTCGGCGATATCGTAGGAGGCGGCGGTCCAGAGCGTGTTGGGCATGCCAAGCGTGTCGCCGATGACGAGGATATGGTCGCAGGCCGTGAGGTCGATGGTGGGCGCGCCGTTCACGCGGCGGGCGAGTTTCATAGCGCTGTGGTCGGAGCGGTCGGGGCCGAATTGGCCGTCGCTCATGTGCGCGCCATCGAATTTTCCGCCGGGCAGGCCGAAACAGGTGACATTCAGGTGCGGATGTTCCGCCGCGATCTGCGCGTCGGCGTATTTGATGGCGCCGATGTTGGAGGTTCCGACGACGGCTATCTTCACTTCGGCCCCTCCGGGGCAAAGGCGTCGAGGAGGATGTCTTCGCAGATTGCGTCGTCAGCTGGGTCTGCGTTTGGCGATCTCTTCCCAGGCCGCTCCGCGCCCTCCTCGCGGAGGTTATGGGATTGCAGGAAACACTGCATGATTTGCGAAACGATCTCAGGTCGGACGGAGCGGAGGTCATCGGCGAACGGGCTGGTCGTGTGGGCGGGTGAGGTCACGAGTTCGTAGGACGGGAAGTAATCGATCCGGTCGGAGCTTTCGCACAGCATATCGCAGACCGTGCGAAGGATGGATTTGGAGCGGATTGTTGCGGGCAGGACGTGTTGGTCGGAGGCGGTGGCGGCGAGGGGAACGGGGCTGACGGTGAGCAGCCACTTGAGATCCGGGTTGATGTCCGACAGCATCTCTTCCAGCGCGGTGAAATCGTTGAGGATGTCGGCGACGCCGTAATTCACGAAGTGGAATATGTCGGGGTCGTAGTCGCCCGCGATGGTGCCGGGGGCTGTGGGGTAGACGGTGCCTGTATCGCGGTGTTCCCAAGCTTCGGTGAGGCCGAGGGTGAAAACGATCATGTCGGCTTGGGAAAGGGCCTCAGTCACGGCTTCGAGGTGTTGGGCGCGCATTTCCGTGACGAGCTCGGCGGAGGCGAGCCCTTCGAGTTCGACGCCGGGGCGTTGAGCATCCCAGAAGCGGCCGTCGCGCTCCCAGACGGGGAGTTCGGGTTGTGCGCCGTTCAGCTCATCGACCAATTGGCGGAATTGTTTGACGGTATAGAGGTTGCCGAAGCGCGCGGAATAGACGCCGTAGCCGAAGCGTTTGGCGGTCTCGGGCGGCAGGCCGCGGCGGGCGGGCTCGGTGTCGATCACCTTGATGCCGGCGGCCTTCATCGCCGCGCCGACATGTTGGGCGAAGCAGGAGCCTGCGGTGAAGACGCGGGTCTCTTGCGTGACCGGGAATTTGGGGCGGTATAGGTCGGGCGGAAAGGCTGGTGCACCTGCGACGCCCCCGCGCCAGAAGGCGCGCTGCGGCAGGCCGGAATAAGGGGAGCGGGTGCTCACGCGGCCCGCGTTGTCCGTTGCTCGATCCGTTTCTCGTGTTCGCCTTGGATCATGCGGTGCACATAGATGCCGGGCAGGTGGATGGCGTCGCCATCGAGGCTGCCGGTTTCCACGATCTCTTCCACCTCAAGGATACAGATCTTGCCGCACATCGCGGCGGGTGGGTTGAAGTTGCGGGCTGTCTTGCGGAAGACGGCGTTGCCGGTGGCATCTGCCTTCCATGCCTTGACGATAGAGAGGTCAGCGAAGATGCCGCGTTCGAGGATGTAGTCCTCGCCATCGAACTCCTTCACTTCCTTGCCCTCGGCGATCACGGTGCCAACGCCGGTTTTGGTGTAGAAGCCGGGGATGCCCGCGCCGCCGGCGCGCATGCGCTCGGCCAGGGTGCCTTGGGGGTTGAACTCAAGCTCCAGCTCACCGGACAGGTATTGGCGCATGAATTCGGCGTTCTCACCCACATAGGACGACATCATCTTTTTGATCTGGCGCGTCTCAAGCAGTTTGCCGAGGCCGAAGCCGTCGACGCCTGCATTGTTGGAAGCCACGGTGATGTCCTTGGTGCCTGCCTCGACGATACCGTCGATCAAGAGCTCGGGAATGCCACAAAGGCCAAAGCCGCCCGCCGCGATCAGCATGCCGTCGAAGAGGACGCCGTCGAGCGCTTCCTTGGCTGAACCGTAGACCTTTTTCATGGCGTGCATCCCCGCAAGTAAATCCGCGCGCAACGTGGCGCGCGGATCGCTGGAAGTCAACGTGGGATGCCGCGCTGCGGCGCCCGCGTATCAGGCAGGCAGGGCCTCGGCGGTATAGGCGTCGGCAAAGTCCGCATCGGGCGCGATCGGGCGGATCACGTCGATCAGAATGCCATTCGGGTCGGCGGTGATGAAGTGGCGTTGGCCAAAGGCTTCGTCACGCAGGGATTTCACGATGGGCAGGCCCGCGGCGCTTAGCCTGTCGTGGACCTCATCCACATCCGAGACCTCGAAGTTGAGGATCATGCCGGATGTTTCGCCCCGGAACGGTTCGGGGATCGTCTCATGCTGCGCATCGAGGATGGCGAGGTTCACAGACGGGTCGATGGTGGATTGCAGGTGGACATACCAATCCATCTCGAAGGCCGGAGCGAAATTGAAGTGGCGAATGTAGAAGGCCGCGGTGCCTGCCACATCAGCGGTTTGAAGAACGGGATAGTATTGCGTGAGTTTCATGGTTGCGGTCCTTTCTTATAAAAACATACAGTGTGTCTGTAAGTGGAATCAATAAACATACAGGCTGTATGTATGCAAGAGAAAAATGTGCGACGCCCCAATTCCGTCCGCTCGGAAGAGATGAAGGCGCGTCTGATGGCAGCGGCGCGAGCGCTGTTTGTGGAGAAGGGCTTTGCTGAGACGGGCACGCCCGAAATCGTCAAACGGGCCGAGGTCACACGCGGTGCGCTTTATCATCACTTCGCGGACAAGGCGGCGCTGTTCGATGCGGTGGTGCTGGCCGAGGCTGAAGCGCTGCGGGCAGATATCAAGGATGGAGCGACGGGATTGGAGGATGGCAGCCGCGCCTTCTTTGCTGCCATGCGGGTTCCGGGACGGGCGCGGTTGTTGTTGGTCGATGGTCCGGCTGTATTGGGCCATGCGCGGATGGACGAGATCGACGCGGGCGGTGGCCGGCACAGTTTGGCCGAGGGATTGGAGGCCGCGTTGCCAAAGGTTTCAGCGGCAGAGCGCACGGCTTTGGCCGTTGTTCTGTCGGCGGCATTCGACCGCGCGGCGCTGGCCATAGCGGACGGTGCGGATGAGGAGGATTACATCGCCGCGATGCTGCGCGTGATGCGGGTGGTCGCGAGTTAGTTTGCCACCGTAGCGTTGAAGGCCTCAGCAGATCCGCTTAGGCCGGAATGCATGAACGGGCCAAAATCATTGTCGAGAAACCCCTGGATAAAGGGCCGAGCCCAGAACACCCGCGGGGCAACGGCGTAGGTCCAGACCACCTCGGTCGTTTCTTCATCGCGCGCTTCGTAGCTGAAATAGCCGTGTATGTGGTCGATCGGGCGGGCGGCGGGCGCCGTGAATCCCCATATCTGATAGGCGAAGCGGGCCTCGGTATTTTCGACAACGCGCTCGGTCACGCGGGAACCGTCGGTCAATTCCAGAATCCGAAGCGCACCCACGTCAGGGAATGTACCTTCAATCGGGATTTCATCACCGATCCCGGCGATGCGATCTGTCTGTTGGACGAACGCCAGAACCGAGCCTTCGTCGGAATTGAGATGGGCGATTACATCCTCGACCGGTCCATTGAACACGGCGCGTTCGACGTTCGACAAGTATCGGTCCGCCTCGCGTAGAGGCGGCGGTCCTTCGGCTCGGGGAAGAAAAACAGGAGCCGCGAGCGCCGGAAGCGTGATTGCGGCGGCTCCGGCCAAGGCAAATGTCACTTTCATCGAGATCTCCACTTAGTGCGATTTTCGCAGTATTTAATACGAGTGTCGCAATAAATAATCGAATGACTTGCCCGGTCAAGGGGTGTCGGTCAAATAGGCCCCATGTCTCAAGCCGAAGATCTGCTTCATCCTGTTGGCGCGCTTTTGCGGGCGTTCCATGTAAATGAGCGAGCCTTTCCAATTGCGGAGGGGCGCATTCCCTATTCGCCGCATGTCTTCTCTGCGCTTGGATATCTGGCGGACCAGCCCGGGGCGCGAGCCTCTGACCTCGCGGAATTTCTGGGCGTTCGCCCTACAACGGCATCCAGCCTTATTGCGCGGCTTGTGACGCGTGGGCTCAGCGAGAAACGACCGCATCCCAAAGACGGGCGCGCAGTCGCCCTTCATCTGACGGCCGAGGGTGAAGACCTGTTTGCCGCTATTCGACGGCAAGATGTACGGAATATGGAGTTGATGCTGTCCGCGTTGAGTGCCGCGGATCGCACAGCTTTCATCCAGATGATGCACCAAGTGGCGCGCGTTGTGTCCGACGCGGCGGATGCCGACACGGAGGATCAGTAACCCAACGCCACCTCCATCTCGGCGATGAGCTGGCTGACGTAACGGTTGAAGCGGTCCGTGGGTTGCTGGCCTTCGAATTTCTGCTGGAACGGGTCTTCGGCGTGGATGTCTGAGCCTGACATCGCCTCCAGCACGGAATGGGCGAGGAAGGGGACGTGGACTTCGGAATAGCCGCCTTCATGGGCCATCATCAGCCTGCCATCGCAAAGGTCTACGGCGGCCTCCATCACCATGTCGGTCATGGCGCGGAAGGTCTCGCAGGAGGTGATCATGCGGCTGAGCGGGTCGACGAGGCCCGCGTCGAAACCGCAGGCGATGACGATGGCGTCAGGTTGGAAATCTTGCAGCGCCGGCAGAACAAGGCGTTCAAAGGCTTCGACGTATCCCACATGGCCAGTGCCGGGGGGCAGGGGGATGTTGAGGTTGAAGCCTTCGCCAGAGCCCGACCCGCGATCCGCGAAGTCGCCTGTGTCGAGGGGGTAATTGCGTTCCTGGTGGAGAGAAATCGTCAACGTATCGGCACGGTCGTAGAAGATCGCCTCGGTCCCGTTGCCGTGGTGCACGTCCCAATCGATGATGGCGACGCGGTCGATCAGACCCTCGGCGCGCGCGGCTTCAACAGCGATGGCGATGTTGGCGAGCAGGCAGAAGCCGTTCGGGAAATCGGGCAGGCAGTGGTGGCCGGGCGGGCGTGATAGGGCGTAGGCGTTTTGGTGCGTGCCGTGGAGCACGCTGAAAAGTGCGGATTTTGCGAGGCCTGCAGAAAGCGACGCGATCTCGAACCCGCCGGGGCCGAAGGGGGTGCGCAGGCCAAGCTCGCCACCGCCTTCGTCGGACATCTCTTTGAACTGGCGCAGATAGCTTTCGGGGTGGACGCGGAGCAAATCCTCTTGCGTCGCGGGATCGGCGCTTTGCGTGTCGAGTGCCTCCCACAGGCCGGTGACGCGCAGAAGGTTGACGAGGCGGCGTTTGGTTTCCGGGTTTTCGGGCAGGCCGCCGCCGGGTTGGATCAACCCGCCGACCTGCAAAAGGCCCGCGTAGTTGCCACCGCCGTGCCAGAAGCACCGTTCATCCCAGAAGAAACCCGTTGTCATATGCGCCTCCGTCCTTGGGGGCACTATTGGGGCAATGCGTGTGGCTTTCCAGCCCCTCCTCGCTTGCGCTCCTCGCAGCTGGGGTGAGAGGGTTGGGTATGGAAGAGCCGAGTGATGCAGAATTGGCAGCACGTTATCGCCCCGATCTGGAGGCGGAACAGGTGGCGCTGAGCGATCAGACGGCGCAATCGGCGGAGGCGCGGCAGGTGGTTGAGTTGGATCAGCAGGCCGTGGGGCGGTTGAGCCGGATGGATGCTTTGCAGGGGCAGGCTATGCAGAAGGGGCTGGAGGCGCGGCGGGCCGCACGGCATCGGGCCATCAGCGCCGCGTTGGAGCGGATCGACGCGGCTGAGTTCGGTTTCTGTGAGGATTGCGGCGACTTCATCGGCCATGGCCGGCTGGGCGTTGACCCTTGCGTGACGCGCTGCGTCGCTTGCGCCGGTTAGTCCGACGATCCTTGCAGCTGATACGCGCCCTCTGGCAGATCCAGCGCCGCGGCGAGGTCGCGCACCTGGGCGAGAGACAGCGTGATCGTGCGCATCTGATCTGTGCGGGGATCGGCCTGTTGCAGGGTCACGCATTCCTCGAACGTCGAGATGATGACGTCTTCCAGCAAGGGTGCTTCGCCTTCATCGACGAGGGTGACGATGGTGGCGTCGAATTCGTGTTCAATCGTAAACATGGGGCGCAGGCTACGTGCGGGGCACGGCCTTGCCAAGCCTCTCCCGCCGTTGGTGGAGGCGATAGAGCAAGGGGGCAGCGATGCGGTCGTAGGCAACGGCCGCGATCGGTCGCAAAAGGGGCAGGCTGACCAGCCGCGCCACCCATCGAAAGCCGGGGAGGTTTCGCCAGATCGCCTCAAACGCAGCGAGGCCCGAGACCATGTCACCATTGGGCAAGCGGGCGTGCAGGCGCCGTTTCGCCTGATCTTTCGTCAGCGACCATTGGCCAAGCTCGGCTTCATGAAGGTCAACAAAGGTCAACGGTGCGTCCGTCCGGCTGGCCCGGGCGCGGTAATGCGCGATCTCGGCCGCGCAGATCGGGCAGCGCCCGTTGAAGAGGATAAGTGTTGATCTCATCGGCGTTGATATAGGCGACGTGCGGAGCGTGCCCAGTTTGAAGCTTTCCGGGCTGGACGCTGGGCCTGAGCGGTTTAGGCTATTGCATTCAACGACTGGAGTTTTCATGCGCCCCTTGATGATGCTGATTGCGCCCCTCGCCTTGGGGGCTTGCGTTACGACCACCCCGACGCCCACCGTTTTGCCGTCTGAAGCCCAGATCCCTGAGGCCCCTGTCGGCGTGCCGGTATCCGTAGCCCGCGCCATTCAAGTGACGGAACGGATGGAGCCGGTGGCGGAGGCCGTGTGCCGGGCCGAGACACCGGGGCGGAACTGCGACTTCGACATCGTCGTGCTGCGCGATCCGCGCTATGGGGTGAACGCCTTTCAAACCATCGATCCCGACAATGGGCGGCCGGTTATCATTCTGACGGTCGGCCTGATCTACGAGGTGCGCAGTGATGATGAACTGGCGTTCGTGATCGGGCATGAGGCAGCACATCACATCGCGCAGCATATCGACCAGCAACAGGGTGCGGCGGAGCGGGGCGCGCGGATTTTCGGGAATACCGCGATCCAGCGCGGCGCAAGCCGGGAAGAAGTGATCGAGGCGGCCAATCTGGGCGCGCTTGTTGGCTCACGCCAATTCAGCCAGGCCGCCGAGTTGGAGGCGGACGCTCTGGGCACGATCATCACGTGCCGTGCCGGTTTTGATCCAGTTGAGGGAGCGGAGTTCTTCAGCCAATTGCCGGACCCGGGCGAGAACGTGCTGGGCACGCACCCGCCGAACCGGGAGCGTGTGCGCATCGTCCGGCAGGTCGCAGCGCAACGGTGCTAAGGCGCGGGGGGCAAGGGAAACCGGAATAGGGCGATTGGCAGGTTTCATGGCAGGTTGAGGCGATACCCCTTCTGTCAGGAGCTACGACATGATCCGCTTTTCCCTACTTCCGCTTGCAGCAGCCGCCCTCTTTGCCGCAGCGCCCATCGCGCAGGCGCAACAGAATATCCTTGGTGATTATTACGCCTATGGCCGCAATGCCGACGGTTCGGCCTATAGCGGCACGGTGGCAATCTCAGGCAATGCCGATGGCACGGTCACGGTCGACTGGAGCGTCGGCAGTTCCTATTCCGGTGTCGGCGTCCTGAACGGTGACGTGCTGACGGTGGAATGGGGTGCAGACCATCCGGCCTTCTACATCGTCATGCCTGATGGTGAGCTGCACGGCACTTGGGGCGACGGGGCTGGACTGGAGCTTTTGTCGCGCAATCCGCGTTAAGCCTTCACCCGCCCCCACAAATCGTAATCGCTGGCCTCGTCCACCTCGACCGTCACTAGGTCGCCGGGGGCGAGGTCTTCGAAGCCTTCGTCGATGAACAGGTTGCCGTCGATTTCGGGCGCGTCGGCCATTGTGCGGCAGGTGGCCCCTTCCGCGTCCACAGAATCGACAAGCACCTGCATGGTGCGCCCAACCTTCGACGCCAGCTTGGCCTCGGAAATGGCCTGAGCTTTTTCCATGAAGCGGTCCCAGCGGTCTTGCTTGATCTCATCCGGCACATGGTCGGGCAATGCGTTGGAGCGTGCGCCATCGACATTTTCGTATTGGAAGCATCCCACCCGGTCGAGTTGAGCCTCGTCCAGCCAGTCGAGGAGGGTCTGGAACTCCGCCTCCGTTTCGCCTGGATAGCCAACGATGAAAGTGGAGCGCAGAATGATGTCCGGGCAGTCGCGCCGCCAAGCCGCGATTTCGTCCAGTGTGCGCGAGGCCGCGGCAGGCCGGGCCATGCGTTTGAGCGTGTCGGGATGGGCGTGCTGGAACGGAATATCGAGGTAGGGCAGCAGGCCGTTTGACGGATCGGCCATCAAAGGGATCAGGTCGCGCACATGGGGATAGGGGTAGACATAGTGCAGGCGAACCCACGCGCCGAGCGTGGATAAGTCACGCGACAGGTTGAGGATTGGAAACTTTTCATCCCGGCCTTTCCAATCGGTTCCATAGGCCGAAGTGTCTTGCGAGATCACGAGGATTTCTTTCACCCCAGCCTCAACCAGCTTCTCAGCCTCGCGCATAATCGCGTGTTGGGGACGACTGGCCAGCTTCCCGCGCATGTCGGGGATGATGCAGAATTTGCACTTGTGATCGCAGCCTTCCGCGATCTTGAGGTAGGCATAGTGGCGGGGGGTCAGCTTGACCCCTGCGGGCGGCAGAAGGTCGATGAACGGGTCTGGCGCGGGCGGCACGGCGTCGTGCACGGCATCAAGCACCTGCTCATATTGGTGCGGTCCAGTCACGGCCAGAACCTTGGGATGCGCACCAGTGATGTAATCCGCCTCGGCCCCCAGACAGCCGGTGACGATCACCTTGCCGTTGGCCTCCAGCGCCTCGCCAATCGCGTCGAGGCTTTCGGCCTTGGCGCTGTCGAGAAAGCCGCAAGTGTTCACGATCACCGCATCAGCGCCGTCATAGTCGGGGCTGATCGCATAGCCTTCGGCCCGCAGGCGGGTCAGGATGCGCTCGCTATCGACGAGCGCCTTCGGGCAACCGAGGGACACCATGCCGATGCGTGGTTGGCCGGGCCGGGTCGCGTCGGGCACGTCAGCGCGGGCGAGGTCTGGGCGAAGATTGGGCGGGTTTTGAGCCATGCCGCCCGCTTTATCGCGCACGGGGACGATGCGAAAGCCCTGCCTCTTCGGCAAGCGGTCGCCCATTCCGCAGGTTTGGGATGGGCGCGGGGCGTGTGGCTGGTTAATCTGCGCCTGAGGCGAAGACAATGACACGAGCAATGCGCTTAATTTCCGGACTGATCGGAGCCATCGCGGCCCTCGCACTGCTAATCGTGGTGGTGTTCTTGTTGTTGCCGGCAGAACGTCTGGCGCAGATCGCGATTGACCGGCTGGCGGCGGAAACCGGACGCGAGATCACGATTGAAGCGGCCACACGGCCGGTCCTGTGGCCGGACCTGATGATCTCGGTCGAAGGGCTGGAGGTCGCCAACCCCGCCTGGGCCGGAACGCGCCCGCTTCTGCGGTCTGACGAGGCGGTTTTGCAGGTGGGATGGCGGGCCCTGTTTGGCGGCGATGGCGTGGTGGATCGGCTTGACCTGTCGGGCGCTGACCTGACGCTGGTTCGAGCCGATGATGGGCGGCTGTCGTGGCGTAACGGCGAATCCTCCCTTCTGCCGCTGGTGTTACGACAGGCAGAGCTGCGGGGCGGGCGCATTCGTTACCTCGACCGGATGGCCGGAACGACGTTGGACGTGCGGCAGGTGACGGCGATGATTGACCTGAATGAAGGGGCCGGAGGTTCTGCCGCATTCGCGACGTCCGGCGTGGCCAATGGCACGTTGATGGAGCTGTCTGGCACCATAGCGCAGGCGGCCCGGTTCTTTGAAGGAACGTCGCAGCCCGTTCGGCTTGATCTGGTGTGGAATGACGGAAGCCTGCGCTTCAACGGGGCGGCGGCTCTGGGTGGCGCGGCGGAGGGCGATCTGGCCCTGCGCGCGCGCGACATTGGCCCTGTTGCGGCCCTTTGGGGGCGAGACGTGCCGGAGTCGATCGCTGAGCGGATTGGCAATGAGATGGCGGTTAGGGGCACCGTTTCCGTCGTCACAGGTGGGTCGTTTCACCTGCGCGGCGGTGTGGTCGAACTGGGTGAGACGCGGCTGAACGCGGCGCTTGATCTGGTGCCCGGTGAAGACCGCCCCTTGGTCCGTGGCACGATCACGGGCGGGGAGATCGGGCTTGGCCCCGCGTTCGATTTTGCCGCGCTGACCCAGGATGGAACGTGGTCGCGGGACCCCATTGATGTCAGCGGTCTTTTCGATCTGGATGCGGATCTGACTGTGCGCGCGGACGGCCTTGGCGTCGGCCCCTTGAGCCTTGAGGGGCTGGATATGCGCGTGGCGCTGACCCGCGGGCGTATGGTCTTCGACATCGCGCAGATTGGGCTGGCCGAAGGGCAATTGGCCGGTGAGTTCGTGATCAATGGACGCGGTGGCCTTTCCGTGGGAGGGGACCTTCTACTAGCCAATGCACAGGCGGGCCCGCTGTTGGAGGCGCTGGCAGGTGATGCTCCGCTGGAAGGGCGCGGCTCAGCCTCTATCGAGTTTCTGGGGGTGGGTGATGACCTTCACTCCATCATTGCTGGCCTTGAGGCGGAGGGTGATCTTTCCATCGGGCAGGGTACGTTGACGGGCGTGGATTTGCCCGGGCTGGCGCGAAACTTGGACGAGCTGGCCGATGCGACGGAATTCGATCGGCTGTTGGCCGAGTTCCGGGTGCGCGGTGGCGTGGTGATCAGCGAGGATCTGATGCTGGACGGCCCGTGGGGCGGCTTCATCGGCGCGGGGCAGATTAATCTGACCGAACGCGCGATGGACTATCGATTGGTGCCTGAGAATTGGCCGGAACGGGAATTAGCCGTTCCCGTGTTGATCAATGGGGATTGGGGTGAATTGGAAGCGGTCGCGGATGCCGAAGCCTTGGCCGCCCTCGCGGCGGCTGCGGCGGCCGACAGGGCGCGGGCCGCGGAAGTTGCGCGATTGTTGGGCGGGCCGATCGGGGGTACAGACCCGGACACCGCACCGGAAGAAGAGACTGAGGAATGACCATGCTACGATCCGCTTTGATCCTATCAACCTGCCTTTTGCTTTCCGCTTGCGGTGGTTTTGGCCTGTTCGGCGGCAGGGAGGATGCGCCTGCGGCCGCTCCGGCTGCGGATCTCTATCCCGGTGAGACGCCACAGATGCGGGCCTTGGTGAATGAATATGCAGCGCGTCATGATATACCGGTGGCTTTGCTTCACCGGGTGATCCAGCGCGAAAGCGACTATCGTGCCGACGCGCGCAACGGGCCCTACTACGGATTGATGCAAATCTTGCCTGAGACGGCGCGCGGCATGGGGTTTCAGGGGCAGCCCAATGACCTGCTCGATGCGCGCACAAACCTTGAATATGCGGGCCGCTACCTGCGCGGTGCGTGGCTGGTGAGCGATGGGGATATTGACGCGGCAGTGATGTGGTACGCGCGCGGCTATTACTATGAGGCGCGGGATCGGTGCCTGCTGGTTGAAACCGGCCTGCGGGAACGCGAGGTTGCACGGCACTGCCGATGATCCGCCGGTTGACGCTGTTTGGCCGGGTGGCCAAAGGCGCCCCACCCGCCGTCCCGTGGCACGCTCAGGTGCGCTGGCAGAAGATCAGGCGGTTGTAGAACGGGTCCACGACGCTGACCTCACGAAATCCGATGTCCGTTTCGTTGATCCCGGGGCGCAGTCTTTTGTGGCCGCGCGCCGTGATATCCGTGTGGAAGGCTTCAATATCGGCAACTTCAATGCGCAGGGCAGTGCCGGGGGCCGCGTCGCCGTGATGCTCTGAAATATGCAAGACGCAATCGTCGCGGCGCACCTCGAAATACAAAGGGGCCGCCGCGTCAAAGCGATGCTCGAAGGTGATCTCGAAGCCAAGGTAGTCGACGTAGAATGCCTTTGCCTCAGCTTCGGAATAGCTGCGTAGGATCGGGATCGGGGCCTTCACCGACGCCGGTCGCGGCGGCTGCTCATGGGCTGGAAGGCCACGCCGACATGGGCATCGCAATAGGGTTTGCCCTGCTGCACGGGCAGGCCGCAGAAGTAGAAATCCTCGGTCGCTGGATCGCCGATGGGCCATTTGCACACGCGCTCGGTCAGCTCCATCAGGCTGATTCTCTTCGCGTGTTTCTCAACCTCGTTGACCTTGGCGAGCGCCTCTGGGCTGATCTCGTTGGCCGAAGGCTGTGGCGGCAGGGGCTGGCCTGCGGGTGCGATGGGCTTGCGCAGGGGCGTCACGTTGGATGGGCGCGGCGCAGGTGTTGGCGCGGGATCCGCCTTGGGGGCAGGTGCCGCTTTGGGCGCGGCCTCGGCCTTGGCGGCGGGTGCTTCTTTCGCGGCCGCGGGTTTGGAGGGGGCAGATGTGCCGCCACCGCCCGAGCGGTTCGACAGGCCAAGACGATGCACCTTGCCGATCACGGCGTTGCGCGTAACCCCGCCCAATTCCTTCGCGATCTGGCTGGCCGACTGGCCCTCGCCCCACATCTTCTTCAACAATTCGACACGTTCGTCGGTCCAGGACATGGCAATGCGTTCCGATATTTGGGCGCGGGTGTCGCGCGGCGGATTGGGTTCAGCCCGGTCATATGGGGTGGGTTGACCCGAAAAGGAAGCCCTATTCTATCTGGCGGGTCAGCGGTGGCAAGGCGAAGGTGATGCGATGATACATCTGGCAATGACATTGGCGGCTTTATTGGTGTGGAGCACGTCTGTCGCGGCCCAAACCGCGCCTCAGGATGTGGCCGATGCGCTTGCGGCGTATGATGCGGTTCCTGCGGCCACAGCCGGGCGGGTGACGGCGGATGATCTGGCGGCGGCTGTTGCGGGCACGCGCCTTGTGGACGGGTCTGATATGGCCGCCCTTTCCGATGTCTGGCATGTCGGATCGCTCACCAAATCGATGACCGCCACACTCGCCGCACGATTGGTTGCTGACGGGTTGATCCAATGGGACAGCACCATTGGCGAAGTGCTCGGCGAGGCCTTTCCGCAGATGCAGGCGGATTGGCAGGATGTGACGCTTACACATCTTTTGACCCACGGATCGGGCATGGAGGCCAACCTTGGCCGCATCCGTTCGATCCTGTTGGGAGACGGTCCGCGCGCGGATTACGTGCGGGAGATGTTGTCGAACCAACCGCTCGAAGCGCCGGGTGGGTTTGCTTACTCGAACGCCGGATATGTTGTGGCCGGGGCAATGTTGGAGGCTGTGGGCGAAGATAGTTGGGAAGCGCTTATCGAACGAGAGGTTTTCGCTCCTCTGTCAATGGACAGCGCCGGGTTTGGCGCGCCACAGGGAAATGTGATCGAGGGCCATAGTCGTGGCCTCTTTGGCGGGTTGACCCCAGCCGGGCAGGGGAATGGTGCTGACAATATCCCGGCCATGGGCCCGGCGGGGCGCGTGCATCTGAGCGCGGAGGACATGTTGCGATACCTGCGCGCGCATCTGCTGCGCGATACGGGCTTTCTGCCTGACGCGCTTTGGGAGGATCTGCACCGCGCCGTTGGCCCAGAGGGTTATGCGATGGGCTGGGGTGTAGGGGAGGATGGCAGCCTGGTTCATTCAGGCTCGAACACGCTTTGGTATGCCGTTGCCTATGTCGATCCGGCAGGGGGAGAGGCTGTTTTTGTGGCGGTCAATTCGGGGGATCTGGATCAGGTGGCCGGCCCGGTTGATGAGGCGCTCAGGGCGCTTCTGTCTCACCCGCCTGATTGACGCGCTCACGCCAGGCCAAAAGGGCCGCCCCGGCGATGATGATGCCCGCGCCGGTGATCGAGAGGCGGGTCGGGATCACGTTGAAGATGATCAGATCGTAAAGCGCGGCAAACACCAGGGTGAGGTAGGAAAAAGGCGTCACGAAGCTCGCATCGGCCCGCGCCATGGAGTTCACGAAACAGGCCTGTGCTGCAGCCATACAAAGGCCTAATGCGGCCAGTCCCGCCCATTGTACAGGCGTCGGCGATTGCCACACGGCGATGACCACAAAGCTGATGATGAGAAGCCCGAGCGTGTTGTTCAAGAACAGGATCTGGACGGGACGCTCGCGTCCGGCAAGGCGTTTGATGAACGTCAGTTCCAACCCCAGGACAATTGCAGCGCCGAGGGCCAAAAGCGCACCGACCTGAAGGCTACCTGCACCGGGCCGGATCAGGATAAGCGCTCCGGCAAACGCAATCGCCGCCGCCAGCCAACGCCATTTGCCCACCTTCTCACCCAGAAGCGGGATGGCCAGGATCATGCCGAAGACCGGGTTCAGAAAGCTAATGGCTGTGGCATCGGCCAGCGGGATCGCGGCGGCTGCGGCGAACATCAGCGTCACACCCGTCGCCCCGCACAACGTCCGCCCGATGTGCAGGCCCAGATGTGGTTTTGTGAAAAGCGGGCGTGTGGCCGCAACGAAACTGCCTATGGCGAGCCAAGCGAACAGGAACCGCCCGAACGTGACCTGAAAAGGATGCAGGGCGGGGCCAAGTGCGTCCGTGCCAAGCGCTTTCGCGATCAGGGTTGTAGCTGCGATGAAGGCCGTGGCGCACAGCATGAAGATGATGGCGGCGCCGGGCGCCTGCCTGATGGGAGCCGGCGGGATAACAGCGGATGGAGTTTGCGGGGCGAGGGCCAAGGGTCAGTGCGCCTCAAACCCCAAGGCAATGCCGCATGATGGCCTTTTGCGCATGCAGGCGGTTCTCGGCCTCGTCGAAGATCACGGAATGCGGGCCGTCCATTACGGCATCGGTGGCCTCTTCATTCCGGTGTGCGGGTAGGCAATGCATGAAGAGTGCGTCGTCATTGGCATGCGCCATCAGCGCCTCGTTCACTTGATAGGGGCGCAGTTGGTTGTGGCGGCGTTCACGTGCGGTCTGGCTGTCGTGCATGGAAACCCAGGTGTCGGTGACCACGAGGTCGGCACCGGTCACGGCCTTCGCGGGATCCCGCTCGATTTCGACAGAAACTCCTTGTGCGCGGGCTGCGTCGAGGAAGATGCGCTCCGGGTCCAGCGTCTCGGGGCCGGAGAAGGTCAGGTCGAACCCGAACTGTCCGGCCGCATGGGCGAACGACGCGAAAACGTTGTTGCCATCTCCGCACCAGACCACTTTTTTGCCTGCGATGGGTCCGCGATGTTCTTCGAACGTCATCACATCCGCCATGATCTGGCAGGGATGGGTGCGGTTCGTAAGCCCGTTGATGACGGGGACGGAGGCGTGTTCCGCCATTTCCAGCAGCACTTCTTCCTCAAACGTGCGGATCATGATGAGGTCGACATACCGGCTGAGAACGCGGGCGGTGTCGGCGATGGTCTCACCATGGCCGAGCTGCATCTCCGAGCCGCTGAGAACCATGGTTTGCCCACCCATCTGGCGCACCCCAAGGTCGAAAGAGACGCGGGTACGGGTGGAGGGTTTTTCAAAGATCAGCGCAACCATGTGGCCTGCCAACGGTTGCTCGGCGTCCGGCGTGCCCTTGGGCAGACCTGCGCGCGCGGTCTTCATCTCGATCGCGTGGTCGATGATGTGGCGCAGGTCGTCCTGGCTGGTTTTGTGGATGTCGAGGAAATGGGTCATTTTTGAAGCGCTTTTTGGCTGACGGATTGCACCGGGGGGCCAGCCCCCCGGACCCCCCGGCATATTTCAGGAACAAAGATGGGCGCAGATTATTCGGCGGCTGCGCGGCCCTCCAGTGCGGTGGCGGCGGCGTCGAGGCGGGTGATGCCCTCGCTGATTTCATCTTCGCTGATCGTGAGGGCGGGGAGGATGCGGACGACGTTGTCGCCAGCGGGCACGGTGAGCAGGTCGTTGTCGTAGCCTGCATTGACTACGTCGAGGTTTGTGGCCTTGCATTTGAGGCCAAGCATCAGACCGGTTCCGCGCACTTCTTCAAAGATGTCCGGATGAGCCGCGACAAGACCTTCGAGCTTCTGGCGCAGGAAGCCCGCCTTGCGGTTTACGTCATCCAGGAAACCGTCGCCGGTGATCTCATCCATCACGGTCGTACCAACCGCACAGCCAAGCGGGTTGCCGCCATAGGTCGAGCCGTGGGTGCCCGGCGTCATGCCTTGGGCAGCGTCTTCGGTGGCAAGCAGCGCGCCGAGGGGGAAACCGCCACCGATACCTTTGGCGACCAGCATGATGTCGGGCGAGATGCCCGCCCATTCATGAGCGAAAAGCTTGCCCGTCCGGCCCATGCCGCATTGGATTTCATCGAGGATCAGCAAATGGCCATGCTCATCGCACAGGTCGCGCAGGCCTTTGAGGCATTGGTCGGGGAGGGGTTTGATACCGCTCTCGCCCTGGATCGGTTCCACCATGATCGCGCCCACATCCGGTGCGGCGGCGGCCTCGCGCAGGGCGTCGTGATCGCCGAACGGGATTTGGCGGAAGCCAGGGGCGAGGGGTCCGAAGCCTTTGACCAACTTCTCCTGCCCAGCAGCGGAAATGGCAGCAAGCGAGCGCCCGTGGAATGCCCCCTCAAAGCAGAGGATCGTCGTGCGCTCAGGGTGGCCAGTGGCGTCCCGGTATTTCCGCGCCATCTTGATGCCAAGTTCCGCGCTTTCGGTGCCGGAATTGCAGAAGAAGACCGTGTCGGCAAAGGTGTGTTCGACCAGCCGTTCCGCCAGCGCCTGCTGCTGTGGCACGGTATAGAGGTTCGACGTGTGCCAAAGCTGGTCGGCTTGATCCTTTAGCGTCTGCACGACCCTGGGATGGGCATGGCCGAGGGCCATGACCGCGATGCCGCTGGCGAAATCGAGGAAACGTCGGCCATCTGCCTCGATCATCCATGCCCCTTCGCCTTTGACGAAGGAGAGGTTGGCGCGGCTGTAGCTTGGCAGGACCGGCGAGATCATTGGCTCGTCTCCATGGGTTTCAAAGAAGGCGCCGGTTTGCACCGGGGCTGCCCCCAAGTCAATTCACGGATGCTGATGGGGTCAAGTGAGTTGCATGATCAGGCAGGTGGTGGAGCCGGTGGCGTACAGCTTGCCGGTTTCCGCGTTGCGGATCGTGCCCTCGGCGACGCCGGTGGTGCGGCCTGCGTGGCTGACAATGCCTTCGGCGATGATCTCCGTCCCGATGGGGATGGGGCGGGTGATGTTCACCTTGTACTCTAACGTCGTATAGGCCGAGCCTTTGGGGACCTTGGTCATCACGGCGCAGGCCATGCAGCTGTCGAGCAAGGTACCGTACCAGCCGCCGTGGACGGTGCCGATGGGGTTCATCGACTTGAATTCAGGTGTGCCGCGGAAGGTGACGCGGCCGTCTTCGACGCTGTCGAGCCGGTAGCCGAGGGTCTGGCTAATGGGTGGGGCGGCGAGGGTGCCGTTCAGGATGCCGCGCATGAAATCGAGGCCGGACATCGACAGCATCTGCTCGCGGGTGGGCAGGCCCTCGATGGTTTCGGCGTAGTGGTGTTGGGGCATGGTGGGCGGCCTTCGGGTTCTTTGGTTGAGGGTATGAGGCCATGGGTTTGGGGTGGGTGCAAGGGGGTGTGTGCACGCTTGCTCACGCGTGGTGCGGGCGGATTTTGGAGGGTGAATTGAATGAAATCAATGGGTTGAGGATTTTGATATTTCTATGATTGTAGAAATGTTTTGATCTTGGTTAACGCCGGAAATAGAGGTTTTGCCGTGTCGGGTTTCGACCGTTGACTTTTGCAGCATGTCAAGCCGCATAGGGGGCGCTGCCCCCGTCGCCTTGGGGCGACTCCCCCGGAGTTTTTCGGCCAAGATGAAGGAGCGCGTTTGGCGTGCGGGAAACATCGGGGCCTTACCGCAGAAGGGGGCGTGGTCAGACGATCTTGCAGCGCAAGGTCTTGGCGTTCGTTAGCAAGTTTTCCACCGCTAGGGCCTGGTAAAGCGGGTCACTGAGCATCAGCGAGGTCAGCAGCAGGGGATCCGTCCAGAGGTCAACGCCATAGAGGGCGGTGGCGTTACAGACAATGTCGTCATCGCGGCTGCGCGTCGGGCTAACCGAACCGAGATAGGTGTCCTCTTCGTAAAGAGGATTCCGAAAATTTCGCGACTGATCAGGCTCAAAGGCCGCCTTTTTCTCGGTTAAATGGACGATGCAATAAGATCCATCGAACGGCTCCTCGTTTCCCTTTTTGAAGAGGGCCACGGGCACAAGGGCTGAGGTGCCAAGATCAAACCGCTGCAACACCTCGGCTACGTTTTGGGACACAACAAAATAGCTGCCAGCCACGAACGTTTCGGGCAGGGTCTTGAGCGCTTTGCTACTTCGAGATGCGTCTCTCCCGATCCACATACGGTCAGGTAAATCCTTGCGCGCAGCCATCTCGCCTCTGCGGTAAAGCTGAAGATTGCCGAAGAAAGCATCAACATCCTTTGCCAATTCACATGTAAACCCAATGACATGCATCGGGTTTCGTGCATCAGAATGCCAGATGTAGTCATTGGGGGTTTCGCTCATAGGGGGGCCTCCGTCTTTGGCGAAAAGGTGCCGCGACGAAGGATTTTGAACAAGCCGGTTCTTTTTCCAGGCGATGGACAGGTTCAGAAGGTGCTACGCCACTTCGGCCAGCGCCACTTTCGGCGTGACCCCCAGCGCGGCGCAGACATCGCGTGTCAGTTCGGGTTTGTTGAGCGTGTAGAAGTGCAGGTCTTCGACGCCGCCGTCGAGGAGGTCGGAGCAGAGCTCGGTGCAGATCGCTGTGGACAGCAGGTCTTCGCGGTTGTCGCGGATTGCAGCGTCGTAGGCATCGTCGAGCCATGCGGGGATGGTCGCACCGCAGCGCCCGGCGAAGCGGCGGGTGTTTGTCCAGTTTTCGATGGGAAGGATGCCGGGCAGGATCGGGGCTGTGATCCCGGCAGCGGTGCAGGCGTCGCGGAAGCGGAAGAAGGTGTCCGCCTCAAAGAAAAACTGCGTGATGGCGGAGGTGGCGCCCGCGTCGATCTTGCGTTTGAGGTAGTCGACGCAATCCTGCATCGACGCAGACTCAGGGTGCGGATCGGGGTAGGCGCCGACGCGGATGTCGAATTTTCCGGTCTGCGCGAGGGCCTCAATCAACTCGACGGAAGAAGCGAAACCGTCCGCGTGGGCTGTGAACCCGTCGGAGCCCTTGGGCGGGTCGCCGCGCAGGGCCACGATCTGCGTCACGCCGGCGGCGGCGTATTGGTTGGCGATGTCGAGGGTCTCGGCGCGCGTCGCATTCACGCA
The DNA here is from genome assembly GCF_040932485.1 of Gymnodinialimonas sp. 202GB13-11. NCBI lineage: Bacteria > Pseudomonadati > Pseudomonadota > Alphaproteobacteria > Rhodobacterales > Paracoccaceae > Gymnodinialimonas > Gymnodinialimonas hymeniacidonis. Next base: position 2,544,204 of record NZ_JBFRBH010000001.1, on the reverse strand, counting down.
GGTCAGATGGGCGGCGACGGGGACGCCGAAATTATCATGGATCGTGGTCACGGCCTCATGCGTCAGTTTCCGGGTCGTGCCGCCTGCGCCATAGGTGACGGAGACGAATTCCGGGGCCAGCGGCGCAAGCGTGCCGAGCGTGTCCCACAGGCGGAAGGAGGCCTCCAGCGATTTGGGGGGGAAGAATTCGAAAGAGATGCGAGGCGTGCGCATGGCGATTCTGATCCTTGAATTGTCGCAATCGGATGTCGCATAGAGGTGCTGTGAAGCCAAATTCATAACTCTCATCATCAATATGAGTTCCGTATGCATATCGAATTCCGGCACCTGCGCACGATCAAGGCGATCTATGAGGAGGGCGGTTTGGCGAAGGCCGCCGACAGCCTGCACATCACGCAAAGCGCGCTGAGCCATCAGATCAAGGGGCTTGAGGATCAGGCGGGGGTTGAGTTGTTTGTTCGGCGCTCCAAGCCGATGCGGTTGTCGGCTGCGGGCATGAAGATGCTGCGGTTGGCGGAGGAGGTTTTGCCTCGGGTGGCGGCGCTTGAGGAGGATTTCAGCGGGCTGCGCGCGGGCAAGGCGGGGCGGCTGCATATCGCGATTGAATGCCATGCCTGCTTTGACTGGTTGCTGCCGGTGCTGGAAGCCTTCCGGAAGACTTGGGCGGATGTGGATGTGGATATTCGCCCCGGCCTTCAATTCGAGGCGCTGCCCGCATTGGTGCGGCAGGATGTGGATCTGGTGGTGTCGAGCGACCCGGAGGATTTGGCGGGTGTCGATTTCACGCCGCTGTTTGACTACGAGCCGGTGTTTGTTTGCGCAGCCGATCATCCGCTGGCGGGTAAGGATTTCGTGGAGGCCGCGGATTTCACCGATCAGACGCTAATCACTTACCCGGTGGAGCGCGCGAGGTTGGATGTGTTCAGCCAGTTGTTGCACCCGGCGGGGGTAGAGCCAAAGGCCGTGCGGCAGGTGGAACTTTCCGCAGTGATCCTGCTGCTAGTGGCCTCTGGCCGCGGGGTGGCGGTTTTGCCCGATTGGGTGGTGCGCGATGTGGGCGCGTCGCAGAGCATTTTGACGAAACCTTTGACGGAAGGCGGTGTGACGCGGCGGCTCTATGGTGCGAGCCGGGAGGAGGATACGGGCAAGCCGTTCATGTCCCATGTGCTGAAGCTGTGTCGGACCGAGCCGCTGAAATTGCAGAGGCGCGGATGACGCATCCGTTTCTGGATTTCGAGGGCTGTGTGGGCTTTGCGCATCGCGGCGGGGCGCTGGAGGCGGAGGAGAACACGGCGGAGGCCTTTGCTTATGCGGCGGGGTTGGGGTTCACGCATATCGAGACGGACGTGCATCTGAGCCGGGATGGCGTGGTGGTGGTGCACCATGACGATACGTTTGAGCGGATGTTCGGTGATGCGCGTGCCGTGGCGGAGATGGATTGGGCCGAGATTGCCACGCTTCGCACCGCTGCTGGGGCGGAGGTGCCTCGCTTGGATGAGGTCTTAGCGGCGTTCCCGCAAACGTTTTTCAATATCGAGTTGAAGTGCTTGGAGGTCGCCGCGCCATTGGCCGAAGTGATCAGCCGGGCAGATGCGCTGGATCGTGTTTGTGTGGGGGCATTCGACCCGAAGAACACAGCGGCGATCCGGGGGATGTTGGGGGAGGGGCTATGCTGGTCGCCTGCCCATGCAGGTGTGGCGCGGCTTTGGGCTGCTGGTTGGGGTGTACCGGTTGGGCGATTGCCATATCCGGTGGTGCAGGTGCCGACTGCGTTCAACGGAATTCCGGTGGTAACTGGGCGGGTCCAGCGAGCGGCGCAAAAGCGCGGTGTGAAGGTGCAAGTCTGGACGGTTGATGACCGGGCCGAGATGGAACGGCTGCTGGATCTGGGTGTGGACGGGATCATGAGTGACCGGCCTTCCGTCCTGAAAGAGGTCTTGCAGGCGCGCGGCGCTTGGCATTCCTGAACGCGGGGACTATACGCGCGCTCTGACCGAATGGAGACATGCCGATGCAAGGCTCAGCCAACCTCAACGTGATGATCAAGGCCGCACGCAAAGCGGCGCGGAGCCTGCTCAAGGATTTCCGTGAGGTGGAGCAGTTGCAGGTCTCGGCCAAAGGGCCGGGTGACTTCGTTAGTCGCGCGGACCGTGCGGCGGAGGAGATCATCAAAGAAGAGTTGATGGAGGCGCGCCCGAATTACGGCTTCCTTGGTGAAGAAGGTGGCGGCGTTGAGGGCAAAGACCCGACGCGACGCTGGATTGTGGACCCGTTGGACGGCACCACGAACTACCTGCACGCTATGCCGCATTGGGCGATTTCCATTGCTCTTGAGCATAAGGGAGAGATCGTCTCGGCTGTCGTCTACGACCCGTCGAAGGATGAGATGTTCTTTGCCGAGAAGGGCGAAGGCGCTTGGCTGAACGATACACAGCGCCTGCGCGTGTCGGCCCGCAGCAAGATGTCGGAGGCCGTGTTTGGCGCGGGCCTGCCGCCGGATGGGGGCAAGTATCTGCCCGCGATCCTGCGCGATCTGGGGAAGCTGATGCCGATGTGCTCGGGCATGCGGCGCAATGGGGCGGCCTCGCTTGACCTGTGTTGGGTCGCGGCGGGTCGTTTCGAGGGCTATTGGGAATACAACCTCAAGCCTTGGGACATCGCCGCTGGTATTCTGATTGCGCGCGAAGCGGGGGCCTTTGTGGAGCCGATCCGCGAAGAGCAGTCGTTGTTGGAAGACGGGCATGTGCTGTGTGGCGCGGAGCCTATCTTTGATGCCTTTGCCAAGGTGATCCGCTCGCGGGACTGATAGCGTCTCTTCGGTCCCTCCTCCAGCCTGCGGCTGTCCGCGAAGCCGATCCTAGCGGGCGTATCCGCGATCGTAGATCACTTGCTGCGCGATCCCTGCCACGGCCAGATAGATCGACGTCACCATCACAACCAGTGTTAGCGCTGGGTTGGGCGCGAAATTCGTCCAAGCGGCGAAGGCGATGGCCGCGACCCAAAGAATTGCAATGGGCAGCGACAGGAACCGCCAGCGCATCGTGCGCACGGGGTGTACGAATTTCAGGTTCAGGAACTGTGCTGCGCAAAGGGCAATGACCAGCGCGAGGATCACCCACCAGGGCGGCTCCATCACCAGCATGGCCAGAGCCACCATGTTCCAGCAGCCGGGGAAGCCGCGGAACGATTTGTCCGCCGTTTTCATGCGCGTATCGGCGAAGTAGAGCGACGAGGCGAAGGGGATCAGCAGCACCACGATCCAGCCCGACCAGCCCGGCATCAGGCCAGAGCCATAAAGCGCGTAGGCCGGGATCATCACATAAGTCAGAAAGTCGATGATGAGGTCGAGAAGCGCGCCGTCGATGATCGGCGCATTCTCGGTCACGTCATAGCGGCGTGCCAGCGGGCCATCGACGCCATCGACGATGAAGGCCACGGTGAGCCAGATGGTCATCATTGCCCAATCCTGCTGCGCGGCCTCGATCAGGGCGAGCATCGCAAGGGACGCGCCAATGGCTGTAAAGAGATGAACGGAATAGGCTCTAAAACGCATTAGGGGTGGATGCCCGTAAATCACTGTAAGTGCAACTGCTGTATGGGCCGTTCAGGCTTTGGGGTGCGCAGCGTTGTAGACCTCCATCAGGCGCGCAGTGTCCACGGCGGTGTAGGCCTGTGTGGTGCTGAGCGAGGCGTGGCCGAGCAGTTCCTGAATGGCGCGGAGGTCGCCTCCAGCATCTAGCAGATGCGTCGCAAAGGAGTGGCGCATGGCGTGGGGTGTGGCGGAGGCCGGCAAGCCCAGTTGAGCGCGGGTTTTCTCCATCACCTTTGCCACGGCGCGGGGGCCTAGAGGGCCACCGCGTATGGCGCGGAAGAGGGGCGTGCCGGGGGCGAGGTCGTGCGGGCAGAGGCGGGCATATTTGGTGGTGGCGGCTTGAGCGGCGGGCAGGACAGGAACCTCACGCTGCTTTCCGCCTTTGCCTGTGATGCGGAGGACCTGCGGTAAAGGAAGCGCGTCGGCGGTGAGACCAAGGGCCTCGGATATCCGCAGGCCGCAGCCGTAAAGTAGGGTCACGACGGCCATGTCGCGGGCCTGGACCCAATCGCGTTCATCTTGGGCGGCTACGCCGTTGATCATGTCTTTCGCGCCGGTCTCGGTCAGGGGGCGCGGCAGGCGTCGGGTATGTTTGGGTGCGCGCATGGACAGAACGGGCGTGGCGTCAAAGCCATCGCGCTCTGCCCACCATTTGTAGAAAGCTTTGACGGCAGAAAGGCGCCGTGCAAGCGAGCGCGACCCGACCTCGCGGGCGCGTTGGCTGGCCATCCAGGCGCGAAGGTCTCGGGTTTGCAGAGCGCGAAGCTCGCCGGGCCCGGGGGCGCCGCCGAGATGGGTGGACTGGAACGCGAGGAAGTCGGTTACGTCGGCGGCATAGGCCGTCAGCGTAGCCTCAGCCCGCCCGCGTACGCCGCGCAGGTGGGTGAGCCATTGTTCCAGCAGGTCGCGGACGGCAGGTGTGATCGCCGTCGACATGAGCTCAGTCCAGCCAGCCGCGCATGAGGCGTTCGAACACGCCAGCGAAGAAGGTCAGCAAGTCGGTGCCTTGGGAGGGGCGGAACTGATGCGGGTCTTCTGCGCCCATGACCAGCAGGCCGGGTAGGCGTCCGTCGCCCAGATCGAGCGTCAGGCAGGCCTCGGAATGGATCCATCGGCTGGCCTCACCAAAGATGCGCTCGGATTGGCCGCCGACTTGGCGCAGTGTCACTTGCCGATGGGGCACTTCACGTCCGCCGGTCACGTAGTCCTTCACAAAGCCTGGGGCGACAACGGTCAATACATCTTCAAGTTTCTGGACCTTGGGGGCCTCAGTCTCCGTCGCTTCGGCGCTTTCCAGCACCAAGCGGACACGGTCAACGCGCAGGATTCCTGCGACATCGGTGCCGAGCATGGTCAGGAAATCAGTGAATTCTTTAGCGTCGAGCAGGCGTGTGATCGAGCGGTGGACTTGGTTGGTGCCCGCGAGATTTTCATAGGCAGCGGCGATCACGGAGCGATGCGTGTCTTCAAGCCGGTCGAGGCGGTTTTGCAGACGTTCCATGGCGATGCCGCGCATGTCGACGATATTGCCACCCATCTGGCGGTCATTGGCGGCGATCAGGGCGCGCATCAGGTCGCGGTCTTCCAGAATCAACTCCGGGTCCGCCAGCGCACGATCACGCCAATCTTCATTGGGAAAGAGCGGGGCTTCCGCCTCGGTATTGCTCATTACTGCTGCCTCAAGTCTTCTTGATTGTTGCAAGGCACATAGCATGGGCGGCACTGAGCGGGCCAGTTTTTTTGCCTACCCGTGCACCATTAGACCCGGTCCGAGCGGGATTGTTGTTTCAAAACGACAGGGGAAGAGGTCTGCGCAAGGGCGGTTCATCCAGGCGAAAATGCGCGGCTGGTCGGAGGTGGAGCACCAGCCCTTGGGCGTTTGCCACCAGGCGTGCATGACGGTGTCACTTTTGCCATCAGTGTCGATCTGGAAGGCGGAGACAGCATTGGAGCCGTCGGAAAAATGGCTCTTTCCAAGGACAAGCCACTGACCGGAGTGCGCGGGGATTTCGAGGGCTTGACGACGACCGTACTGCCGTCAGCGCGCGTGTTGTAGGCAAATTGGGGGTCGAGCACCAAGGCATTGAGCTGTCGCCAAAGGTGCTCGGCTATCGCAAGTTCAGACAATCGACTGCCCGGTCTTGGCCCAGTCGGCCATGAAGGCGTCGAGGCCTTTGTCGGTCAGCACGTGGTTGGCCATGGCCTTGATGACGTTGGGCGGCGCGGTAGCGACGTCTGCACCGATCAGTGCGGCCTCTTTCATGTGGTTCGCAGAGCGGATCGAGGCTGTGAGGATTTCTGTGGAGAAATCATAGTTATCGTAAATTTGGCGGATCTCTGCGATGAGATCCATGCCGTCGATGTTGATATCGTCCAAGCGGCCCACGAAGGGCGAGATGAAGGTTGCGCCCGCCTTGGCGGCCAGCAGCGCCTGATTGGCGGAGAAGCAGAGCGTGACGTTAACCATGCGGCCTTCACCCGACAGAACCTTGCAGGCTTGCAGCCCGGCCCACGTCAGCGGCACCTTGATGGTGATGTTGTCGGCGATCTTGGCCAGCTCGCGCCCCTCGGCGATCATGCCCTCAGCATCCAGTGCGACGGTTTCGGCAGAAACGGGGCCGGGGACCATATCGCAGATCTCTTTCGTGACTTCCTTAATGTCGCGGCCAGACTTCATGATCAGCGAGGGGTTCGTGGTCACGCCATCGACCATCCCCAGCTCATGCAGTTCACGGATCGCATCGACATCGGCGGTATCCACAAAGAATTTCATTTGGCCGGTTCCTTTCGGGGGCTGGTTATGATGGTTTAGCGGTCTTCTAGCGCATGGGGCGACGGGCCGGAAGGCATGGACGAGCATTTCGACGAAGGTGATCTGGTGGGGGTTCTGACAGCAGAGCCCTTGGACCGCGTGCTTGACTACAAGGCGCCTTCGGGTGGCTGTTGGTTGGGTGCGTTCGTGGAGGTGCCGCTGGGGCCGCGCAAGGTTTTGGGCGTTGTCTGGGGCAAGGGGCGTGGGGATTGGGACATCGCCAAGGTGCGGTCGGTGAACCGGGTGCTGGATGTCGCGCCGATGCGGGCTGAGATGCGGGAGTTTCTGGAAAAGGCCGGGGCTTATACGCTGACGCCGATGAGCATCATGCTGCGGCTCGCGACCCGCGCGCCGGGGCTGAGCGACCCGCCGTCGATGCGCAAGGTGTATCGGTTGGGGCAGGGCACGCCTGACCGCGCCACGCCTGCACGGCAGAGAGTGATTGATACGCTGGTGGAATACGGCGGTCTTGGCTTTACGCTGAAGGAATTGAGCGAGTTGGCGGGGGTTACGTCGAGCGTCGTTAAGGGGCTGGCGAAGCAGGGTGTCGTGGAAGAGGCCGACACGCCGCGAGATGCTCCATATTTGCCGCTCGATCCGGGCTTGCCGGGTAAAGAACTGACAGAGGATCAGGCAGTCGCGGCGGGGCAGTTGCGAGAGGGATTGAAGGCACGCCGATATGGGACCGTTTTGCTGAAGGGCGTGACCGGATCGGGCAAGACGGAAGTATACCTTGAGGCCGTCGCGGAATGCTTGCGGCAAGGACGGCAGGCTTTGGTGTTGCTGCCAGAGATTGCGTTGACATCCGAATTCCTGACCCGCGTGAAAGCACGATTCGGGGCGGAGCCTGCGGAATGGCACTCTGGCGTGACGATGACCGAACGCCGCCGCTGCTGGCGCATGGTTGGGCAGGGCGAGGCACAACTGGTTGTTGGTGCGCGCTCCGCGCTTTTCCTTCCCTACCGCGACCTTGGCCTGATCGTCGTCGATGAGGAACATGACACCTCCTACAAGCAGGACGAGGGCGCTTCGTACAATGCCCGCGATATGACGGTCCTTCGTGCATCGCTGAATGATGCGCAGGTGGTATTGGCCTCCGCCACGCCATCGCTAGAGAGTTGGGCGAACGCAGAGGCCGGGAAGTACACGCGGCTCGATCTGACCAGCCGGTTCGGTCCGCAAGACCTGCCGGATATGGCGGCGATTGATATGCGATTGGAAGATTTGCCGGGATCATCGTGGATTTCGCCGACTTTGGCCTCCGCCGTGGGGCAACGACTGCAAGAGGGCGAGCAATCGCTGCTTTTTCTCAACCGCCGCGGCTTTGCGCCGGTGACGCTCTGCCGGGCCTGCGGCGAGATGGTTGGCTGCGATCATTGCGATGCGCGGATGGTGGAACATCGGTTCCAAAAGCGGCTGATCTGCCATCAATGTGGAGAGACGAAGCCAGTACCGCTGGCCTGCCCGTCTTGCGAGGTGGAGGGCAAGATGGCCGCCGTTGGCCCGGGCGTGGAGCGTATCGCGGAGGAAGCGGCGGCGTTGTTCCCGGATGCGAAGACGGCGATTCTGAGCTCGGATTTGTTTGGCTCCGCGCGGGCGCTAAAGCAGCAGATCGAGGAACTGGCCCACGGTGATACCGACCTGATCATCGGCACGCAGCTGGTTGCGAAGGGGCACAACTTCCCGCGCCTGACGTTGGTGGGCGTAGTGGATGCCGACCTTGGTCTGCAGGGCAGTGATCTGCGCGCGGCGGAGCGGACGTTTCAGTTGATGCGGCAGGTGGCAGGGCGTGCCGGGCGAGCGGAGAAGCCGGGGCAGGCCCTTTTACAGACGTTCCAGCCCGATCACCCGGTGATCCGGGCGATTTTGAGCGGGGATGAGGAAGGGTTTTGGCGCACCGAAGCGGCAGAGCGCGAAGCGGCTGGGATGCCGCCTTATGGACGATTGGCGGGGATCATCATCAGCAGCACCGAGGCCGCAGCGGCCTTTGACTTGGGCACACATCTCGCGCGCAATGACGGGCCGATCCGACAGGCAGGTGGGATCGTCTACGGACCTGCGCCCGCCCCTATTGCGCGGGTGCGCGGGCGGCACCGGGTGCGGCTATTGGTCAAGGCGCCCAAGGGTGTGGCTTTGCAACCGGCCATAAGTCGTTGGATTTCCGGTCTGAAATTGCCCGGCAATCTGCGGTTGGCGGTGGATATCGACCCCCAAAACTTCTTCTGAAAAGCTGTTCCCCCGTGCGCGCCTGCGCGCTAGAACCCTGCGGAACTGCAAACAGGATCTGAGATGACCGCCCCCATTCGACCGCAACCCGGCATCCTCGACATCGCGCTTTATCAAGGCGGGGCCTCGAAGATCGAAGGCCATGCCGAGCCGTTGAAGTTGAGCTCGAACGAGAACCCGTTCGGAGCTTGTCCGGCTGCGGTTGAGGCAATGGGTGCAGCGTTGAGTGAAAGCCACCGCTATCCGCCGACCGATCACGGCCCCCTGCGTGCTGCTATTGCGGAGGTCTATGGCCTTGATGCGGAGCGGATCATCTGCGGTGTCGGCTCGGACGAGGTGATCCATTTCCTTTGTCAGGCTTATGCCGGGCCGGGCGACGAGGTGCTCTATACCGAACACGGATTTGGGATGTACCGGATCAGCGCTTTGGCTTGTGGTGCCACGCCGGTTCAGGTGCCAGAGGCTGAGCGCCGCGTGGATGTGGAGACATTGATCGGCGGCTTGACTGAGAAGACCCGCCTGATCTTCCTCGCCAACCCGGCGAACCCTACAGCGACGATGCTGGAACGCGGCGATCTGGATCGGCTGGCGGACGCTTTGCCGGACCAGTGCCTGCTGGTGCTGGACGGCGCCTATGCGGAATTCGCGGAAGGGTATGATGGTGGCGCGGCACTTGTGGAAAACCGCGACAACGTGGTGATGACGCGCACATTCTCAAAGGCATATGGGCTTGGTGGGCTGCGTGTTGGCTATGGTTATGGGCCGCAGCACGTCATCGACACGCTCAATCGCATTCGGGGGCCATTCAACTTGTCTGGTATTGCCTTGGCGGGGGCTGAGGCGGCGGTGCGGGACCGGGATTGGGTCGCCGAGTGCATTCGCGTGAACGCGGACGAGCGCGCGCGCTTGACGGGCGGCTTGCGTCAGCTTGGCATCGCCTGTGATGAGAGCTTTGCCAATTTCGTCCTCGCCCGGTTCGCGGATGAGGCGGAGGCAGACGCGGCAGACGCTTACCTGAAATCGCAGGGCATTATCGTGCGCGCGCCGAAAAGTTATGGCTTACCGCATTGCCTGCGGATCACGGTGGGCCGCCCGGAAGACAATGACCGCGTGCTTGGCGCACTTGCGTCATTCAAGGGGGCGGAATGAGCGTGATTTACCAACGTGTTGCGCTGATCGGTCTCGGCCTGATCGCAGGCTCCATCGCCCATGCGATGCGCCGCAAGGGGCTGGCGGGTGAGATTGTGGGCACCGCAAGGTCAGCTGAGACGCGGGATGTGGCGCGAGAGATTGGGTTGTGTGACCGGATCGTCGATACAGCGGCCGAGGCCGTGGCAGACGCGGATTTGGTGGTGCTCTGCGTGCCCGTTGGCGCGATGTCGGCCGTCGCCGCCGAGATTGCGCCGCATCTGGCCGCTGGCGCGACAGTGACGGATGTTGGCTCGGTCAAATGCGAAGTGATCGAAGCAGTCGGCCCGCATCTGCCCGAGGGCGTGCATTTCGTACCGGGCCACCCCGTGGCGGGCACCGAGCATTCTGGCCCAAGGTCCGGCTTTGCCGAGCTTTTTGACAATCGCTACCTTCTGCTGACGCCGGTTGAGGGCACAGACCCTGCCGCGACCGTGCGGTTGAGAAGCCTGTGGGAAGGCTGTGGGGCGATTGTGGAGGAAATGGATGCCGAGCATCACGATCTGGTGCTCGCCGTTACCTCTCACACACCGCACCTGATCGCCTACACGATGGTTGGCGTGGCGGATGATCTGCGGCGCGTGACCGATAGCGAGGTCATTAAATATTCAGCCGCTGGATTCCGCGATTTCACGCGAATTGCTGCCAGTGACCCGACCATGTGGCGCGACGTTTTCCTGTCGAACAAAGAGGCGACACTGGAAATCCTGGGGCGTTTCACGGAAGAGCTTTTCGCCCTGCAACGGGCGATCCGCACCGGTGATGGGGACCATCTGCATGATTATTTCACCCGCACGCGCGCCATCCGGCGTGGTATTATCGAGGCGGGGCAAGATACAGACGCGCCTAACTTTGGGCGTGGTGCGACACGGAAGGACGAGGGCGCATGAGGGTACGCGCGGGTCTGTTGGCGATTGCATTGGCGGTGCCTGCTTTGGCGGCGGCACAGCAAGCCGAGGTGCGCGTTATCACGGCGACGGAACTTGCACCGGGCGCGTCTTTGCGCCCACCCGCGCGGCCTGGTGGCACGCCCGTGCCCTCTGCGGGATCCGGCGCAGATGCTGGCGTCGCTGCAGCCGCCACTGCGCAACCGCAATCGCCAAATCGACGCCCTGGCATCCTCGGTGGTCTGTTCCGGCCGCGCCAGAATGGCGGCGGGCTTGGCGCAGTTAACGCCGCTCCGACTGTCGTCGCGGGCGGCGGGACGGCCCTTGCCGTGGCCAGTTCCTTGCGCCCGACCCTGCGCCCCGATGGGCTGGAAAGCCGCGTACGCGCCGCAGCAACGCGCAACACGCCAAGCACCGTAACGCGCCCCGGCCAAAGCTCTGGGCAGCTTTGCGGTGTGGTTGGGTTGCAAGGCGATGTGATTGAGCCGGTGACAGGCCGGATCAGCGGCTGTGGCATTCAAAACGCCGTACGGCTTCGTGTGGTTCACGGCGTGCAGCTGACAACACCAGCAACGATCAACTGCGTCACCGCGCAGTCCATCAGCCAGTGGGTGCTGGATGCCGACGACATCATCGGAAATACCGGCGGTGGCATGGCGAACCTGCGTGTGCTCGCCAGCTATGCATGCCGGACCCGAAATTCACAGCGCGGTGCGCGGCTGTCTGAGCATTCCACCGGGAACGCCATCGATATTGGCGGGATCGGCCTGCAAAATGGCTCTGAACTGAGCGTTTTAAGCGATTGGCGCAGTGGGAATTCCGGCATCATGCGTAGCCTTCATGAGGCGGCTTGCGGCACGTTCGGCACGGTGCTTGGACCGGAATCCGACCGGTTCCACCAGGACCACTTCCACTTCGACGTGGCGTCCTACCGATCCGGCGCGTACTGCCGTTAACGGATCCGCAGCGACGGGGCGGGGCCGATGGGCAGTGGCCCGATAAACACGCGTCCGTTTGAGAAATTGAGCGTCGCATCGATATTCTCGGCGCTGCCATTCATTCCTGCCAGAACCTCAAGCATCGCCTCAGCCGTCGGGCGGATGCGTTCTGGCAGGACGCCTGCATTCTCCGCAAGCTCAAGCATGGCGCGCCAGTTTTCGGCCCTGACCGCAAGTTCGCCTTCGGGGATGCCGCCTGCCGTGACATCCAGCGTGCCTGTAGCGCGGAACAACATGTCGCCCCAGGTCGCCGTTATGCTTTCGATTTCCAATTCAGTCGGTTGCGGTCGCCGATCTTCTAACGCCGTCATGTCCCAAGGCTGGTCGAAGCGTGCGCGGGTGTTCACGCTGAGTTGGTTAATCCGCTCAGGCAGGACGCCGACGGGATCCAGACGATTGCGGATAACCTCCGGCGGAAACAGCTCAAAGGCGATCAGGTTGACCTCGTAACGGCGATCTTCACCGTCCATCCGCGTGACAGTCAGGTCTGCCTCTTCCAGCGCCGTTGTCCAGCCATTGGAGGAAGTCACTTCAAGCTGCGACAGGAATCCGCGCGCGCCGTCGAGGGCGAAATTGCTGGTTGGCTGAACGTCGAGGTTTGCGAACATTGCGCTGCTGGTCAGTGTCAAACGCTCCTCAGGGGAGGCGATGATCTGTTCTTCAGGGAAATAGGCGGCGAGGCGGTCGAGGCGGAACACCTCCTGCTCCAGACGGAAGCGCGGGGTGGACCAGGCGAGGCCGGTTTCGGGGTCGGCCAGTTGGATGTCCGTGAACTCTGTCTCGAAATCCAGCGGGAAGCCTTCAACGGACACGTCCGCAACGTTCACAACCCACCCTTCGACCTGCCGATCATCTAGCCAGCGGGTCGCAGCCGTCTGCATCGTCATCGCGGCCACGGCCCAAGCGATGCCGCCAAGCACCGCCAGAACGATGATCAGGATCAAAAGCCGTTTCATACCACTCCCCTTCCGGCGTTCTATCGCCTATAGCGGCGGGGCACGACAAGGACCATTCCATGACGTCTTCTCTTTGGGTTTTCGGCTACGGCTCGCTTCTTTGGAACCCCGGGTTCCCGGTGGCTGAGACGCGCATTGCGCGGCTGCACGGCTGGCATCGATCGTTTTGCATGACGTCGATCCACCATCGCGGGACGGAGGCTGATCCGGGCCTTGTTCTGGCGCTGGATGAGGCCCCGTCGGCCTTTTGCGATGGACTTGCATTGCGCGCCGAAGCAGGGACCGAAGAGGCGACTTTGGCCTATTTGCGTGAACGGGAGCTGATTTCTTCGGCCTATATCGAGACGCGGCAGGAGATCGAGTTTCGCGATGGCGCGCGACAGGGCGATGTGTTGGCCTACGTAATTGATCGATCCCACGTGCAGTATTGTCAGCATCCGCTGGACGTGCAGGCCCGGATTATTGCGGGCGCCCATGGCGGGCGTGGGCCGAATGACGAATACCTCTGCAATACCGCCGCGCATCTTGCGGAGTTGGGCATCGGCGATGATGACCTCGACAGCCTTGTGGCTCAGGTGCGGGCGATCAATAGCACTGCGTAAGGCTTTTGTTGGCGAAAAGGTCCGGCCCGTGTAAGGTCGCGCCAGAGACGACCAAAGAGCGATTGAAACGCCATGGCGAGCAGCAGAGAGGGCGCAGGCGCGCTCCGCTTTACACGACCGACACAGCAGATCGTGCTGATGGTGATCATCCTTGCGTTGGTCATTGCGGGTGGCGTGTTGGTCTGGCCCCGCGTGCAGCCCGTATTCCTGTCGGCGCCGTTCCTGAACGGGACAATTGGCGTTGTGTTCATCGTGGGCGTCTTCGCCACGTTCTTCCAGGTGATCCAGCTGTTTTCGTCCGTTGCGTGGATCGAGCAATTGGCCGGTGGTGGGGCCGCGAGTGAAGAGGATAAACCCCCGCGTTTGTTGGCCGCGATGACCGGTGTGGCGCGGATGCGCGGGAACCGGATGCAGGTGACGCCCGCCTCGGCCAAATCGGTGCTGGATTCGGTTGGCGCGCGGATGGAAGAAAGCCGCGACATCACGCGGTATATCGCCAACCTTCTGATTTTTCTGGGCCTTTTGGGCACGTTCTTTGGCCTCGCCACCACGGTTCCGGCGGTGGTTGAGACGATCCGGTCGTTGCAGCCGACCGATGGGGAGGAAGGTTTGGCCGTGTTCGGGCGTCTCATGGACGGCCTTGATGATCAGCTCGGCGGCATGGGCACAGCCTTTGCCTCGTCGCTGTTGGGCCTCGCGGGCTCCCTGATCGTAGGCCTGTTGGAGCTTTATGCCGGCCACGGGCAGAACCGCTTCTACCGCGAATTGGAGGAATGGCTGGCCTCGATCACGCGTGTTTCCTTCTCGTCTGGCGAGGGCGACGGGGCCATCGACAAGGCGGCGATTGCGACTGTGCTGGACCACATGGTCGACCAGATGGACACACTGCAATCGCTGTTCGCTCAATCTGAAACGCGCCGCGCGGCGACGGAGCAACGGCTTCTGAACCTGTCGCAATCGGTTGAAGGGCTGACAGAACGCCTCGGGCCCGGGCAAGTCGCCGTGACGGAACGTCTTGCCACCGCGCAGGACCGACTTGCTGCGGCTTTGGACGGGTTGGCTGCCGAAAACGGGCTAGACGACGAAAGCCGCAACCGCTTGCGCTCGATCGACGTGCAGCTGTTCAAACTCGCTGAGGAGATGGGCGCGACCCGCGATGCAGAGGTTTCGGGCCTGCGTGGCGACATCGCACAGCTGACCGAGGCGCTTCAGGCCCTGACCCAAGCCGCCCGCGCACCGGCTGAGGCCCGCGCGCGCCGTCAAGCACAGGGCGAGTAGCGATGGCCTTTCACCGCGGCGCACGCCAAGGCATGTCGGGCACCATATGGCCCGGTTTTGTCGATGCGATCACCGCGCTGCTGATGGTGATGATCTTCGTCCTGTCGATCTTCATGGTCATGCAATTCGTCCTGTCGGAAGAGATCAGCACGCAGGATGATGAGCTGAATTCCTTGACCGCGCAGGTCAACCAATTGGCGGAGGCGCTGGGTCTGGAAGAGGCACGCTCGGGCGATCTGGAAAACCGGGTGGCGACGCTGACTGGCTCCCTTACCGCAGCCGAAGAACAGGCGGCGGCGCAGGAGGCGTTGATTGCCTCACTCACGACGGAAAGCGCAGAACGGGCCGCGCGGATCGTGGCATTTGAAGAACAAGTGGCAGGGTTGCTCGCACAAAACAGCGAGTTGGCGGCTGGACTGGCGGCGACCGAAGGCGAATTGGCCGAAGCCATGTCAGAGGCGGAGGCGTTGAACTTGGCGCTTGCCACAGCACGGTCCGAGATCGACGCCACGGCAGAGGCTGCGCGTCTGGCGGCGGCACGTCGGGAGGCGCTGGAAGCGTTGATTGCCGACATGGAAGCGCAGGCGGAGGAGCGGGACGGCTCGCTGACCGATGCCTTGCGCGCTTTGGCGGCGGCAGAGACGCGGAATGCGCAGCTCGCGGGCGCGCTTTTGGAACGCGATAGCACACTGTCGGATGCGCTGGCGGCCTTGGCGACAGGGGATGAACGAGTCGCGGAATTGCAGGCAGAGTTGCAAGGCGTTGAGGCGGAATTATCGGCGGAGGAAGCCGCTCGGCTGGCGGAACTTGCAGCGGCAGAGGCGTTGCGCCAGCGCTTGGGTGAGGTTGAAGCCGCGCTGTCTGAGGAGGAGGCCGCTCGTCTGGCCGAGGCGGCTGCCGCAGCGGCGTTGCAGGCGCTGCTTGAGGCGTCGAACGCGGCCTTGTCCGAAGAAGAGGCTGCGCGTCTGGCCGAGGCTGCGGCGGCGGAAGCCTTGCGGCGGCGGCTTGAGGATGCGGATGCTGAGTTGACGGCGATGTCGCTGGCCTTGGAAGAACAGCGCCAGCGGGCCGAGGATACACTGACCCTTCTGGCTGCGGCTGATGCGGCACGTGAGGATCTGGCGACGCGGTTGGCCGGTGCACTGGCCCGCGCAGATGAGGGGCAGGGCGAGGCGGCGACTTTGGCTGATGCCCTTGCCGCAGCTGAGCTGGAACTGGGTCGCGTGGAAACCGCGCTCGAGGCGCAATCCAGCGATATGTCGGAGTTGGAAACGCAATTGGCTTTGGCGTTGTCGCGACTCGAAAGCGCGGAAGCGAGCACGGCCGCGCGTTTGGCCGCGTTGGAGGCGCAGATCGCAGAGGCTGAGGCGGAAGCGAGTGCCGCGAATGCCGAGGCGTCAGAGGCATCGGGTGAGCTGTCTACGCTCGAGGCACAATTGGCCGCTGCATTGGCGGCGCGGCAAAGCACCGACGCGGAACTGGCCGAGGCGTTGAGCGAGGCAGAGGTGCGCGATGCATTGCTGGCACAGGCAAATCAGGAGTTGGAAGCTGCTGAAAGCGCGTCGGCTGAGAGCGCGCGGCAGGTGGCTTTGTTGAACGAGCAGGTGGCCGCGTTGCGGGCGCAATTGGGCTCGTTGGAGGCGCTTCTGGACGTGGCCGATGAGCGGGATTCGGAGGCTCAGGTTCAGATCAGCGCGCTGGGATCGCGGTTGAACACGGCGCTGGCGCAACTGGCGGCGGAAGAGCGCGCGAATGCGGCGTTGGAGGCGGCGGAGGCCGAGCGGTTGGCCGCAGAGGCGCAGGAATTGGAGCGCTATCGCTCTGAATTCTTTGGACGTTTGCGGGAATTGCTGGAAGGCCGCGAAGGGGTGCGCATTGAGGGTGACCGGTTCGTCTTCTCGTCCGAGGTGCTCTTCGAGGTCGGTTCGGCAGATCTGGCCGACGAAGGTTTGGCCCAAATTCAACGGGTTGCGGACCTGCTTTTGGAAGTGGCCGACGAGATCCCGTCGGAGATTGATTGGATCATCCGGGTGGATGGGCACACGGACGACCAGCAGCTGCGCGAGGGGGCGCAATTTGCCAACAATTGGGAATTGAGCCAGGCGCGGGCCTTGTCCGTTGTCCTCTATATGTCTGAAAACCTTGGGATTCCTCCGTCGCGATTGGCGGCCACCGGGTTTGGAGAGCATCGCCCGATTGCGTCGAACGGAACGGCGGAAGGGCAGGCGGCGAACCGGCGGATCGAGTTGAAACTAACGGAACGCTAAGGGACGTCGACCGTGACGACGCGACTGTCGACGAGAAAATTGTTCCGGCTGATCATGACTGTTCCACGGTAAGTGCCTGTTTCCAAACCGTTTCTAATGCGCAGACCTGAGGCGCGGAAAAGCTGTGCCTGGGTGCGTTCAAGCGTAATATCGCCGTAATGCAGGTTTTCCCCGGCAGGATCGGTGATGATCAATTCGACCCGGTCCCCGGCCTGGCCGTTGTGGAAAAAACCCCAAACAACAAGAGCTTCGCTGTTGCGCGGAAGGCTTTCGACGTTTGCGGTTCCGGCCTGGATGGCACCGTATTCCGGCACTGTTTCAGCAAACCCGGCGCTGAGGATGCCGCCGGCTGGGACGGAGAGCTCATCTGCCCAAAGCGGGGTGGCGTCGATGGCGCAGGTGTTCGACTCGGCCGGGTCGAACGGGTCGACGTGGGTGCCGTCTTGGCGGACGGAAATGTGCAAGTGCGGGAATTCTGTCGCGCCAGAATATCCAATGGTTCCAAGGGGTTGACCAGATTCAACCTGATCGCCGCTGGCCACGGAGACGGAGCCCTGGGCAAGGTGACAATACTGCGTTTGCCAGCCATTTCCGTGATCCAGAACGACGCCGTTTCCGCAATCCTGACCCTCTGGGAAGCCATCTATTCCGGTGTCAGGGACCGTGTTGCGGGTGCCGAGGACGGTGCCGGGGGCGGCGGCGAGGACCGGGACGTCGGTAGCCATCGCTGCGAAGTCGGGCAGGCGGATATCGGTGCCTTGGTGCCCATCGTAAGTCATTGATCCACAGCGGAAATCCTGCGCCTCGGGACCTGGGTCGCGGTCCATGAGCTGCTGGATCACGCAGCTCTCACCAAGAGTGCAATCAACTGGGAAGGTGAGTTGCAGGGCGTCTTGGGCGAGCGTTGGCGTGGCGGTCAGAAGGGCCAGTAAAGCGGCCAAAACCCCTCCCGTTCGGGAGGAGTTGTTCCCTAACGGGAGGGGTTTTGTAGTTAACGGACCCGAATATGTTCCCGAACGGGAGGAGTTTGGGCGCAAAATGCGCGGTCTTCCCGAACGGGAGGAGTTTGATCCTGGCGTAAGCCCGGCAGCGAAAGGGT
This sequence comes from Gymnodinialimonas sp. 202GB13-11, assembly GCF_040932485.1. NCBI lineage: Bacteria > Pseudomonadati > Pseudomonadota > Alphaproteobacteria > Rhodobacterales > Paracoccaceae > Gymnodinialimonas > Gymnodinialimonas hymeniacidonis. The sequence goes on along the minus strand of NZ_JBFRBH010000001.1, from coordinate 2,526,299 downwards.
CGGCAGATTGCTCTGCCGACCCCTGATGCTCTGGTCCGAACCTGATCAATCTGCCGTCAGAAGCGGAGGCTTCTTTTTGGACGAAAGGCGCGGGCTGCCGGGTTCTTCGATCCGCAGCTCGATCTCGCCATCCTTGACGCCGACCTTGACGTTGCCGCCTTTGGCCAGTTTGCCGAAGAGAAGCTCTTCCGCGAGCGGCTTCTTGATATGCTCTTGGATCACGCGGCCAAGCGGGCGGGCGCCCATCCGGTCGTCGTAGCCCTTGTCGGCCAGCCATTCGGCGGCGGGCTTGGTGAGCTCGATCGTGACGTTGCGGTCCATCAGCTGCGCCTCCAGTTGGAGGACGAACTTTTCGACCACTTGCAGGATCACATCCTTTGGCAACGCGCCGAAGGAAATGACCGCGTCCAGACGGTTGCGGAATTCCGGCGTGAAGGTGCGTTCGATCGCGGCAGTGTCTTCGCCCTCACGACGGTCCCGACCGAAGCCGATGGCTGCCTTGGCTTGCTCTGCCGCGCCAGCGTTCGAGGTCATGATGAGGACCACGTTGCGGAAATCGACGGAGCGACCGTTGTGGTCGGTGAGCGTGCCGTGATCCATGACCTGCAAGAGGATGTTGAAGACATCCGGATGCGCCTTCTCGATCTCGTCAAGCAGCAGCACGCAATGCGGATGCTGGTCGACGCCATCGGTCAGAAGGCCGCCCTGGTCGAAGCCGACATAGCCCGGAGGGGCCCCGATCAGGCGCGAGACGGCGTGCTTTTCCATGTATTCGGACATGTCGAAGCGCAGCATCTCTACCCCGAGCGTGTCGGCCAATTGCTTGGCCACCTCGGTCTTGCCGACGCCGGTGGGACCCGCGAACAGGTAGTTGCCGATGGGCTTTTCCGGTTCGCGCAGACCCGCGCGGGCGAGTTTGATGGACGAGGCCAAAGCTTCGATCGCCGTATCCTGCCCGAAGACAACGCGCTTTAGGGAGACTTCGAGGTCTTTGAGAACCTCGGCATCGTCCTTGGAGACGTTCTTGGGTGGGATGCGGGCAATCTTGGCCACGACATCTTCGATTTCCTTGGTGCCGATGGTTTTGCGACGCTTGGATTCAGCCACAAGGTGCTGTGCGGCCCCGGCTTCATCGATCACGTCGATGGCCTTGTCGGGCAGCTTGCGGTCGTTGATGTAGCGGCTGGACAGCTCCACCGCGGTCTTGATCGCATCGGCGGTGTATTTGACGGAGTGATGCTCCTCAAAATAGGGCTTGAGGCCCTTGAGGATCTTCACGCTGTCTTCCACCGAAGGCTCGGTCACGTCGATCTTCTGGAACCGGCGGGAAAGCGCGCGGTCCTTTTCAAAATGCTGACGGTATTCCTTGTAGGTAGTGGAGCCCATGCAGCGCAGTCCACCGCCCTGAAGCGCTGGCTTCAGGAGGTTGGAGGCATCCATTGCGCCGCCGGAGGTCGCACCGGCACCGATGACGGTGTGGATTTCGTCGATGAACAGCACCGCATCGGGGTGATCTTCGAGTTCCTTGACCACGGCCTTCAGGCGTTCCTCAAAGTCGCCGCGATAGCGGGTGCCTGCGAGCAACGCGCCCATGTCGAGTGAATAGATCGTGGCGCCTTGCAGCACCTCAGGCGTCTGGCCTTCGACGATTTTCTTGGCGAGGCCTTCGGCGATGGCGGTTTTGCCTACGCCCGGATCGCCCACGAGTAGCGGGTTGTTCTTACGGCGGCGGCAGAGGACCTGAATGCAACGCTCAACCTCATGGGAACGGCCGATCAGGGGATCGACATCGCCCTTGGTGGCTTTGGCATTGAGATCTACGCAGTATTTGGCGAGGGCGGATTCCTTGCCCTCCTCCTCAACCTCGCCGCCTTGGACGGCCTGGCCTTCACTCTCTTCATCCTCGGCCCCGGACACGGAGCGTGCTTCGCCGTAGGACGGATCCTTGGCGACGCCGTGGGCGATGAAGTTGACCGCGTCGTAGCGGGTCATGTCCTGTTCTTGCAGGAAGTAGGCGGCGTTGCTTTCGCGTTCGGCGAAGATCGCGACCAGCACGTTTGCGCCGGTCACCTCGGTGCGGCCGGAGGATTGGACGTGGATCGCCGCGCGCTGAATGACGCGCTGGAAGGCCGCCGTTGGTACGGCCTCAGACCCTTCAACATCGGTTTCCAGTGTCGAGAGATCATCATCGATGAATTTCACGAGTGTTTCGCGAAGGATTTCGACATCCACCGAGCAGGCCTTCATGACCTTTTGCGCATCGGGTTCGTCGATCAGGGCAAGCAGCAAGTGTTCCAGCGTTGCAAGCTCGTGACGACGAGCATTCGCATTCGCCAGGGCAGCGTGGATGGCCTGTTCCAAAGTGGTCGAAAAAGATGGCACGTCGCGTGCTCCTTTCGTCTGCATCGAGGGGCGCAAGCCACCGCTCGATTGTGGCCTCATATGATTAAGTTTTGCTTTCCGCGCGGAGGTTTCAAGAAAAAACGCATCAACGGTCCGTGTTCGGGGCCACAAGATGCTGGGGTATACAGGTTAATCCGGCGTAAGGTATTGGGGTTGCACGGTTTTGTGGCAGGGTGCCGCAAAGGTGATCAAAACGCATCTTTTCTTGCTCGGATCTCGGCAAAGACGCGGGCGGGGGCGGCATCGGCCAATCCGAGGGCGGTGGCGATGTCGGGGTTGGTCGCGCGCAGGAACGGGTTTGTGGCCAATTCCAGGGCGAGGGTGGAGGGAACGGTTGGACGGTCTGCCGTACGGGCGGCGTCGATTTCAGCTATGCGAGAGATAAGGTCAGGATTGTCGGGTTCAATGGTTATCGCAAATCGCGCGTTGGATGCGGTGTATTCGTGGCCGGAATAGATCATGGTCTCAGGCGGCAGTGCGGCGAGCTTGCTGAGGCTATCCCACATCTGATCGGGCGTGCCCTCGAACAGGCGGCCACAGCCAAGCGCCATAAGGCTGTCGGCAGTGAAGGCGGCGTTGGCCGCGGGGACAATGAAGGCGAGGTGGTTGTCGCAATGGCCGGAGACGTCGAGGACGTCGGCTGTGAGGCCGCCGATCTGGAAGCTGTCGCCTTCTGCCAGCTTGTGGTCAAGCGCGGGCAGGCGGGCGGCGTCGGCCCCGCAGCCACAGACCGCGCCGCCTTTTGCAGCTTTCAGCGCGTCGACGCCCTGCACATGGTCCCAATGGTGGTGGGTGATCAGGATGTGCGACAGCGTCCAACCGCGCGCGTCAAGCTCGGCGATGATGGGCGCGTGATCGGGCACGTCGATGCAGGCGGTGGCCCCGGTATCGGGGTCATGCAGCAGGAAGGCGTAGTTGTCCGACAGGCACGGGATGGTGACGATCTGCGGCTCGGACATGGTAATCCCCCCTTGGTTGGCTATCTTCAGGTTTGAGTGTGCGCCGGTGCGCGCGCGGGTTCAAACGGATAACGGGTCATGCATCTCGACGTTCTCGATCTGCGGCAATTCTACTACCGCACACGGTTGGGCCGGATCGCGCAGAAGGCGGTGCGGGAGCGGATGTTGAAGATGTGGCCGGAGGCAAAGGGGCAGACGGTCGTGGGCTTTGGGTTCGCGGTGCCGCTGTTGCGCCCGTATCTGGCGGACGCGCGGCGGGTGATTGCCCTGATGCCGGGCGAGCAGGGCGTGATGCCCTGGCCGGCGGGGTTGGAGAATGTCTCAGCCCTTTGCCGCGAAAGCCTGTGGCCGGTGCAATCGGAAAGCGCGGACAAGCTGGTGTGCCTGCATGGGGTGGAGACGTCCGAGCATCCGGCGGCGGTTTTGGAGGAATGCCAGCGGGTGTTGGCGCCGGGCGGGCGGGCGCTGTTCATCGTCCCGAACCGGTCGGGCATGTGGGCGCGGCGGGATGGCACGCCGTTTGGGTTCGGGCGCCCCTATTCGCTGGGGCAGTTGGAGGCGCAGTTGAAGCGGCATGATTTCGTGCCAGAGCGTCATGCTGCGGCGTTGTTCTCCCCTCCGTCGCACCGGAAGTTTTGGCTGAAATCGTCGGACATGCTGGAGCGGATCGGCGGCAAGCTGACCCGCAGCCGGGCGGGCGGGGTGATCTTGCTGGAGGCGTCAAAGCGTGTGCCTGCGCGGCCACGGCCCGGATTGGCGGCGGCGGTACGGCGGCCCTTACGGGTTCTGGAAGGCGCGCCGACGCCGGCGGGAGTCTCCGGGCGGGACGTTTCGTGATCTGTATCGTCTATTTCAGCGGCACCGGGCACACGCGGATGCTGGCGCAGGCTGTGGCCGAGGGCGCGGAAGAGGTGCAGTTGATCGACGTGGAGGCGATGGGACCGGAGGATTGGGTGGCGCTTGATGCGGCGGAGGCCATCATCTTTGGCGCGCCGACCTATATGGGGTCGACGGCTGCCCGGTTTGACATGTTTCTGGAGGAAGCGGCGAGCCGGTGGGACACGGGGCTTTGGGCTGACAAGGTGGCGGCCGGATTCACGGTGGCGGTGCATCCGTCGGGCGACAAGATGAATGCCCTCGTGCGATTGGCGGTGTTTGCGGCGCAGATGGGGATGATCTGGGTCGGGCAGTCAGAAATTGGCGCACCGGTCAAGCCGGAGCGGGAAGGCATCAACCGCGATGGGTCGTGGTTGGGGCTAATGGCGACGGATCCGGTGAGCGAGGGGGACAAGGCGACGGCGCGCCTGTTTGGGGCACGGGTGGCGGGAGCAAGCGCGCGGTGGGCAGCGGGTGGTTGCAAGGTTGCTCACGCATGATATCGGGCTTTGTAGCCGCGTAACACATTGAAAAATAAATAGTAGGATTGAAAAATCCTTCTAGGATTGTAGAAATATTTTCGAGTTTATTTCGATGTTCCCTTATGAGTGGGAGGACTGGAGCTTGCCATGCAGGCGAGCCCTTCCTGGTTTCCTTCGTTTGACCGCAAAGCCCCCAGCGTCGGGCCGGGGCCTGTCGACCCTGCGGGAATTTCCAGGGGCCTTACGCCCACCAAATCCCATGCCCACCAAACCCGCACTCCGCCCATTTTGAATGTCATGTTCAGAGAAATCGCCCGCTGCCAGTCTGCCGATTGCACGAGTAAAATCTGCCAGGGGGGGGGCGCCGGACGGCGCGGCCCGTCTCGTGATATCGCTGTGCGATACTCTGTCAGGCATTGGATCGCGCGACGGCTGCGCCGTTGCTAACCCGCTAGTAAAAAAACCGAAGGTCGGCTGTGTGGGACAGTGCGGTCGTTCACAATTGAATTGTAAACGACCGCGTTCAATAACTGCCGATAGCAGAGGCTGATCACTCGGCTGCAACGGCGGCGGTGTCTTCTTCCGCCTCGCCAAACCCCTGCGGCACTGGCAAATCGGGCAAGCTTGCTGCACGCTTTTGCAAGGCGCGTCCGATAACGACGCGGCTGATTTCGGTCGTGCCGTCTACGATCCGCAGCATCTGGGCAAGCCGCGAAAGACGGTCCAATCCATAGGGCTGCAAAAGCCCCATTCCGCCCAACACCTGAGTGCATGTATTGGCGGCCTTGACTGCAGCGTCAGGAACAAAGCGTTTGGCATGGGCGGCCATCAACGGACCCTCTGGCGTGCCGAGCGCTTCAGCTGCTTTGCGATACAGCAGCTTGGACGCTTCTAGGTCAGTTGCCACTTCGCCGAGCATCCATTGAATCCCGTCGAGATCCAGATTTTTGCCGCCAAACATCTTACGGTTCTTGGAATAAGACAGCGCGGTATCAAGGGCGGCTTGCATCAACCCACAACACCCGGACGCAATAGAAACCCGAGCAATATCGATCGCCATGAGCGACCCTTGCAGGCCCTGACCAATGGGCAGGATGATGTTGTCTTCGCTGACCACCACCTTGTCGAGGTACATCTCGGACATGGGCAGGAAGTTGTAGGATGGGGTGTCATAGAGTGGGCCAAAGGAGATTCCCGGTGCGTCCGCGGGAATCGCGATCATCGCCATGTCCTTATGGCCCGGCACATCACTGGTTTTCACGACTGTGAAATACACATCTGCCTCGGTTGCCAAGCTGACCCACGCCTTCGCACCACTTATTGTCCATGTGCCGTCGCCGTTGATCGTAGCACGTGTGTACATCTTCATCGGGTCGGACCCTGACTGCGGTTCGGTCAGCGCAAAGTTTGCCAGTTTGCGGCCCGAGGTCAGATCACGCGCCCATTTTTCCTTGAAGGCGTCGGTCCCATATCCGCAGCCCGCAAAGGTGCAGATGTTGTGCATCGAAAGGGCAAAGGCATAGGCCCCATCTCCTAACCCCAATTGCTCGTAAACCTGAATGCCTTCCGACAAAGGCAAACCCTGACCGCCCCATTCTTCGGGGGCATATAGCCCGGTGAGACCGGCCGCCCCCGCCTTGTCCGACGCATCGCGCGGCCAGGACTTGGCGGTGTTCCAAGCGTCCACATTGGGCGCGATGACATCTTTGGCATGCGCGAGGGCTGCGGCGAGAATTGCGTCGAGTTTGTCGGACATGGGATGATCCTTTTGAGCGGCGTGCATTGTCATATCCCGCCGTTTCAAGGCGAGACGGCGGGATACTCGAAAAGACGGGTGAGCAAGGTTGAGCAAATGATTCTAATGTTGGAATAGAGCCCAGCAGCGCCGCCCTCTATCTCGCCAGGTGACAACTTATTGTCGAAAAGTGACAAATTCAGCCGCTGGCTGGATGGTTGCGCCGATAGGAACTGGGCGTATTGCCGGTCCATCTTTGAAAGGCCTTGTGAAAGTTGGCAGCCGACGAAAACCCCACCTCGTGCGCAATGGCCTCGATGGAATGCTGCCCTGACTGCAGGTGGCGGATCGCAATGTCGCGGCGCAAGGCGTCCTTGATCGCCTGAAAGGTGGTGCCGTTCGCCTCCAGCTTTCGGATTAACGTGCGTGGGGTCATGTGCATGGCACTTGCAGCCGCGGTAAGGTTCGCCCTGTCCCAATCTGTCTGGCTGAGATAAGTGCGGACGCGCAATGACTGAGTGTGTTGCTGGGACCGTGTGAAAATCCAATCGCGCGGGGCGTTTTCCAAAAAGCGATCCAGATCAGCCGAAGGACGCGACTGTACTGTCCCCAAGACATCCAAAGAAAACGAAATTGAGGTCGCGTGCTGGCCGAACTGAACTGCCGCAGGAAAGACCACGGCATAATCCTCTTCGAACACGGGCCGCTCAAAGGAAAAACCGACCCTTGCGACGGGCACCTCGTATCGCGCGAGCCAGGATAGCAACCCATGCGCCAGTTTCAGGATCAGCATTTGTCCAAATCGCTGGGCCGCTTGATCACCTTGCGGAGTAAGTTGCAGCGTCACGTCCGCGCCCGTTTCAATCAATGCGAATTGATAGTCATCAAGCAGCAGGTTCCAGAACGTCGAAAATCGAAACAGCGCAGACGCCAGCGACGTTGCTTCCCGGACCGACGTTAGAAGATGCTGAAGGGCGCGCGGACGTATGGGGCGGGACCACAGCCCCATCATTTCATCGCCAGTCTCAACTGCGGCAAGTTGATACAAGCAGACAATTTGATCCAACGTCACCCGCTCCTGCGATGGCATCTGGTCTGCTGCCAAGTCGGCGCGCTTCAAAAATGAGCGGTATTCAAGCTCCGTGCAAAGTGGACGCAAGGCGGCAAGCCAATCTGCGATGAATTGGCGTGACACTGTCGCGTAGATTGGCGGGGTTACTTCAGTGGTCATGCAGAATTAGGTATCATCGACTTATCCAGTGGTTAAGGTCGGGCGTCGTCGACTTTGCGATGCCGTGATTACGCTGCGTCGCGGCTCGTGAGAACGGACGTTCGCTGGAACAACGGAATCGAAAAAGTCTAGGCAAACCCCGGGCTGGTCACTCTCGATGCCGGATCATTGCTCTTCACAGCCGCAACACGTCGCTCTGCAAAGCTGCGAACAACATCTCGGACAGGTCGCAGACCTTCGTTGCGCTTCCAAGAAGCTGGGTATGGTAGTTTTTTGAATTATTTGGCTGAATTTCCAGTTTCGCACTAGGCGCTTTCGTCATTGCGAACCTGACTGCGCCAAGCCTCGGCATAGGCGAAAAAACAATCTTCGAGTTGATCGGGCGTCACCTCGCCATTCGTCCGCTGCTCATAGGCTGGCCCTTCCACGAGAAGCGCAGCGCCGATACTTGTGCCGGTCTGGCCTGCCGCCGGAACAACGGGCGACCCTGAGGCCGCTGCCAGCATCTCGACGAATGCCTTGTTCTTTGAGAACGGACCTTCGACCACGATCTGGCCTCGATGGCCTGTCAGCTCTAGGCAAACCGACGTGACCATTGCGCAGTAGAAGGAGGCTGCAATCTGGATCGCGCTTTCGCTTTCCGGTGCAGTGCCACCTGCCCATCCGCCTGCCTGACCTTTGAAGGGTCCGGTTTCCGGCGCAAACGACGGGTGCAGCATGATTTTCTCGGCAAGGACTCGGTTCAAGGAGATTGAGTCTTGGTCCGCTGACGGATCAGGGCAAATCGTTTCAAATTCGCGCCCCCCCATGAAGCGCGCAGATGGAACCGGATTGCCCTTGGCGGACACGTTCATCAAGGTATCGAGCCTCTCATCCAGTTCAACCTTTGCGCCTTCGATCGTCATGGCAATGATCCACGTTCCGGTTGAGACAACGGAAAACGGAGCCGTTCGAGTCAGCAGGTGCGGCAGCAGAGATGCATTTGAGTCATGCACTCCGCAGGTAACCGGTGTGTCCACTGGCAGCCCGGTTGCCTCTGCCACCGATGGTAGCAAGCCACCCAACTTGTCGGCTGGGGCGCGCACCGGTGCGAGTGCGCTGGATATGCCGAGGGTCGCTGCCAATTGCGACACCTTCCTCTCGCCCGGAAGCCAAAGGTCGGTGTGACATCCCAATGAGGTAAAATCTGTGGCCGCGACACCTGTCAGGAGAAACGCCCAGTATTGCGGGTAGGTCACGATCTGTGCGGTGCGGTCACGCAGATCAGGGTCTTGCTGAAACAGCCAATGCAGTTGGGCGCCAACGTTCAAACCGCCTGCCAGTTTTGGGGAACCGGTGACACTGAAGTCGGGGCGTATGGCGGCGTAGTCGCCTGCCAAGTCGTCGGGGCCGGGATGTTCATAATCAAGCATCGGGGCAGCCAGCCCGCCTTCTTCGTTTAGTAAGACAATGGACGCCCCGTGGGCTGTTATCGAAATCGCGTCGACACCATGGGTTTCGTGGAATTGCTTGAGCGCCGCTTTCAGAAACTGCCAATGCCCGTCCAAGTCAAAGTGCGGCCATGGCGGGCCAGGGCGCACGATATTGGGCCGTGTGACGACGGCGATCTCAGAAAGGCTGTCGCGGTCCACAAGCGCGAGCTTGGCATTGGTCTTGCCGATGTCGATGACCGCGACATGGGTCATGGCAAGTGGAACACCGGCACCAAAGGCGTGGCGACCGGCTCATTGTCTGGATGCGTTTCCATGATGTCAGCCATATGGGCCCACCAGCGCTGCATCACGGGATGATTGGGCAAAGCGTCCATTCCATGATCCGCAGGTCGCCAAAGCACGCCGAAAAGGATGTTGGTGTCGGGATCAAGATGGATGGAATAGTCACTGACCCCGGCCTCGTGCAAAAGCGTCACAAGCTCAGGCCAGATCTCGTCATGGCGCTTGCGATATTCGTCGAGGCAACCGGGGTTGAGGTGCATTTTGAAGGCGAATTTCTCCATTCCTCCCTCCATCACGCGCGCAACATGGCCCACAGCCGGGGCAGGGCGATCACGCCAATCAGCAGGCAGCCGATGAAGATCGACATGACGATCCCGGGCACGTTCAGAAGACCTAGTCCGAAGGTCACGAGACCCATCACAAAGGCTGCAATCACGACACCCGGGATGGAGCCTGATCCGCCGAGAATGTTCACTCCGCCTAAGACCACCATAGTCACAACCTCAAGTTCCCACCCCAGCGCGATGGTGGGCCGTGTCGATCCTAGGCGAGAGGTTAGGCAAACAGCAGCCACCCCAGCCATTAGCCCGGTCAGTAGGAAGAGGATGAACTTCACACGCGCGACTTTGATGCCTGAGAACAGGGCACCCGTAGGATTGTTGCCGATGGCATAAACCGCGCGCCCGAAATTCGTGCGATGCAGCAGGACGTAGTAGAGGATCGCGAGCCCGGCAAAGAGCACGAATTCGAACGAAATCACCCAATAGACATAGCCCTGCCCGAAGAAGCTGAAATCACTCGGGTAGCCACGAAACCCCTGATCGCCCAGAACGATGTAGGAGATACCGCGGAAAAGGCTCATCGTGCCGATGGTCACAACGATGGACGGCAAGCCAAGAGCGGTCACCAGCAGGCCATTGAACGCGCCACATAGTAGCCCGGTGGTCAGGCCGATCATCACCAGCCCCCATGTGCCGACGTCGAACTGTAAGGCATATCCCATGGCGGTGGAGGCCAGCGCTATGATGGAGGCGACCGAAAGGTCAATCTCGCCCGCGATGATCAGCAAGGCCATGGCGAACGCAATCATCGCCTTTTCGGTGAAATTAAAGGTCGCGTCGCTGAGGTTCCAGGCATTCAGGAAGTAGGGCGACAGGAAGCTGTTGGTGATGAAGATCGCAATGGCAACGGCCAGCAGCAGTGTCTCCCACGACTTGAAGGCCTTCAGCGCGGGGCTTTGCAGACGGTCGGGGATATGGCGGGTCGTGTCGCTCATGCCTGGGCCTCCTGTTCTGCGCGTTTGAGGATGATCCGGCCCTGTCTGCGTCCGGCGCGGGCGTTGAAGGCCACGGCAATCACGATGGCCGCGCCTGAGATTGCCAACTGCCAGAAGGGGGAGATGCCCACGACGGGTAGCGCATTTTTAATGATGCCCAGGAAGAGCGCGCCAAGAACGGCCCCCATGATGGTCCCCGCACCGCCCGCAATGGCGATGCCGCCGATGACGCAGGCGGCGACGACCTCCAACTCAAAGCCCCGCGCGATGTCCACATAAGCCACCGAATAGCGCGCTACCCAAAGGTATCCGCACAGGCCTGACAAGGTGCCGGACAGAACAAACGCCCAGAACTGCGTCCGTCCGACATTCAGGCCGGTGTAGACGGCGGCGTTGGGGTTGCCGCCCACCGCGTAGAAGGCGCGGCCAAGCGGTGTGCGTGCAACCATGACCAGCAGGGCGATGGTGGCGAGAATGGCAATCCAGGCCAACACGGGAAGGCCAAGAATATCGGCGCGGGGGAAGCCGGTGAAAGCGGCGCTCATCTCATGGGCATTCACCCATTGGCCATCGGAAATCACGAAGATGATGCCCCGGTAAATGGTCAACGTGCCAAGCGTCACCACGATGGGCGGAATGGAAAGCTTCCAGACCAGTATGCCGTTGAACGCCCCCAGCACCGCGCCAAGCGCCAAGGCCACCACAAGGATTACCGGAATCGGCAAGCCCGGATAGGCCACGTTCAGCATTGCACAGACCATTCCGGTCAGCGCGAGGTTCGAGGCAACTGAAAGATCGATACACCGCGTCAGGATCACCACCGCCTGACCAAGGGCAAGGATGATCAGCGGTGAGGTATCCGTCAGTACGTCGACGAGGTTGCCAGGCTGGATGAAGGCCGGAAAGCGGCTGGCGATCAGCGCCAGAAGCGCAAGGATCACGCCCACCAGCAGCACCTCACGGGATTTCAGAAGGCGGGTCATTGGGCCTCTCCTATGCCGGCAGCGTGGCGGACCAGCGTTTCAGGGGTCAGCTCATCCCCTTCCAATTCCGCCGCGATCAGCCCCTCGCGCATGACGATCACGCAGTCCGACATGCCGAGGATTTCGGGGATTTCCGAGCTGACCATGATCACGGCCAGCCCCTCGGCGGCGAGTTCCGCCATGAAGGTATGGACCGCAGCCTTAGATCCGATGTCGATGCCCTTTGTCGGTTCATCCAGAATAATGACCTTGGGCTTCGTGGCCAACCATTTGGCGATCACCACTTTCTGCTGATTGCCGCCGGAAAGATTGCCCACATCCTGATCCAGCGCCGCCGCGCGGAGGTCGAGCCGTTCGGTATAGCCGCGCGCTAGGTCAAACTCTCGGGCGAGTTTCAAAAACCCGCTGCGTGAGGTCTGGCCAAGGGAGGGTAAGGTGACATTTTGGAAGATCGGCAGGCCAAGAATCGCGCCCTGCTGCCCGCGATCCTCGGGGACATAGACGATCCCATTGGCAACCGCGTCGGCGGGCGAGCGGATGGTACGCGCTTCGCCGTCAATTGTGATCGTTCCAGCAGAAGGTCGCGTAATTCCGAATATGGCTTGCATCAACTCGGACCGGCCCGCGCCGACGAGGCCGTAGAAGCCCAGGATTTCGCCCGACCGTAGCGTAAGATCGATGCCGTCGAATTCTGTGGGATGTGCAAACCCTTCGACACGCAGAACCTCATCGCCGGCTTGATGGTTGCGATTGGGGAAGATCTGATCGACCGCACGCCCGACCATAAGCTGCACTAGGTCGCCTTCGGTCACGTCTGCCATCAGGCCCGCGCCCACATGCTCCCCGTCCCGAAAGACAGCATAGCGGTCGGCGATGCGGAAAATCTCGTCGAACTTGTGAGAGATGAAGAGGATCGCGCGACCTTCGGCCTTCAGCCGGTCGACCAATTCATAAAGCTCTTCAATTTCCTTTTGGGACAGGGCGGCTGTCGGCTCATCCATGACGACCACACGCGCATCGACGGACAGGGCGCGGGCGATGGCCACAAGGTGTTTGTTTGCGATGCCCAGGTCTTTCAGCGGCGTCGTCGGATCAAGCGCGGCGTCGATCCGGTCAAGGATATCAGCCGCGCGCTTGTTCATTGCGGCCGTGTCGATCAAGCCAAAGCGCCCACGCGGCGCATGGCCGATGAATATGTTTTCCGCGACCGAAAGCTCATCGAACAGAACGGTTTCCTGATGGATCGCGGTGATACCTGCGGCGGTCGCATCGTCGGCAGTGGCGAAATGAACTGGTGCGCCGTCGACTTCGATCTCGCCTTCATCGGCGCGGTAAATGCCGGTCAGCACTTTAACGATGGTGGACTTGCCTGCACCGTTTTCACCGATCAGGGCGGTGACCTGGCCGGGGTAAAGCTCCAGCGAAACGCCGTTAAGCGCCTTTACGCCGGGGAATGTCTTGGTCACGTCGGACAGTCGCAGCACGGGGATATCGTGCGCCGCGTCCGCTTTGGGGGCGAGCTGTTGCATCAAGTCCGTCCGAAAGGTTGAAACACCCGGCCCGCAATCAAAGCGGACCGGGCCGGGAGAGCCGCGTTGATCAGAAGATCTCGCGGAACTGCTCGATGTTTGAAGCGTCGTAGGTGAATGGGTTGGCCATGGCACCCGTGGTGGTGTCGTCCAGCTCCAACTCGCCCATGCGACCCATCGGGATCACTGCGCCGGGTGCCGCTTCCGCGCCGTTTGCTGACAGTTCATAGGCCAGCATGGTTGCGGCGTAGCCCAGATCAATCGGGTTCCAGATCGCGAAGGACTGCGAGGCACCGGACTCAATCGCACCGGCCATCTCGGACGGCAGACCAAGGCCCGTCACGTTCACCTGACCAACCATGTCCTGATCGACCACGGCTTGCGCGGCGGCCACGATACCAACGGACGTTGGCGCGATGATCGCATCGAGGTCAGGATAGGTCTGCATCAGGCCAACGGCCTCACGATAAGAACGGTCGGCAAGATCATCGCCGTAAACCGTCGCAACTACCTCGATGTCTGGGTAGTCGCCCATCACGGCGTTCATCTCGGCAATCCAGGTGTTCTGGTTGGTCGATGTCGCGGTGGCCGATAGAAGCGCAACTTGCCCGCCATCCGGCAGGTGATCTGCCGCAAGCTGGATGATCGTGCGCCCGATCAGGGCGTCAGAGGACGGAGCAAGGTGCAACATTCGTCCAGCTTCCGCGACGCCGGAGTCAAATGAGATCACAGCAATGCCGCGCTGCATGGCGCGTTCCAGAACCGGCACCAGCGCGTCGGGATCATTGGCCGAGACAGCAATCGCATCGACGCCCTGCGCGATCAGCGAGTTGATCACTTCGATCTGGCCTTCTGCGGTGGTCGATGTCGGGCCGGTGTAGATGATCTCGACATTGCCAAGTTCTTCCGCCGCTTCCATCGCGCCGTCATTCGCGGCCTCGAAGAAGCCGATGCCAAGCGCCTTCACAACCAACGCAATGCGCACCGGATCGTCGGCATGCGCCGCACCGCCTGCCAGCATCAAGGCGGCCAGTGCCGTGCCCCCGAAAATTCTGCGTGTAATACTCATGATAGTTCCTCCCTAAGAATGAGTTGTCTTCCGGGCCCTCAGCCCGATCCGGTCTGGGTCGCAGCATTTGGCGTGGCTACGATCAGTGTGATGTCCGCCGCTTCAAGCATGGCTGCTGCACGGTCAGAAATGCCGTCGTCGGTGATGACAACGTCGATGCGTTCCAGCGGGCACAGCACGAGGCTGGAACGCTGTTCGAATTTTGAACTATCGACCAGAACCACCAACTCGTCCGCCTGCCCGATCAGCTTCTGTTCGGCCTGGATCAACAGGGGGTCCGCCTCCATCAGGCCAAGCGGCCCAAGCCCCTGCGCGCCCATGAACATGCGTTTCGCGGCGAAGTTGCGGGTCACGTCATTGTCGAAGGGCGACAGGATGATGTTCTGTTCGCGGTAGATGGCACCACCGGACAGCATGATCGTGTTCTTCGAATGCTTCAGCAGGTGTTCGGCGATCGGGAAAGAGTTGGTGAAGACCTGCATCCGGCGCATCGCCAGCGGGTGAACCATTTGAAAGGTTGTCGTCCCCCCGTTGATGATGATTGCATCACCATCATCACAAAGCTCGACGGCAGCGCGCGCAATGGCCTGCTTCTCGGCGCTGCGCATGGTTTCGTTGACGGCGAATGTCCGGCCCGCAAGCCCCACGAATTGCGGTGGAGTGATTGCCTCGGCCCCGCCCCGCACGCGGCGCAGTCGCTTTTCCAAGTGAAGGGTGTTGATGTCGCGACGCACAGTTGCTTCCGACGCGCCGGTAAGAGCGCAAATGTCGGCAACGGTAATAACGGGGCGCTCCTGAACGGCGCTCAGTATCACGTTGTGGCGTTCTTTTTCGTGCATCGAATCCTCCCAGATTGGCTCAATCGTGGATTGTATTTTCATCATGTGTCAATCATTAAATGTCATTATCAATCATTCTGCGGCGCAGCATGATCATTAATGATCGTTTTTGATTGACTTCCGGTCGCCCCGTTCGCAACCTGTAGCTGAATTCATGCCGGGCGAACGCGCCCGAAAGGGGAGGTCGCATGCTGGAAGCCGTTGAAAAAAAGCGTCTTTTGAACAAATGGGACGCAAGCGTTGCAGCTGACATGTCCGAGTCGGAAAAGCTGCTCTATCGCTCGAACCTGCTGGGATCAGACAAGCGGATCACAAATTACGGCGGCGGGAACACCTCTGCCAAGGTGACCGAGACGGACCCGCTCACCGGCGATCCGGTTGAAGTGCTGTGGGTCAAGGGATCGGGCGGCGATGTCGGCTCCATTAAGTTGGATGGCTTCGCCACGCTTTACATGGACAAACTGCGCGCCCTGAAAGGCATCTATCGTGGCGTAGAGTTCGAGGATGAGATGGTCGGCTTGCTGCCCCATTGCACCTTCAACCTGAACCCGCGCGCGGCCTCCATCGACACGCCCCTGCACGCATACGTGCCGCGCAAACATGTCGATCACATGCACCCCGATGCCATCATTGCCATTGCGGCGGCCAAGGACTCCAAGGCCCTGACGACAGAAATTTTCGGGGATGAGATCGGCTGGCTCCCTTGGAAGCGCCCGGGCTACGAACTGGGGCTATGGCTTGAGAAATTCTGCCAGGACAACCCGGAAGCCAAGGGCGTGGTTCTGGAAAGCCATGGCCTGTTCACTTGGGATGATGACGCCCGCGCCTGCTATGAGCTGACCTTGGATGTCATTCAAAAGGCGATGGATTGGTTTGAGGCCAAAACTGCAGACACCGCATCATTTGGCGGCCCGGTCCACGAAAGCCTGCCCGCCAGTGACCGACGCAGCGTTGCCGCGCGCCTTATGCCTGCAATACGCGGCATGGTATCGGGCCAGCAGCACATGGTCGGTCATTTCGACGAAAGCGATACAGTTCTGGAATTCGTGAATTCCGCCAATATGAAGCCTCTGGCGGCACTCGGCACCTCCTGCCCCGACCATTTCCTACGCACAAAGATTTGCCCCCTTGTGGTGGATTTTGACCCCGGCGCGCCGGACGTAGATGCGGTTTTGGCTGGGCTTGGTGATCAAGTCGCCGCCTACCGGGACGACTACGCCGCCTACTATGAGCGCTGCAAACGCGCCGACAGCCCGGCCATCCGCGACCCCAACGCGGTGGTCTATCTGGTGCCCGGCGTGGGCATGATCACCTTCGCCAAAGACAAGGCGACTGCCCGCATCTCAGGCGAGTTCTACGTCAACGCCATCAACGTGATGCGCGGCGCCTCTGCGGTATCGGAATACCAGGGCCTGCCCGAGCAGGAGGCCTTCGATATCGAATACTGGCTTTTGGAAGAGGCCAAGCTGCAACGTATGCCGAAACCCAAGTCGCTGGCCGGTCGCGTGGCGCTTGTGACCGGAGCGGCGGGCGGGATCGGCTCGGCCACCGCAGAACGCTACCTGACCGAAGGGGCGTGCGTTGTGCTCGCCGATATTGACGCCGAAGCGCTTGGCAAGGCGACCGACGCGCTCAGCGACCGCTTCTCCGGCGATGTGGTGCGGCAAGTTGTGATGAACGTGACCGACGAAACCCAAGTGACCCGCGCGATGGAGGATGCAGCCGTCGAATATGGCGGCGTGGACATCCTCGTCTCGAACGCCGGAATTGCCTCTTCTTCCCCAATCGAAGAGACTTCGCTCGCGCTGTGGCAAAAGAACATGGACATCCTCAGCACCGGCTATTTCCTTGTCAGCCGCGAGGCGTTCAAACTTTTCCGCGCGCAAGGCATGGGCGGCTCGGTCGTGTTCATCGGGTCGAAGAACGCACTGGCTGCCAGTCCGAATGCCGCTGCTTATTGCACCGCCAAGGCCAGCGAGTTGCACCTTGCCCGCTGCCTTGCACTGGAGGGCGCCGGGGCAGGCATCCGCGTGAACGTCGTAAACCCCGACGCCGTGCTGCAAGGCTCGAAGATCTGGCAGGGCGAATGGCTCGACCAACGTGCCTCTACCTACGGAACCGACAAGGCGGGGTTGGAGGAAATGTACCGCGAACGCTCCATGCTAAAGCGCTCCGTGCTGCCGCAGGATATCGCTGAGGCGGCGTATTTCTTCGCCGCTGAGACCTCTGCGAAATCCACCGGCAATATCATCAATGTCGATGCGGGCAACGCCCAAGCCTTCACGCGATAGGAGCCGGTCATGAGTTACGAGAGCGCAAAGGCCCAGTTCGCGGATTGGGGTGTGGATGCTGAAGCCGCTATGGCACGGCTCGCCACCATCCCGATCTCAATGCATTGTTGGCAAGGCGATGATGTTGTTGGGTTCGAAACCAAAACCGGATCGTCCGGTGGCGGCATTCAGGCCACAGGCAACCATCCCGGTCGCGCCCGGACGCCGGATGAACTCCGCGCCGATCTGGAATTCGCCTACGGGCAAATTCCCGGCTCGCACCGTTTGAATCTACACGCCATGTACCTCGACACCGACGCGACGCCTGACCGGGACGAGATCGAATACGATCATTTCGCGCCTTGGGTGGATTGGGCGAAGGATCAGGGCATTGGCCTCGACTTTAACCCGACCTTCTTCGCCCACGCGAAGGCTGACGATAACCTGACACTCAGCCATCCGGATCAGGGTATTCGTGACTTCTGGGTCGAACATGGCCGTCGCTCCCGCGAGATCGCGGATCGAATGGGGTCCGAACTTGGCAGCGCCTGTGTCAACAACATCTGGGTACCGGACGGCTACAAGGACATTCCCGTCGATCGTATAGCCGCCCGCGAACGGCTGGAGGCCTCACTTAACACGATGCTGGCGGCGGCCCATTCGGATATGCTGGACGCCGTAGAAAGCAAGCTTTTCGGCATCGGGGTGGAGGCCTGCACGGTCGGCAGCCACGAATTCTACATGGGCTACGCTATCCGCAACGGAACGCTTCTCTGCCTCGACATGGGCCATTTCCACCCAACCGAAAGCGTGTCCGACAAACTGAGTTCTATCGCACTTTCAGTGCCGGAGATTCTGCTTCATGTCTCCCGTCCAATGCGATGGGACAGCGACCATGTGATCCTTCTGAACGATGATATCCTCTCCATGGCGCAGGAATTGGTGTTTGCTGACTTGCTCGACCGTACCCGCATTGGCCTCGATTTCTTTGACGCTACGATCAGCCGGACTGCCGCTTGGGTCATCGGCACGCGGAACATGCAAAAGGCTCTGCTCCGGGCTCTCTTGTTGCCGCAGGCTCGGCTCAAGGATGCCGAGACCGCGCTGGATCACACGACGCGATTGATCATGACGGAAGAAACAAAAGATCTGCCGTTCGCGGAGATATGGCAGGAGTTCTGCGCTCGGCATGACACGGCGGCTGGTAGCACGCTGATCGACGAACTTGGTCGGTACCAGACGCATGTCGCAAATCGAGGCTGAGAATTCTGTTGCGCTCCGGCCCAGGGACACTGGATGAAGCGCCAAATTGCAATGTAACATCAGGGCAAGTGACCCTGGTATCTTTCCAAAGCGATCTGACAATCGTTGGACCGCGCTAAGGCGAGGGCTTGATTAAGAAACTCGCTGGCGCAGCCATTGCGACAAGCCCAAGCTACCCAGAACAAACACGAACAGTGGGAGGCGAGGAGCCTCTGTCGTCGGATTAACGAAGCCGTTCAGGGAAAGAAAAAGAACGTGCAGCATGAGGTAGACCACAACTGCAAGTGGAATAGCAAAGCGCGACGGCGAGAGAGTAGGTAAAACAGCCGACAGTGCGCCTGCGGTTAGAACAGCGTTGGATGCGATCCGAATTGGTTCGGCCTGCTGCGCGGCAACATGAACGGCAACGTCCAAAATCTGCCATACGATCAGAAGGCCTAAGGGAATGAGGACACGCTTCTCAAATATCAAGGGAATACGTCTCCGTGCGTTGCGAGGTCAGCTGTTAGCTGGAAGTGACTACGTGTAAGTCAAGGCAATGGTGCAGCTTTGGGTTCAAAACGGCCATTCGCGGCTTCTCTATAGCGAGGGGGGGTAACAGGGTGCCTGTCGCCTAGGACGCGGTCAGTGCCGGGGCGTAGGGTCGTGCCGGGAAGGCTGTGGGCCGCGCCCCTGTGTGTTGGGTCAGTAGTGCGACGCCGGGCCTTTGCCCGCTAAATTCAGGCAAGAATCGAGCCATTCTGCCGCACTATCGCTATGGGCAAACCGCCGCAGCGCCGCATCGGGGTTGCAAGCCTTTGAAATAAGGCATTTTTCAACCTGAAGGGGCTTTTGCGGACCCTGTTGCAGCATCGCAAACCCTCTGCTACACCCCGCCCGAATTCACAGGGGAGTGATGGCACCACGCCGTCACGACAGGGATTGCCCGGGGACAGCGTCGCTGCCAACCGACCCGGGCATCACTTATACGAAAGGGGTCTTCGTGAGCGAACCAGCTTCGATCTCGACCGGCATTGCCGCGCGCTATGCGACTGCGATGTTTGAATTGGCGTCTGAGGAAAAGGCGCTCCCCGCGCTGGAATCCGATATTGATGCGTTGGACGCAGCCCTTGAGGGCAGCGCCGATCTGCGCGACCTGATCCATTCGCCGATCTATGGTCGCGAGGAAACGGCTGCTGCGATTGGTGGCGTGGCCGACAAAATGGGTCTGAACGCGATCACCGGTAACACGCTGCGCCTGATGGCGTCCAAGCGCCGCCTGTTCGTGCTGCCCGCTCTGCTGACCGAGCTGCGCGAGAAGATCGCGGACCATAAGGGTGAGGTGACGGCGGAAGTGACGTCGGCGAAGGCCCTGACGAAAACTCAAATGGATAATCTGGCCAAGACGCTGAAGGCGTCGGTCGGCAAGTCCGTGAACCTGAAAGCGACCGTCGATGAAAGCATCATCGGCGGTCTTGTTGTCAAAGTTGGCTCGAAGATGATCGACACGTCGATCCGCTCCAAGCTCAACGCACTCCAGAACACGATGAAAGAGGTCGGATAACATGGCGATCCAAGCAGCTGAGATTTCTCAGATCCTCAAGGACCAGATCAAGTCGTTCGGTCAGGACGCACAGGTTGCCGAAGTCGGCCGCGTTCTGTCCGTCGGTGACGGTATTGCGCGCGTTTACGGCCTCGACAACGTGCAGGCCGGTGAGATGGTTGAATTCCCCGGCGGCATTCAGGGCATGGCCCTGAACCTGGAAGCCGACAATGTGGGCGTCGTGATCTTCGGGTCCGACCGCGACATTAAAGAAGGCGACACTGTTAAGCGCACGAACTCCATCGTGGACGTGCCCGCGGGCATGGGCCTGTTGGGCCGTGTTGTGGACGGTCTGGGCAACCCGCTGGACGGCAAGGGTGCCGTTGACGCGGAAGAGCGTCGGGTCGCCGACGTCAAAGCGCCGGGCATCATCCCGCGTAAATCGGTGCACGAGCCGATGGCAACGGGCCTGAAGGCGATCGACGCGATGATCCCGATTGGCCGTGGCCAGCGCGAGCTGATCATTGGCGACCGTCAGACCGGCAAGACCGCCGTGGCGCTCGACACGATGCTGAACCAGAAGACCTACAACGACGCCGCGACGGATGAGAGCCAGAAGCTCTACTGCATCTACGTGGCCGTGGGTCAGAAGCGGTCCACCGTTGCGCAGCTGGTGAAGAAGCTGGAAGAGACCGGCGCGATTGAATATTCGATTGTTGTGGCCGCAACCGCATCCGACCCTGCGCCAATGCAGTTCCTGGCACCTTATGCCGCGACCGCGATGGCGGAGTACTTCCGCGACAACGGCAAGCACGCGTTAATCATTTATGATGACCTCTCGAAGCAGGCTGTGTCCTATCGTCAGATGTCGCTGCTGCTGCGCCGTCCGCCCGGACGTGAAGCCTATCCCGGTGACGTTTTCTACCTGCACTCGCGCCTGCTGGAGCGGTCCGCGAAGTTGAACGAAGACAATGGCTCGGGCTCGCTGACGGCTCTGCCGGTTATTGAGACCCAAGGCGGCGACGTTTCGGCGTTTATTCCGACAAACGTGATCTCGATCACCGATGGTCAGATCTTCCTTGAGACGGAATTGTTCTTCCAGGGCATCCGCCCCGCCGTGAACACCGGTCTGTCGGTGTCTCGTGTGGGCTCCTCGGCCCAGACCAACGCGATGAAGTCGGTGGCTGGCCCGGTGAAACTCGAGCTGGCGCAGTACCGCGAAATGGCGGCATTCGCGCAGTTCGGTTCGGACCTCGACGCCTCGACGCAGAAGCTGCTGAACCGTGGCGCGCGTCTGACCGAGCTGATGAAGCAGCCGCAATACTCGCCGCTGACCAACGCAGAAATCGTTGTGGTCATCTTCGCGGGTACCAACGGCTACCTCGATGATCTGCCGGTGGGCGATGTGGGCCGGTTCGAGCAGGGTCTGCTGACCTTCCTGCGCTCGAAGCATCAGGATCTGCTCGACTGGATCACCACGGAAGACCCGAAGGTGAAGGGCGAGGCTGCGGACAAGATCAAAGCCGTGCTCGACGCATTCGCGTCCGATTTCGCCTGATCCGAAAACGAGACTTAAGGGGAATGGCATATGCCTAGCCTGAAGGACCTGAAAAACCGGATCGACACGGTCAAATCGACCCGCAAGATCACCAAGGCGATGCAAATGGTCGCCGCCGCAAAGCTGCGCCGCGCGCAGGAAGCGGCGGAGGCTGCACGCCCCTATGCTGAGCGTATGAACGCCGTGATGGGCGGGCTGGCGCAGGCGGTTGGTGCGTCGGAAGGCGCGCCGCGTCTGTTGGCCGGAACCGGCAAGGACGATGTGCATCTGCTTGTCGTCATGACGGCGGAACGCGGCCTGTGCGGTGGCTTCAACTCGTCGATTGCCCGCCTTGCGCGGACCCATGCCCAGAAGCTTCTGGGTGAGGGCAAGACCGTCAAGATCCTGACGGTCGGCAAGAAGGGCCGTGAGCAACTGAAGCGGGACATGTCGGACCATATGGTTGGCCATGTGGACCTGACAGAGGTCAAGCGCATCGGGTATGCCAATGCCGCTGACATCGCCTCGGATGTGTTGGGCCGTTTCGACGAAGGTGAATTTGACGTCGCGACGATCTTCTACAACCGCTTTGAGAGCGTCATCAGCCAGATCCCGACCGCCACGCAGATCATCCCGGCCTCTTTTGAGGCGAACGAGGATGACGATGCCGGCACGCTCTACGATTATGAGCCCTCGGAAGAGGCGGTGCTGGAAGACCTTCTGCCACGTGGGATCGCCACGCAGATTTTCACCGCGCTTCTCGAAAATGGCGCGTCCGAGCAGGGCGCCCGGATGAGCGCGATGGACAACGCCACGCGCAACGCGGGCGAGATGATCGACAAGCTGACCATCGAATTCAACCGCTCGCGTCAGGCCGTCATCACCAACGAGCTGATCGAAATTATCTCGGGCGCGGAAGCGCTCTAACGGAACCGGAGACTTAGACAATGGCAAAAGTCGGCAAAATTACGCAGGTCATCGGCGCCGTCGTTGACGTGCAGTTCGAAGATGCACTGCCCGACATTCTCAACGCGCTTGAGACGGACAACAACGGCAAGCGGCTGGTTCTGGAAGTGGCGCAGCACCTGGGCGAAAGCACTGTGCGCACCATCGCCATGGACGCAACCGAAGGCCTTGTGCGCGGTCAGGAAGTGACTGACACGGATGGCCCCATCGTGATGCCTGTGGGTAACGGCACGCTGGGTCGGATCATGAACGTTGTGGGTGAGCCCATCGACGAAAAGGGCCCGATCGACAGCGACGAGACCCGTGCGATCCACCAGGAAGCGCCTGATTTCCAGGAACAGTCCACCGAGTCCGAGATCCTCGTGACCGGCATCAAGGTTGTGGACCTGCTGGCGCCTTACGCGAAGGGCGGTAAGATTGGCCTCTTCGGCGGTGCCGGTGTGGGCAAGACGGTTCTTATCCAGGAACTCATCAACAACATCGCCAAAGTGCACTCCGGTTTCTCGGTGTTCGCCGGCGTGGGTGAGCGGACGCGTGAAGGCAACGACCTTTACTACGAATTCATCGAATCCGGCGTCATCAACATGGAGAACCTGGTCGAGTCCAAAGTGGCGCTCGTCTACGGTCAGATGAACGAGCCTCCGGGCGCGCGTATGCGTGTGGCCCTGTCGGGTCTGACGCTGGCCGAACAGTTCCGCGACCAGTCCGGCACGGACGTTCTGTTCTTCGTCGACAACATCTTCCGCTTCACGCAGGCCGGTTCCGAAGTGTCCGCCCTTCTGGGCCGTATTCCTTCGGCTGTGGGCTACCAGCCGACGCTGGCCACCGACATGGGCGCGATGCAGGAACGCATCACCTCAACCAAGCAAGGCTCCATCACCTCGGTGCAGGCGATCTACGTGCCTGCGGACGACCTGACCGACCCCGCGCCGGCCACGTCCTTTGCCCACCTCGACGCCACGACCGTTCTGTCGCGCGCGATCTCGGAGCTTGGCATTTACCCCGCCGTGGACCCGCTGGACTCCACCAGCCGTATCCTCGATCCGGGTGTTGTGGGTGACGAGCACTACCAGGTTGCCCGTGACGTGCAGGGTATCCTCCAGCGCTACAAGTCGCTGCAGGACATCATCGCGATCCTCGGGATGGACGAACTGTCGGAAGAGGACAAGCTGACCGTGGCCCGCGCCCGGAAGATCCAGCGTTTCCTTTCGCAGCCGTTCGACGTGGCTGAGGTCTTCACCGGTTCGCCCGGCGTGCAGGTGCCGCTGGAGGACACGATCCGCTCGTTCAAGGCGGTTGTGGCCGGTGAATATGACCACCTGCCCGAAGCAGCCTTCTACATGGTCGGCGGCATCGACGAAGTCGTCGCCAAAGCCGAAAAGATGGCAGCGGAAGCCGCTTGATTTAAGCCGCCCCGGTCCGCCGGGGCGGGTTTTGCAGATAACGGAGCCACATCATGGCAACCATGCAATTCGATCTTGTCAGCCCTGAGCGCCGTTTGGCGTCTATGGAAGTGTCCGAGGTTCAGATCCCCGGCGCTGATGGCGACTTGACGGCAATGCCCGACCACGCGCCGATGATCACGACGCTGCGGCCCGGCGTGTTGAAAGTGTCTGGCGCAGAGGGCGAGAAATCGTACTTCGTGACTGGTGGTTTTGCGGACGTCGCGGGGCCATCGGCTACGATCCTGGCCGAACGCGCGCTTCCCATCGAGGAAGTGACGGGGGAGCTGGTGGAGGAGCTGATCTCGGCCTCTGAGGCCAAGAAGGCTGAGGCCAGCGATGCAGCAGCCGACACTGCCGCGAAATACCACGCGGACCTTACGGCTACGTTGGACGCCATCGTCGGTCGCTAAGCGGTTCGAAAAGACTGGAAGAAGGCCCTTGGTGCACCGCCGGGGCCTTTTTTCGTTTCAGCGGTGAATTCACCGCCTGCGCCCATCTTTTTTCTCAACATTGCCGCAGATTTCAGCTTACAAACAGCGAAAGTGTAATTTCGTCAGTGCCATGAAACGTTTCCAATCCAATTCCGTCGCCGTCGACCAAGGGTCGAGCGTTCTGTTTTCAGACTTTTCCAATAATGGGCCTATGTGGTCAGGGGAGGGTCCTCGCGAATCCATCACTAAAGTGGAATTCACAGAGGCCTATCTGGAGCCGCCTATGGTGCATGTGGCGATCTCTATGTGGGATACGGGCGGCGATACCAACCAACGCGCGGATTTGCGGGCCGAGAAGATTACGACCAAAGGCTTCAGTCTTGTCTTCCGCACATGGGGCGACAGCCGCGTAGCGCGGATCCGGGCCGATTGGATGGCAATCGGACAGCTGCCGGACGACGATATTTGGGATGTAGACTAAGCGATCTCCAGTGAGTACTTGAACGTCGTTCAAAAATGAACTATGTTCAATTATGTACTTCCGGGAGAGAGCGCTTTGGCCATTCAGAATTCAGCGGATCAAAAAACCAATGTGGGGCTGGCCGCAGGTGCAGGCATCGTGTCGGGCATCGTATCGGGCCTTTTGCTGGAGCCCGCAGTAGAGGTCATGGAAAGCTTGACGGTGTTGGCAGACACGCTGACTGGTATTCTGTTTCCAATGGCAATGTCAGCCGGCCTCGTCTTTGGCGTGATCGGCGCGATCTTTGGGCTGTCCCGCCTTGGGTTTCGGCCTTTGGTGGCAGCCCTTTGGTTCACCGGCTCCATCGTCGGGATGGGTGCGGCCTTCTATGTGTCAATCCTGACGTACGACAGTTCCAACAGCGGGGGCGCTGATTTCATCATCCCGTATCTTTGCGCGAGCCCTGTCGGCGCCTTGATCCTGGGTGGACCGCTGGTTCTGCTACGGCCCTATGCGGCGAAACTGAAATTGCTTGCAGCATTGGTTGTTCTGCCTTCCCTGTTGGCGCTTGGCGTCGCGGTGCTCATGGGGGTGCAGCAGGCGGATGACGCGCTGTCCCTGTCTTGGCTGATCCCGCTTTATGTTGGGTGGCAGACCCTGTTCCTGACGACCCTTGCGATGTGGCGGCGCGCTTAGCGGCCCCACATGCCCTTGGGGTAGAGCCCTTCGTAGATCGGTACGAGTGATGCCGTGTCGAACAGCGACGAGACGGACGTGCCATTCCAGATGTTGAGGATGGATTGCGCGAACATCGGCGCGGTCGGGACCACGCGGATATTGGCGCAGTTCTCAACCGGTTCGGTGGCCTCAATCGTATCGGTGATGACGAGCGACTTCATGACGGAGTTCGTCACACGTTCCACCGCCGGGCCGGACATGACGCCGTGGGTGATGTAGGAATGCACTTCCGTCGCACCTGCTTCCATCAGCACTTCCGCGGCTTTGCAAAGCGTGCCAGCGGTGTCACAGATGTCATCGACAATGATACATTTCTTGCCTGTGACATCACCAATTACAGTCATTCCGGCCACTTCGCCTGCCTTTTCCCGACGTTTGTCCACAATGCTCAGCGGTGCGCCGATGCGGGTGGCTAGTTCACGTGCGCGGGCCACTCCTCCGACGTCTGGCGAGACGACCATGACGTCAGACATGTCGCCGCCGAACTGGTGCAGGATGTCGAGTGCGAAGATCGGCGAGGCATAGAGGTTATCGACGGGAATATCGAAGAAACCCTGAATCTGGGCGGCGTGCAGGTCCATCGTCAGCACCCGCTCGATCCCACCCGCGACGATCATGTTCGATACCATCTTCGCGGAGATCGGCGTGCGGGCCTTGGTGCGGCGGTCTTGGCGGGCATAACCAAAATAAGGGATCACGGCGGTGATGCGTGCGGCGGAAGACCGGCGCAGTGCGTCGGCCATGATCAGCAATTCCATCAGGTTGTCGTTGGCAGGCTTCGAGGTCGACTGGATGATGAACATGTCCTCGCCCCGGACATTCTCGAAAACCTCGACGAAGATCTCGCCATCATTGAAGCGCTCGACCCGGGCATCGACAAGGCCCACTTGCATTCCGCGATGCATCGACATCCGTTTGCCGATGGCATCCGCCAAGCTCTTGTTCGCATTGCCGGAAATGAGTTTCGGGTCTTGTGCAGCCATTGATCTGTCCCCTCTGGCCCGGGTGTCGGCCCGTCCCCACGCGGCCCCCCGGTATACAGTTGACACCCCCTAACACCCGCCCCACTTATCCGCCAAGCCAAAAGGGGGCGCATCATGCCGCATATCGACTACTATTTTTCGACCATCTCACCCTACACCTACCTCGCCGGTACCCGGATGGAGGAGGTCGCGGCCAAACATGGCGCGACGATAACCTACAAGCCGCTGGACATTATCGCACTGTTTGGGCGCACAGGCGGTGTGAAGCCGGCCGACCGCCACGAAAGCCGGAAAGAGATGCGCCTGCAGGAGATGCGGCGGCAATCCGCGAAGTTGGGAATGAAGATGAACCTCCAGCCAGCCTTCTGGCCCACGAACCCCGCTCCTTCGTCCTATGCGTTCATCGCGGCAGCGAAAGCAGGCGGTGGCGATTTGGGCGCACTGGTCCACACGCTGACCCGCCGTGTTTGGGCTGATGAACAGGATATCAGCAAGGACGATGTGATCCGCGCCGCGTTGGTAGAGGCCGGGTTTGACGGCGGTTTGGCCGATAGCGGCATGCTGGCAGGGGCCGAGGAATACGCCCGCAACCTCGAAGATGCCGTCAGCGCCGGGGCCTTTGGCGCGCCATTCTACATCGTCGATGGTTCCGAGAAATTCTGGGGTCAGGATCGTATCGCCGACCTTGACCTGTTCCTGTCCGGCAAATTGTGAGCGTTCGTCATTGGGGGCAGGGGGCGGAGCCTGCCCTTCTGCTCCACTGCACGCTCGCCCATGGCGGGGCATGGGCAGGCGTTGCACGGCATCTGGCCCATCGGTTGACCATGTCTGCGCCCGATCTTCTGGCCCATGGTGCGGGGCCTGAGGCCGACCGCAACCGCGACTTCCACGACCAAGCGTCCGAGGCTGCTGCGCGGCATTTGCCCGACGCGCCCGCGCATCTGATCGGCCACAGCTTTGGGGCCACGCTTGCCCTGCGCCTCGCCGTTGAGGCGCCTGAGCGCGTGCGTTCGCTCACACTGATCGAACCAGTGCTCTTCTGCGCCGCCGATGGCCCCGGGCGCGCCGCCCATGATGCGCATTTCGCGCCACTTGCTGCGGCCATGACCGACGGCGACCTTGCTGAGGCAGCGCGCGTCTTCCTTGGCCTCTGGGGCACTGAAGACTTCGATGACCTCCCAAAGGCGCAACAGCGCTATATCATCGACCGCATCTGGATCCCCGAGGCGACCGAGCCCGCGCTTATTCAGGATCGAGCGGCCCTCCTGCCACGTCTGGGCGATCTGTACGTGCCAACCCTCCTAATCGAGGGCGCGCATTCGCCGCCCGTCATCAATGAGATCAACACCCGCCTTGCCCTAGGCCTACCAAATGCAACCCGCGTGCGGATTGCCGGGGCGTCCCACATGGCCCCGATCACACATCCCGCTGAGACCGCCGCCGCAATTGACGGCTTTCTCTGAACAGCCAATTGCGCCCTTTCATCTTGCCAGAGAAACCTCGGGGGACGTCGCCACAGGCGATGGGGGGCAGCGCCCCCTTGCACAGCCGCGCCACCTGACGCATCTAGAATGCCAACAGAAAGGCGCGTTCCATGGCACTGCCCGTTCGGCAACAAATGATCTATTGGGGTATCGCAGCCCTTGTCTTCCTTGCGGTGCTCTACCTGCTTGGCGATGTGATCATGCCGTTTCTTGTGGGCGGGGCGATTGCCTATTTCCTCGACCCGTTGGCCGACCGGCTGGAAAAAATGGGCGCTTCGCGCGTTTTGGCGACGGCGGTGATCTTCGTCTTCCTGATCCTGATCGTGGTGCTCGCCGCGCTGATCGTGATCCCGCTTCTGGTGCAGCAAACCAGCGACCTGATCGCTGCGGCCCCAGGCATCTTCGAGAACCTGCGCGGCTTTCTGACGGAACGCTTTCCAGAGTTGATCAACGAAGCCTCCCCCATCCGTCAGTCGCTCGCCAATATCGGAGAGACGATTCAGGAGCGCGGGGCGGAGTTGTTGCAAACCGTGCTCAGCTCGGCCGCCGGTGTCATCAATGTGCTGGTCTTCATGGTGGTTGTGCCAGTTGTGGCCTTCTACATGCTGCTGGATTGGGACCGGATGGTCGCGCGCATCGACGACCTTCTGCCCCGCGACCACGCCCCGGTGATCCGCGATCTGGCGTCGCGCATTGATCGGACACTGGCCAGCTTCATTCGCGGCCAAGGCACAGTTTGCCTGATCCTTGGGGCATTCTACGCCATCGCGCTGATGGTCGTGGGCTTGCAATTCGGCCTGGTTGTGGGGCTGGTTGCCGGCCTTCTGACCTTCATTCCCTATGTCGGCGCGCTGGTGGGCGGCCTGCTCGCCGTGGGTCTGGCCC
This sequence comes from Gymnodinialimonas sp. 202GB13-11, assembly GCF_040932485.1. Taxonomy (NCBI): domain Bacteria; kingdom Pseudomonadati; phylum Pseudomonadota; class Alphaproteobacteria; order Rhodobacterales; family Paracoccaceae; genus Gymnodinialimonas; species Gymnodinialimonas hymeniacidonis. The sequence goes on along the minus strand of NZ_JBFRBH010000001.1, from coordinate 2,497,218 downwards.
TGTTCCAGTTCTGGGGGGCGGACAATTGGTGGATGATCATCGTGGTCGCCGCGATTTTCCAGGTCGGCCAGATGATCGAAGGCAATGTGCTGACGCCGAAGCTCGTTGGGTCCTCGGTGGGCCTGCACCCGGTCTGGTTGCTGTTCTCGCTGTCGGCTTTCGGCGCCCTCTTTGGGTTTGTGGGCCTGCTTGTTGGCGTGCCCGTGGCCGCCGCAATCGGAGTGCTCGTGCGTTACTTCATCGAACGCTACAAGCATGGGCTGCTTTATCGCGGCGTTGAGGCGCAAAACAGCCAGGACGGCGACGCGGACTAATGCCCCGGCAACTGACCTTCGATCTGCCCCCGCGCCCGGCGATGGGGCGTGACGACTTTTTCGTCAGCACGGCCAATGGCGCCGCCGTTGCGCTGATCGATGGCTGGCGCGATTGGCCCCACGGCAAGATGGTGCTGACCGGCGCGCCGGGGGCGGGCAAGACGCATCTGGCCCATGTCTGGGCCGCACAATCCGGTGCGCGGATTGTGGCTGCCACTGAGCCGCAAGACCTTGCCACCCTCCCGCCCGCGCTTGTGTTGGAAAACTGCGAGGAGGTCGCGGGGGATTCCGCGGCCGAGGAGGGGCTGTTTCACCTTCATAATGCCTGCGTGGGCGAGGGTATCCCGATGCTCTTCACTGCCACCACGGCCCCCAGCCGCTGGGGGCTGCGCCTGCCGGACTTGGCCAGCCGCATGGCGCAGGCTGGCCTGGCCCATATTGACCCGCCCGATGACCAGCTTCTGATGATGGTGCTGGTCAAACAGGCTGCTGACCGGAACATGGCGCTGACGCCCAACATGCTGACCCACATCACTGCCCGTATGCCACGCGATTTCGCGGCGATCACGACGCTGATCCAACAGGCGGACGCGCTGGCGCTGAGCGAGAAGAAGCCCGTCAACATGGCCCATATCCGCGCGGCCCTTGCGGACCTGCCCGACGATCCGTCATCCTGAGGCCACAAACCCGAGGTAGCCCTGCCCCCATGAGCTTCGCCGATTTCCTCAACGCGCCCGTCTGTGCCCCGCTCGAACTGAGCGCGGAGGACATCGAAGGCCCAAAGCGGTTCTTCAACCGCGAGCTGTCATGGCTGGCCTTCAATTGGCGCGTGCTGGAGGAGGCGGCGAACCCCCGCGTGCCCTTGCTAGAGCGGGTGCGCTTCGTCTCGATCTCAGCCGGCAACCTCGATGAATTCTACACCGTCCGCGTCGCGGGCCTGCGGGAGTTGGCGCAGGAAGGGAACCTGACGCCAGCCGCCGATGGGCGCACCCCGGCGGAACAGCTTAAGCTCATCAACGCTGATGCCCGCGCCCTGATGATCCGCCAGCAAGAGGTGTTCACCGGCCTGCGCGCGGAGTTGGAGGCCGAGGGGATCACCGTCGTGACGCGTGACGAGTTGACCGAGGCCGACAAGGCCCATTTGGCCGACATCTTCTTGCAGCAGGTCTTCCCGGTCCTCTCTCCGTTGGCCATCGACCCGGCCCATCCGTTCCCGTTTATTCCGAACGAAGGCATCGCGCTGGCCTTGCAGATGAAGCGCGACAGGGACGGGCGGCAGCTTCAGGCGCTGTTGCCGATCCCCGGCCAGATTGATCGGTTCCTTCCTCTGGAGGCCGAAGATGGCAAAGCGCGGTATCTGCCGCTGGAGGAGCTTCTGCTTCTCAACATCAACGCGCTGTTCCCCGGCTATAATGTCAGCGGCACGTGCCTGTTCCGCGTGCTGCGCGACAGCGATCTTGAGGTCGAGGAAGAGGCCGAAGACCTCGTCCGTGAATTCGAGACCGCCCTGAAACGCCGCCGCCGGGGGGAGGTTGTGCGCCTGCAGATCAGCGACGGCGCGCCCGACAAGTTGGCCCGCGAAATCCTTGATGAACTGCATGTCAGCGGGGATGAGGTGGTTGAGGTCAAGGGCATGATCGGCCTTGTCTCGCTGAAGGAACTTGTCACGGACATCCGCCCCGATTTGCTCTGGCGGTCCTTCATGCCGCGTGTGCCGGAGCGGGTGCAGGACCATGACGGCGATATGTTCGCAGCGATCCAATCCAAGGACATGCTGCTGCATCACCCCTACGAGACCTTCGATATGGTCATCCGGTTCCTCGCCCAAGCCGCGCGGGATCCGAACGTGGTGGCGATCAAGCAGACGCTTTACCGGACCTCGAATGAGAGCCCCATTGTGGAGGCGCTGTGTGAGGCAGCGGAGAACGGGAAATCCGTGACCGCACTGGTGGAGCTGAAAGCCCGCTTCGACGAGGCCGCCAATATCCGACAGTCCCGCAAGCTGGAACGCTCCGGCGCGCATGTCGTCTACGGGTTCATCAACTACAAGACACACGCAAAGATCAGCACCGTGGTCCGGCGCGAGGGCGATAAGCTCGTCACCTACACCCACTACGGCACCGGCAACTACCATCCCATTACGGCGCGGATTTACACGGACCTGAGCCTGTTCACCTGCGACGCGGCTTTGGGCCGCGATGCGACCAAGGTGTTCAACTATATCGGCGGATATGCCGAGCCTGCGGATCTTGAGAATCTCTCCATCTCGCCGCTGACGATGAAGACCACACTGCTGGACCGTATCGCGGCCGAGGCAGAGCACGCGCAGGCCGGTAAGCCCGCGATGATCTGGGCCAAGATGAATTCGCTGATCGAGCCGGACGTGATTGACGCGCTCTATGACGCGAGCCAGAAGGGCGTACAGATCGCGCTGGTGATCCGGGGGATTTGTGGCCTGCGCCCGGGCGTGAAGGGGCTGTCCGAAAATATCCGCGTGAAGTCCGTCGTGGGCCGGTTCCTTGAGCATTCGCGGATCGTCTGTTTCGGCAATGGCCATGGCCTGCCTGCCAAGAAGGCGCGGGTATTCATCTCTTCCGCCGACTGGATGGGCCGCAACCTCAACCGCCGGGTCGAGACGTTGGTGGAATGCAAGAATGCCACCGTGAAGGCGCAGATCGTGGGGCAGATCATGGCGGCGAACCTCGCCGATGTGGCGCAAAGCTGGGTTCTGCGCGGCGATGGATCGTTTGAGCGGCCCGATCTGTCAACGATCGAAAACCCGTTCTCCTGCCACCGGTTCTTCATGGAGAATCCATCGCTGTCTGGTCGGGGCTCGGCCGGGGCGAAAGATGTGCCGGAACTGACCCACGGCGATGATTGACCGGGGCGCGCGCGCCGTGCCACAAAACCCACGCATCCGGGCCTGAGGGGGAGCATGACCATGGAGGACGGCCACCCCGATTGGGGGCCTTTTGGAGTGCCCCTGTTCGACGGCCCCGAAGCGCGGTCGCTGGCGCGGGTGGGCGTGATCGACATCGGCTCGAACTCGGTCCGGTTCGTGGTGTTCGACGGCGCGGCGCGATCCCCGGCCTACTATTTCAACGAGAAGATCCTTTGCGGCCTTGGCGCGGGCTTTGCCGAAACCGGCCGCTTGAATGCGGAAGGGCGCGTACGGGCGCTGGCGGCGCTGAAACGCTTTGCGGCGCTGGCGCGGTCGATGCAGGTGCATCCGATGCTGACGGTTGCTACGGCGGCGGTGCGCGACGCGGAGGATGGGCCGGAGTTTCGGGCGGACGTGCTGCGCGACACGGGGCTGGAGATCCAGATTCTCGACGGGGAGGAGGAGGCGCGGCTTTCGGCGCAGGGCGTGCTGTTGGGCTGGCCCGGCGCGCAGGGGCTGATCTGCGACATTGGCGGCTCGTCCATGGAACTGGCTGTGTTGAAGGGGGATGGCGTGGTCGGTGAACGGCGCACGTCCAACCTTGGGCCGCTGAAGCTGATGGGGATCAAGGGCGGAAAGAAGGCCATCCGCGCCCATATCCGCGAACGGATTGCCGAACTGGTCGACGGCTTCCCGGAACGCCCCAAGCGGTTATTTCTGGTCGGTGGCTCGTGGCGGGCGATTGCGCGGGTCGATATGATCCGGCGCGACTATCCGCTGAAGGTGCTGCACGAATACCGCATGACGCCCAAGGCGATCATGAACACGATCAAGCATATCGGTGCCACGGATGTGGAGGCGCTGAGGGCGCAGACCGGCAATTCGGTGGAGCGGATGCGGCTGGTGCCTCTGGCGGCTTTGGTGCTGAAAGAACTGGTGCGGCAGCTCAAGCCCAAGGAGGTCGCGATTTCCAGCTACGGGATCCGCGAAGGGTTGCTTTACGACCAGATGTCGGACGCTTTGCGCCAGCGTGACCCGCTGATCGAAGCGGCCCGCCATGCGGAGGCATCGTCGGCCCGGCAACGCGGGTTCGGGCGGGCGCTTTATCGGTTTATCGAGCCGCTCTTCCCCGGCGCGCGGCCTGACAAGAAACGCCTGATCCGCGCCGCCTGTCTGCTGCATGACGTGAGTTGGCGGGCGCATCCCGATTACCGGGCCGAGGTTTGCTTTGATAACGCCACACGCGCCAATCTGGGCGGGCTGACCCATGGCGAGCGGGTCTACCTGGGGCTGGCGCTGCTGCATCGCTACAAGTCGAACCGGGCCGGGACGGGCTTCGATGCGAACCTGTTGGAGCTGCTTTCGGAGAAAAAGGTGCGCGAGGCTGAGATCCTTGGCCGTGCCATGCGGTTCGGGGCCATGTTCGCGCTGGAGAATCCCGTCGATCACGGGAAGCTGCGCCTGCGCCCCAAGCGGCGCGAGTTGATCCTGACGCTGACCTCGGACGAAGGCCGCAGTCTGTTTGGAGAAGTTTCCGAGGCCCGGTTCAAAGCCTTGGCGCAGGCCATGGACGTGGAGCCGATTGTGAAGGGCCTCCATTAATCGGGTGGTAGGGATTCCCTCAATAGAGTGATCGCACGCGATGCCCTACCTATGGGTCATCGCGAAGGATGACTTCGTTGGAGACCTGCCATGACTGCCCTGAATACCATCGCCTGCTCTGCTGTTCTGCTGATCCTTGTGATGTTTACGGTCATGCTATCTGCCCCCGTCTCTGCCGGGGTGATCTGAAGCGATATGTCCCTGAAGGTGCGGCGGGTTTTGTCCCTTGTACCGCCGCACCGTTCCCTTTGTTCCCTTTTCCTGCGGCCCCTTTTGGGGCCGCTTTTTTGCGTGCCGACCACAAATGGTAGGGAAAGCCCCCATACCGGCCGGGGGCGTGAAAGCGTAGGTTGGACGCAGGAGAGAAGGAGCTGCCCCAATGTCCACCATGAATATTTTGTCCATTACCCTTATTGTATTGATCCTCGCCTCTGGGATTGCCCTGTTCTTCGGCATCCGCGCCGCGCAGGCCAATGAGCCAATCGCCCCTGTCTTGTTGCCCGTCCCAAGCGTTGAGGCGAATTTCGCGCCCGACACGATGGACGAAGTGTCGAGCTTCGTTGAGGTGCAGTGACATGACCACACCCGGACGCCTTCACCTTGCTGCGACCCTTGTTTTGCTTGCATCGATGGCCGGCGTGGGGATCGTGCAGGCCGGCGTGCTGGAAACGCCCACGGGTGGTTTCGGCACGATCGATCGGCCCTCGTTTTGTTTGGTTCCGTGGATAGCCGGGCTTGTTCCCGGATCTTGCACTGGTGGGACGGTATGATGTCGAGGGTGGTCCTTGCCTCTCTGACCTTTGCCATTGGCGTCGCTGCGCTGTCGCTGGCGGTCAAGCCCGCAGCAGCTGCCGTTCTGGAAGCGCCCGCAGGTGGCTTCAGGGTTATCGACCAGCCCACATCAGCGCCGCGCCTGGATGGGTTCAGCACCACGGCTTCCGGTTCACCGAACATCTGATGTTGTGAGCCAATTTTCTTTGGCTTAGACGTGGCAGAACCAGTTTTTCCAAGGGTTCCGCCGCCATGCGCCTTAGCCGCTACTTCCTCCCCGTTCTAAAGGAAACGCCTGCCGAGGCGCAGATTGTCAGCCACCGGCTGATGCTGCGCGCAGGCATGATCAAGCAACAGAGCGCGGGCATCTATTCGTGGCTGCCGCTTGGCTACAAGGTGCTGCGCAATATCGAGCGGATCGTGCACGAAGAACAGATCCGCGCGGGCCATATTCCGATGCTGATGCCCACGGTGCAGTCCGGTGAGCTTTGGCAGAAATCGGGGCGCCATAACTCCTATGGTCCTGAAATGCTTAGGTTTATGGACCGTCATGGGCGCGAGATGCTGTACGGCCCGACCAATGAGGAGATGATCACCGAAATCGTGGCGAGCTACGTGACCTCCTATAAGGCGCTGCCGCTGACGCTGTATCATATCCAGTGGAAATTCCGCGACGAGGTCCGCCCGCGCTTTGGCGTGATGCGAGGCCGCGAATTCTACATGAAGGACGGCTACAATTTCGACGTCTCGAAAGAAGACGCGCTGCACGCGTATAACCGTCACCTCGTCAGCTACCTGCGGACCTACGAGCGGATGGGCCTGCAAGCCATCCCGATGCGGGCCGATAGCGGGCCGATTGGCGGGGATGACACCCATGAATTCCTGGTGTTGGCCGAGACGGGCGAGTCGGAGGTTTTCTATGACAGTGAAGTCACCGACTTGAGCTTTGGCGACCGCGACATCGACTACGACGACAAAGCGGCGTGTCAAGCGGTGATGGATGAATTCACCAGCCGATATGCGCGCACCGACGAGACCCATGATGAAGCCCTCTTCAAGGAAATTCCCGAGGACCGTCAAAGGGTTGCGCGCGGCATTGAGGTTGGTCAGATCTTCTATTTCGGCACCAAGTATTCCGAGGCGTTCGGGGCGATGGTGCAGAATGAAGAGGGCGAGCGTGTGCCGCTCCACATGGGCTCCCACGGGATCGGCGTGAGCCGTTTGCTAGGCGCGATCATCGAGGCGAGCCATGACGACAACGGCATAATCTGGCCCGAGGGCGTGACACCGTTCCATTGCGGCATCGTGAACCTGAAACAGGGCGATGGGGAGGCGGATGCGGCCTGCGAAAGCCTTTATGCTGCGCTGGAGACAGCGGGACTTGAGCCGCTTTACGACGACCGGAATGAACGCGCTGGCGGCAAGTTTGCGACCATGGATCTGATCGGTCTGCCGTGGCGGATTACGGTTGGCCCGCGTGGCCTGAAGAACGGTGTGGTGGAGCTGACGAGCCGCAAAACGGGTGAGAGCGAAGAGCTGTCGCCCGAGGCCGCCGTGGCCCGCGTGGCGGAGATTTACGCGCCGCATAAGCCGGTGAATGCGGGGGTATAGAACCCGTATGCAGCCCGCACACCGGCGCGGCATCTACGCAATACCAACCAAGTTGCGAGAGTTTGGCCCTTCAGATTTTTGAGGGGTCAACCAGATGCACTGCATACTCCTCGACACCTCGCCAAACAGATCCGGGCGCATGATCGGGGATGAATTCGGGTGGGGCCGAATGTTTGTCGCGACAAACCCCCTCGACGAATGAAATATCGCGGGATAGGCTCAAGCCATTGAAAAGGAGAGATTTCCATGAAGAAACTGATCTTGATTGCCGGCCTTCTTGCCACCAGCGCCTGTGTTTACGCCCCGACCGTCCCCTATGGCGGCGGTGGCTATGGCGGCCCGGCAGAGCCGGATATCTATGACCTGCCCGCGCATTGCTATTATGACCAGTATCAGCAGGTGATCTGCCGCTGACGCAATTCATCGTCTCGGCTGCATCTGATCGATGCCCGCGCGATGCGTTTGTCGCGCGGCAAACGGGAGTGGCCTGATGGGGCGATGGGTTTGGATCGGTGGTGCCGCGTGCGTAGCGCTTGTGCTGTACGCGGTTTGGCTGTGGCAGGGTTTTGTGACCGTGCAGCCACACCAGCAGGCTGTCGCGGACCGCGGTGATACGCTGGACGTGCTTGAGCCTGGCGTTTATGTCGTCGGTGGGCTGGTCCGGGATGTCACCATCTACGATGTCTTCCTGGAGCGACAGCACCGGGTGGCGGACCCTGTGATGGTGGATCAGTGCCCGGTCACCTTTTTGGTGACGTATAGGGTCGGGGATGTGCTGGCCTTCCACATGGACGGCGGGGATTACGACGCCATTGCGGGCCAAGACGCCGCGTTGCGCGCGCTGATGGAGGCGGCGGACCTGTCGTTGGCGCAGTTGCGGGGGCCTGACATGGATGCCTTGCGAGTGGCGGTTCAGGAGGCCGCGCCACCGGGCATAGAGATCTTGCGGCTCACCGCTGATGTCGGGGCCTGTGCGGGGGCTGCGACCGCGGCGGACGATGTACCGGAGGTTGAGGTCGTGCGCGAGGCGATGGAGCTGGTGCAGGCCGAGGCGGATTTGGGGGAGCTGCGGGTGGAGATTTTCGACCTGCCGCTCCTGTCCCGCGATGATGCGCGGCTGGAACTGACGGGTGCGGTGGCGAGCTTTGATCTGGCGGATGCGGATTGGGCAAGGACTTGTTTTGGGGATTTCGAGACTATGCCGGGCTTGCAGGTTGCCAATGTCGTCGAGGCGGGCCTGCGTGAAGTGGCGGGCAGCCATGACCGCGTGGATGTGCCCGGCGCGTTTGCCACGCTGACCCCGCCTTTGGCGCCGCGTCTGGAGGCCGATTGCGGCGTGCGGATTGGCCCAGTGGATTTCAGCGCGGCCCGTCTGGACTGGCTGCGCGCGGCCCAATAGACGCGCGCGTCTTTTCGGGGCGGTCGCAAAAAAAACTAGGCAGGCGTGAGAGTTGCGCCCTAGGATATCTCCGCAAAAAAAGAGGGGACATTTTCATGAAACGATTCATCTGGTTGATGCCTGCGCTGGCGCTGTCGGGCTGTGTGGCTGTTGGCGGTGCGGTGACGCCGCTTGGGGGTGGTGTGTTCACCGCCGGGGGTGGTCAGGTGGGAACGCCGTTGCCGGCAAACCCGCCGCCGGGAGGATTTACCAATCCCGACCCGGGTGCCATCGTGATTGCCGATCCCAATCAGCCGAGCAACGCGGTTCTGGCCTCCATCATCGGCGTTGCGCCGGGGGATATCCGCAGCGTCTATCCTGCCGACCCGGTCGAAGGGGGGCAGCCCGGATGTTGGGGCGTGACGACCCATGCGAGCCGATTGTACCCGAATGTGTGCCCGTAAAGAGAGGAAGGACGTTCCGTGCGATATTTGATGGTTTTGAGTGTCCTGGCCCTGGGGGCCTGAGTTGATCCCTTGCCGGTGGGCGAGGGCGGGGCCTTTGGCCCGGTCCTTGGCACCGCACCGCGTGAGGCGGTAGGACCGGGGCCGTTTCTGACCGGCGGCGGCGGCGCGGCGGGGCCGAGCCCGACGGCAGCCCCGGCTGCGGCGGCTGCGACTTTCCCGGCGGAATGAGCCCGCCGTCCCGGATTTCGGCGTGTCGGCAACAGGGCATATGTGGGTGGCCAGGAAGGTGTGATCCTCCCTGTAACGAATGCCGACCAGGCGAATGCTGTTCTGACTCGGCGTGACCTGTATGCGTTTAGTGGAAATCCGGACATTTGCGCGACGGCGTATGATATCTACGGGCGTCAATATACGAGCTGTCTATAAGCCCTAAGGCGTAGAAAGGGGCCGTCGGGCCGCCCCTTTTGATCTTTACTTGACGGGCTGCGGGGCTGCCGCCGGGGCGCCGCCCTGGCCAACCGTCGCAAGCTCTCTTACCACATAGTCGACATACATCGCGACGTTGCGGTCGTACTCCTCGTTCGGGCGGGGATCGGTGCGGCTTTCCACGCCGATGATCCGGTAACGGTCGCCATCCTGGATGAACAGCGGTGAGCCGCTGTCGCCTTGCAGTGTGTCGCACTGGTGGACGAGGACGTTCTGCGGGGCCACTTCGATGAACGGGCAATCGAGGTTGCCGGTCAGCGTGCCTTGCTGGTCGTAGCTGTAGCCCGCTTGCAGGATATCGGGGCCGCCCCCGGCTTGCAGGGCGGAGATCTCCTCAGGCGTCAGAACACCCACATCCATCCAGCCGAGTTGATCGCCAAGCGGTTGGTCGAGGTAGAGGAAGGCGTAGTCCGTCCCCTCCTGCTCACCGTTCAGGTAGCCTTGGGCGACGTGATAGCCCGAGATGCCGGAGCGCGCGACGTGGTTGCCGTTCTGGAACCCGGCGAGGAATTCGACGGGTTGTGAGACGATCTGCCCGTTTTCCGCCAGGCAATGGGCCGAGGTCAGGATCGTGGCAGAACCGATCAGTACAGCGGTGCAGGACGCATCGCCCAGGTCGAGAAAGCCGATCATGTTCCACGGGGCGGAGGCGGCATCCATGACGATGCGGTCATCATTGCCGAAAAAGGCGCGGTCGAAGCTGGGCCCGTAGTTTTCGTATTCCGTAATGGCGAGGTCGGCGACGGGCAATTGGCCAGAGACCGGCGCATAGGTGCCGACATAGATGTTGTATTCGCCGGTTGTGGGCGTGTCGAAGCGCACACGCGGGTTCAGGCCCGCGAAATCGTCGTTGCAATGGTAGGTGCCGTCGGGCGTCTGCACGAGCAACACGGTATCGGCACCGGACGTGACGAAGAACTGCAGCGGAAAGCCGAGATCGCCGGAGGTGAAGTTCAGGCGAAAGTTCGGATCGCCCGAGAAGTGGCCTTGGCAACGGTTGCCAGTGCGCTGGTCGGAATAGGTGCCGATATGCGGGCCGCCCGCTTCGAGTTGGACTTCGTGGGGGTCGGGCTGGAAGTTCGTGACGAGGTCGACCTGCCCGAAGAGCGGCGGGGTCAGGCCGGGTTCTTCGCCAGGTTTGTGGGCGTCGGCGAGGGCGGGGAGGGCGAGCGCTGTGAGGGCCGTTGCGGCCAGAATGCGGTGCATATCGGTGCCTTTGGTTGTGGCTGGTGGAACAGAGGTGGCCGCTGGCGGGGCGTGGCGCAAGGTAAGGAAATGCGGGGAATTAACGGGGTTTGATGACGCGGAGTTGATTTTGGGCGAGGGTTTGGCGAGGGTGGAGGCGGATTTTATTGAGGGTTTTGAGATGGTTCGGATGGGTTTGGTTGTTGTGGTGGTTTTGGTGGCCGGGTGTGTTGGCGGAGGTGATCGGTGCACGCAGGTTATCGATCCGGATACGCTGGAGGTGACGGAGTTGGTGTGTGAGTGAGTGAGGGTGGCGCTTAAATCTTGTCGAAAACCACGGAGTCACGTGATCGGGCCAAGGCCAATAAACGACGGGACGTGGTCGACCTCTTAGGCCACTTTCAGGTTAGGCAATTATCCAACCGATAACGGCCAGAACTATGGCTATGCAGCCCCCATAGAAAACCGGACGTTTTTCCAGCGCAGCGAGCAATCCACCTCTTTCTGGTGGCGGGCTCGCCGAAGGTTGCATGTGGTCATTCCCTGTTGCCTTACCGTGAATATCAACCAATTGATTAGCCAAATAGTTTTCGAGCAGCTTCTCCATCTGGGATACATTCATTGTCCCAGTTTTGTTTGCGGCATCTGCTGCTTCTAGAGCGTTATAGTAAGGCTGCTTGTTCTCAGAGATCTGCTCAGGAATAGTCTTCGTTCCGGGCAGCACGTATCCTAGGCGCCCGCACAGTACCATGTATGACAACATACGAGAGGTTCTGCCGTTTCCATCAGCAAACGGGTGTATCCAGTTTAAACGCCACATTGCATAAGACGATAAATGCGTCGCAGTTTTGGACTCCCAGTGGTCTGCGATGTATTCCAACATCTCTTCCACATATCTTGGCACATCATCGCCTGATATTGGCTGATGCACGCTGCCTCTGATCGCCACGTTAGCGGGCCGAAAGTTGCCCGCGTACTGGTCGATTCCATCCATCGCTTTTCGATGTAGGTTCAAGAGCGTAGAGACGCGAAGCTTCGGCTTACCGTCAGCAATCCAGCGCTCAACTTCCTCCATCCCCCAATCAAACTGTAAGAGAGCATTTTCAGCTTCCTTCTGTGCTAGTTCAATCGGATCTTCTATTAGTGGAGGTATTTCCGCCTCACTTTTGCGATCGGACATGTATTCAGCTGCCCTTTTGCGCGGCTTCGACGACCATCTCCTTGGTTACGTCATCGTTTTCGATTTTGGCGGTACCAAACGCAAAGCTAATACGCTGCTCGGTTCTCTGAGCGCCAGTCATCTGCACACGCCGTGCTTGTTCGACAAGTCGTTCAAGTGGTTCCGACATTGCTGAGCTCCCTAGGTTTCTTTGTTGTTCTCAAACTGCCATCGACAAATGGATTCTGGCAAGGACCAACACACTACATCTAGGCAATCGAGTCTTTATTGCCACTCTTCACCCCTGCAACGCCCGCACCACCGTCTCGCCCTCTTTCGCGCTCACCATCGCCTGCGCCGCTGCGTGACTGCCCGCCAAAGTCGTGTAATACGGAATCTTGTCCATCAGGGTGACGCTGCGCATGGACCGTGAGTCCTCGACCGCTTGCGCGCCTTCGGTGGTGTTCATCACCAGCTGCACGCCGCCGTCTTTCATGATGTCGACGATGGTCCGGCCGCCCTCGTAGTGTTTGTTCACGACCTCTGACGCGATGCCGTGCTCGCTCAGGAACGCTGCGGTGCCGCGGGTGGCGAGGATGGTGAAGCCGAGGTCTTTCAGCATCTGGGCGGTTTCGACCAGTTCCGCCGTCTTGTCGGCTTCCTTGATCGACAGGAAGGCCGTGCCTTCGGTCGGCAAATGGGTGCCTGCGCCGAGCTGCGCCTTGAGGAAGGCGCGGGGGAAGGTGCGGTCCCAGCCCATGACTTCGCCGGTGGAGCGCATTTCCGGCCCCAGAAGCGTGTCGACGCCGGGGAAGCGGGCGAAGGGGAGGACGGCCTCTTTCACCGAGTACCAAGGCGTGCGGAAATCGGCGAGCGACATGGGGTCGCCGATCTCGATCGGGGTGTCTTCGTCCACGTCGACATGGGGCGCGTGGGCGGGGAAGTCGGCCAGTTTCTCACCGGCCATGAGGCGCGCGGCGATACTCGCGATGGCGCTGTCCGTGGCCTTGGCGACGAAGGGGACGGTGCGGGAGGCGCGGGGGTTGACCTCGATCAGGTAGATCTCGTCGCCTTTGACGGCGAACTGGATGTTCATCAGGCCCACGACGTTGAGCGCCTTGGCGAGTGCCTTGGTTTGGCGGATGATTTCGTCCTGCACGTCGGTCGAGAGCGTGTGGGGCGGCAGGGAACAGGCACTGTCGCCGGAATGCACGCCCGCCTCTTCGATGTGCTGCATGATGCCTGCGACGTGGACGTCCGTGCCGTCGCATAGGGCGTCGACGTCGACTTCGGTTGCGCCGTCGAGATAGGAGTCGAGCAGCACGGGGCTGTCGCCGGAGACGACCACGGCGTCGCGGATATAGCGATCAAGCTGCGCTGTGTCGCGGACGATTTCCATGGCGCGGCCGCCGAGGACGTAGGAGGGGCGGATGACGAGGGGGTAGCCGAGGTGTTCGGCGGCCTCTTTCGCCTGTTCGTCGGTGGTGGCGATGGCGTTTTCGGGCTGTTTCAGGTCGAGCTTCTGGACGAGTTGCTGGAAGCGTTCGCGGTCTTCGGCGAGGTCGATGGCGTCGGGCGTGGTGCCGAGTATCGGAATGCCTGCGGCCTCAAGGGCGTTAGCGAGTTTCAGGGGGGTCTGCCCGCCGAATTGCACGATGACGCCGTGGAGGGTGCCGTTGTCCTGCTCCACGCGGAGGATTTCGAGGGTGTGTTCCAGCGTGAGCGGTTCGAAGTAGAGGCGGTCGGAGGTGTCGTAATCGGTTGAGACCGTCTCCGGGTTGCAGTTGACCATGATGGTTTCATAGTCCGCATCGCTGAGCGCGAAGCAGGCGTGGCAGCAGCAATAGTCGAACTCGATGCCCTGGCCGATGCGGTTGGGGCCACCACCGAGGATGACGACCTTCTTGCGGTCGGAGGGGCGGGCCTCGCACTCGGCCTCACCCATCGCGGGGGCCTCGTAGGTGGAATACATGTAGGGCGTCTGCGCCTCGAACTCGGCCGCGCAGGTGTCGATACGCTTGAACTGGGCGATGACACCGGCGCCGTGGCGGGCGGTGCGGATCTCGGCCTCGGGGATACCGGTGAGGATGGAGAGGCGGGCGTCGGTGAAGCCCATCATCTTCACGCGGCGGAAGTCTTCGGGCGTGGCGAGCATACCCTGTTCGCGGATGCGGGTTTCCTCGTCGATAATCTCGCGGATACGGGCGAGGAACCAGGGATCAAACGCCGTGACGTGCTGGATGTCGTCGTCAGAGAGGCCTTCGCGCATGGCTTGGGCGATGACGCGGAGGCGGTCGGGGGTTTGCTGGCTGAGCGCCTTGGTGATGGCGGCGGGGTCTTCGCCGAGGCCGGGGATCTCGATCTCATCGAAGCCGGTGAGGCCGGTTTCCATGGAGGCGAGCGCCTTTTGGACGGACTCGTGGAAGGAGCGGCCGATGGCCATGGCCTCGCCCACGGATTTCATCGCGGTGGTCAGGTGCGGCTCGGAGCCGGGGAATTTCTCGAAGGCGAAGCGGGGGATCTTGGTGACGACATAGTCGATGGTCGGCTCGAAGCTGGCGGGCGTGACCTTGGTGATGTCGTTGTCCAATTCGTCCAGCGTGTAGCCCACGGCGAGCTTCGCGGCGATTTTGGCGATGGGGAAGCCGGTGGCTTTGGAGGCCAGCGCGGAGGAACGCGAGACGCGCGGGTTCATCTCGATCACGACCATGCGGCCATCGGCGGGGTTCACGGCCCATTGCACGTTGGAGCCGCCGGTTTCGACGCCGATTTCCCGCAGCACGTTGATCGAATGCGTGCGCATGATCTGGTATTCTTTGTCGGTCAGCGTGAGGGCCGGGGCGACGGTGATCGAGTCGCCGGTATGAACGCCCATCGGATCCACGTTTTCGATGGAGCAGACGATGATGGCGTTGTCGGCTTTGTCGCGGACGACCTCCATCTCATATTCTTTCCAGCCGAGCAGGGACTCGTCGACGAGGATTTGGCCCACAGGCGACGCGTCCATACCGGAGCGGCAGATGGCGACGTAATCGTCGCGGTTGTAAGCTACGCCCCCGCCAGTGCCTCCAAGGGTGTAGGCAGGGCGGATGATGGCGGGCAGGCCCACGAATTCCAGCGTCTCAAGCGCGATGGCGACGCCGGCGTCGAGGTCTTTCTTGCCGTCTACCGTTGGGGCGGTCACGATCTCGGCCTTCGGGTTTTCGATGCCGAGGCGGTCCATCGCCTCGCGGAACAGCTTACGGTCTTCGGCCATCTCGATGGCGGGACGCTTGGCGCCGATCATCTCGACCCCGAATTGGTCGAGGACGCCCATTTCCTCAAGCGCCAGCGACGTATTCAGGCCGGTTTGCCCGCCCATGGTCGGAAGAAGCGCATCGGGGCGTTCTTTTTCAATTATCTTGGCGACGACCTCGGGCGTGATCGGCTCGATATAGGTGGCGTCGGCAAGCTCCGGGTCCGTCATGATCGTGGCGGGGTTCGAGTTGACGAGGATGACGCGGTAGCCTTCCTCGCGCAGCGCCTTGCAAGCCTGGGCGCCGGAATAGTCGAACTCGCAGGCCTGCCCGATAACAATGGGGCCCGCGCCGATAATCATGATGGAGTTGATATCGGTTCTTTTCGGCATGGTGTCCCCCGACGCAATGACCTGGCCCGCCTGAGTGCCGGGCAAACTGTCGGCGTTATAGTGGTGGGGGCGTGGGGTGCAAGGGAGAGACTCAAAGAAAAGGGCACGCCGGGGCCGGCGCGGCGCTGTTTTCCGGGACGGGCCTTCTCAGAAGCGGAACGCGTAGCCGACTGTGACATCTGAATAGGAGGGGTTTGTGATTACCTGGGGTATGAGAGAAACCCCGGTGTTCGGCGGCGGAAATGCAGTAAGACCATACTGGATGTCGTCCATCTGTGTGTGCGAAACCTGAATGCGCAAAAAAGAGCGGTCGGATATTTGGTAGTCCACTCCGGCGCCGACGGTCGTTCCGGTGCGGAAGGTCGCGTCCCGTTCAATTGGGCCAAGGGCGGGGATCGTATAGCTGCTGGACACCTCGGTTGTTGTCACGCCAAAAGAGATGAACGGCAAGGCGCGGCCAGCATCATAGGCAAACCGAACTGCTAAGGTGGCCGATGTCCCGTAGGTCATGTTGGCGGATTGTCCGGGGTTGCCGCCCACACCAGAGCCGGAGATTTCACCAAATCCGGCAGACAATTCGACACCGGTAACAACAGTATCGCTCAGGTACCAATTATGCCCGGCGAAGCCACGGACGTGTGCGCCAGTCACCTCAGCATCGTATTGCGAGGACAAAAGTCCGAAGAAGGTGAAGAATCCCTGATTTGTCCCAACACCATAAGACAGTGCGCCGCCGCCATATGCGCCGGCCCAGTCCTGCGCTTGGGCGGACGTGGTGATAAGGCCCGCAACAATGCCTGCGGTAAAAATAGCGTGTTTGATCATGACGACATCCTTTCGCCCCAAGGTTACTTGGGACGCGCTCTGAGCCGCCAAAGCAAAACAAAACTGCCCTTTTTACTCCAGAAATTTGCGGGACGTTGCGCAATCATCACGACGTCAGGCCTGCTCCAGCCAGCCTTCCAGCGCCGCGTCCAGCGCGGGCCAATCGGTGAAGTCGTGATCGGCGGACAGGTCGGTGCCCGGGTCCTTCTTGGCGATGATCCGACGCATGATGAGGCGGGTGACGATGTCGTAGGCGCTGGGTTTGTAAGCGCCCGCCACATGGGTGACATGGCCAGGGTGCCAGCTGGTGGCCTCGGTCAGGTCATGCAGGGCGGTGTCGAGGCCGCGCCAATCGTCGGTGTCGTGGCCTGCTGCCGCCAAGGAGACAGCCAGAAACAGGGTTGGCATGGTGTTCAGCCGATCCGCGTGGAGAGAGGCGAACTCGGTCATCGCGGGCTGGTAGTGCCCGGCGTGGAGGGAGCCTGCGAGGATCACGCCGTCAAAGCGACGCGGGTCGAGCCCCTCAGCCTCGATCAACGGCAAAAGCTCGACCGAATGCCCGATGTCGTGAAGCCGGTCCATCGCATGACGTGCAATCCTGCGGGTTTGGCCGTGGGTGCTTGCATAGGCGATCAGGTATTTCATGGCTGTCTCCGGAAATGATCTGAGGGGATGTTCAATCATGCCATCCCCAGCGCCAGGCCGCCCTGATCGTGGTCAAATGCGTCGGCGTCCTGAGTCTATTTTCTGCAAAGAAGGGGAACTTTTCGGGCGCGCCCTATGTTTCGGCTCTGAACGTCTGCGTCACCCTTCACGGAGAGATCTCCATGCCCCAGCCTAAAGCCTTGTTTTTCGGTGCCATTGGCACGCTCGTCGAAACCTCGGACATGCAGCGCCGCGCGTTCAACGCGGCCTTTAACCATCTCAGTCTTGGCTGGAGCTGGGGGCGCGAGGCCTACCGAGAGATGCTGCACGCCCCCGGCGGCAAATCCCGGATCGAGGCCTATGCCGAGGCGCAGGGGCAGGATGTGGACGTGGATGAGATCTATCGCGCCAAGGTCGCCTATTTCCGGGAATTCGCGCGCGACGGGTTGGAGCCGCGGCCAGGTGTGCTCGACGTGATCGAACGGGCGCAATCCAAAGGCGTGGCTCTGGGATTTGCGACCACCACGGGGACGCAGACCGTCGATCTGATTTTCGAAGGGCTGAAGGGCGTGATCACACGCGACATGTTCGGCTTTGTCGGGGATCGCGATTTCGTCTCGGCCAGCAAGCCATCGCCGGAAATCTACCGGTTGGGACTGGCCCATTTTGGGATCAGTGCAGGCCAAGCCGTGGCGATCGAGGACACACCCGAAAGCGCGCAATCGTCGCTCGCCGCCGGGATTGAGACGCTGGCCTTTCCCGGTGAGGCGGCACGGGGTCGGTCCTTTCCGTCCGGCATCACGCATGTTCTGGATCGGTTGGAGCCCAGTTTCTGTGGGCTGGGTCTGTCGGCGGCCTAACCGTCGGACAGGTGGCCGCCGCGATTGTCGATGCGGCCCCCCACCATCCCTGCAAGCGTCACCGTGGCCCCGCGTTCAATCACAAGGTCGCCGCCGACCATCCCGTTCAGTTTCAGGTTCACCCCGGCGGCGACAGTGGCGGTGCCGCCCACCATCCCATTGAACTGGCCAGATGTATGGAAGGTGTGATTGCCCCCTATGATCGGTTTAGATGGGTTCATTCTGCTGCCTCCATTTTGCGGTTGGGTTCGCGGTAGAGGTAATCGCGGCTGAGCGGCACCGCTTCCTGCCGCTTGGTCATCTGGTATTGGAACACGCACTGGCGGTTGTGGCGGAAGGTGACTTCGCAAGCCTTCAGATAGTAGCGCCACATGCGGCAGAAACGATCATCATAGAGCGCGCGGGCCTTATCCTCGTTCGCCACGAAACGATCGTGCCAGTGGCGCAGGGTTTCGGCGTAGTGGAGGCGCCAGACCTCTACATCGCAGGAGTAGAGGCCGGATTTCTCGACCGCCGCCGACATCTCCGAAAGGGCCGGGCAATAGCCGCCGGGGAAGATGTATTTCTGGATCCAGGGGGAGGTGTGGCCGGGCACATAGGCCCGCCCGATCGTGTGGATCAGGGCCACCCCACCCTCCTTCAACCGGTCGCGGACGTTTCGGAAGTATTCGACATAATGAGGCACGCCAACATGTTCGAACATGCCGATTGAGACGACGCGGTCGAATTCGCCCGTGACCTCACGGTAATCGCGCAACTCGAACCGGACACGATCTTGCAAACCGGCATCTGCCGCGCGCTGACAGGCGGTGCGATGCTGTTCTTCGCTGAGGGTCACGCCAAGCACGCGCACGCCATAATCGCGCGCAAGTGTCAGCGCCATGCCGCCCCAGCCGCAGCCGATCTCCAACACCTCCATATCCGGCTGCAACAAGAGCTTGCCGGCAATGTGGTGCTTTTTGGCCTCCTGCGCTGCGTCGAGCGACATGGAAGGATCGGGGAAGTAGCCGCAGGAGTATTGCCGGTCGGCATCGAGGAAGAGGTCATAGAGCTCCGAGCTCAGATCATAGTGATGGGCCACGTTTTCGCGCGCGCGCCGGGCCGGGTTCCACTGATCAAAGCGGCGGCGCGCCTTGAAAATGGCCGCCGTCGCGCGGCGCCACCAGACATCGTCCCCGACGCCCGCATTTTCGGTGGCGCAGGCCAGAAACCCCTCCAGATCATCCTGTCCGATGGTCAGGCGGCCATCCATATAGGCCTCGCCCACGGCAAGATCGGTATTCAGGACAAGGCGGCGGGGCAGGCCGGGGTCGTGCAGCGTAACCTCAATCGGCGCGGCATCCTCCTCGCCATAAACGCGCCGGGTGCCGTCTGGGTAGGTCAAAGCAAGGGCACGGCGCTGAATGAAATCGCGCATCATGCGGTCCAGGATGCGATCCCACATGGGCAGCCTCCTAATTCTGTTGAACCACAGGGATTTTGCCCGAGTTTGCGGCGAAAATCAAAACGCCTCCAACCGAATGGGCACCGGATCGGCAGGATTCAGCGCTGCCGCGCGCCTACAGCGCGCGTGCGACGATGGCGAAGTCGGCGCAATCCCTCCAACGCTCTAACGCGTTAAGGCAGGTAATCAGAAGGATCTACAGCCTCAAACCCGCGCCGGACCTCGAAGTGCAGGAATGACGGGTCTCCGCCACCTACTTCCGCCACGGTTGCGCCCCGGCTGACGCTGTCACCCCGGCTGACACGAATGTTCTGGATATTGGCGTACACCGTCAGCAATCCACCGCTGTGGCGCACCACGAGGATCGGCACCTGATCGGTGTCTTGCGTAATCGCAGCCACAGTTCCGTCTGCGGCGGCGCGCACCGGAGTGCCGGCAGCGGCCCCAATGTCGATGCCCTCATTGCCCGAGCCATAGCCGCGCAGGACGGAGCCTTCGACAGGCCGGATTAGCCGGGCACTGGATTGCTGGGGCGCTGCAGGGGCGGGCGCCGGGGCTGCTTCGGGCGCGCCGGTACCGGTGCCTTGAAGGTCGGGCAAGGTTGCCGTCTCGATTTGGCCGGGCAGCGGGTCAGAGGCAGAGGGCGGCAGCGGGGCCACGGAAGTGCCGGGCTCGGTCGCATCTGCTGCGGCTGCGTTTTCGATCACGATGGGGATCAAGAGGAACTGCCCCTCGCGTACGGCGAGGTCCGGGCCGAGGCCGTTCCATTCGGCCAAGCTGCGCACCGAAACGCCATAAAGACGGGCGACCGAATAGGCGGTCTCGCCGCGTGCGATGCGGTGCCGAACAGGCTCCTGTCCATCGGGAAGCTGTGGGCCGGAGGCCGTCGGGTTTGCGGCGTCAGCGGCATCAATTGCGCCGCGTGCAATGGATGCAATGTCGTTTCCGGTGCCGGGCGTCGTGCCGCCGGTGACGCGGCGGGGCAGGGCCAAGACCTCACCATCACGCAGCGCGTCGCCTGCGGAGCGGCCGTTGAAGGTGGCGAGTTCCTCGGCACCTAGGCCGATGCGTGTGGCCACATCGGCGACCGTATCACCGCGGCGCGCGACGGCGACTTGGTAGCTGTCATAGGAAATCAGCCCGCGACTATCGGGGTCAGGGCGATCGGCTGTCACCGCTTCGCCGCGCGGCGCGTTGGGGCGGAAATCGAAATCCCACTCGGAGGGCGCGCCAACACAGGCGGCCAACAAGGCAGGCGCCAGCAGCGTCAGGCTGCGGCGGGCAAAACGTGTCATGGGCAGGCGCATGGCGCTCGAACCTTCCTCAATGTCGGCCTCGTAACGGGCCTTTGGCCTTTAATTGCATGCAAGTATAGCATGACCCAAGGGGAAATCGGAAGGGTCTTGCCCCGCGGGGGCGCGATGGGCGGGGGATTGCTGGCAAAGCTGGTCGTGCGATGTGCCAAGGCAGGTCATGTGTTCGCAGCTAAAGCTGTGCTACATCAGATCAAACTACCGATATGGGGACCTTTGAATGCCGACGTCGCAATGGGAAGCGGATGCCTTTTTGGCAAAGATAACCAATGTGGTTCCCGGGATTGTATATGTTTTCAATCAGAAGACCCAATCCAACGAATACACCAATTCAACGCTTGCCGAAATTCTAGGTTATTCCAGCCCAGAATTGGTTGAGATGGGCGATGCGCTGTTTCCGACATTGTGCCACCCTGATGATCTGCCTCGGATCGGCGAGTACTTTGCCTCTCTCCAGCAACTGAAGGACGGTGAGACGGCGTCGATCGAATACCGAATGCGCCACAAAAGCGATTATTGGGTCTGGCTGCTGTCATACGACACGGTCTTTGATCGCGACGAAGATGGGTCCGTTGCGCGCCATATCGGTGTGGCCACGGATATTACGGCCCAAAAGAGCAGCGAAGCCGCCGCCGCCGCAACGCGAGATGAGTTGGAGACGATCTTCAACGCGGCCTCAAGCGGTATCGTCGCCATGGATGAAAAAGGGGTGATCGTCCGCATCAATTCGACCGCGCGCCACATGCTGGGTGGGATCGTGAAGGAAGTGCCCTTTGAGTGGCCGGAGACAATCCAGTTTCTGGACCCTGAAACCATGCAGCCCTTGATCGCGAGTGCCGATCCGTTGCGCCGCGCTTTGGCGGGCCATTCCCTCCAAGGCGAAACCCATTTGCTGCGGCGTCATGCCGGCCCTGAGACCGCTCGGTACGTTCGGGTGGGCAATGCTGCGGTGGAACATAGGGCCAGTGGCATAGACATGGTGCTGGTTCTGGACGATGTGTCGAGCGAAGAACGCAATCGACAGGTCATTGAACGCAAGAGCAGGCTGGATGCCCTTGGTCAGCTGACGGGCGGAATTGCCCATGATTTCAACAACCTGTTGGCGTCTCTGCTGTATGCCATCGATCTTGCTGGCAAGGCCGAAAGACCGGATCAGCGTGCAAGCTATCTTGAGACGGCGGCGCAATCGGTCAAGCGCGGCTCGGCCTTGACGGCGCGACTGTTGGCGTTTGCGCGCCGTCAACCGGGGCTTGCCTCCGTCCGGTCAACTGCCGACGTCTTTGAAGAGTTCAAATTGCTGGTCCGCCCCATGATCGAAGAGCATTTTGAGCTTGAACTGTCGGTAAGCGATCCGGATCTGCGCCACCGATGTGATCAGACTCAGCTTGAAACTGCGTTGATGAACCTGGTGTTGAATGCCCGGGATGCCATGATGCGGTCGGGTGAAGGTAGCCGTATTCAGATCAAGGCACGTCCGGTTCTCGCAACGAGTGAGAGCCTCGACGATACCCAACACACCGAGGAAGCGGCTGAAGATGGCGCCGCCTTGCGGTATGTAGAAATTAGCGTGTCTGACAACGGACCGGGCATGGATGAGGAAACACTGAAGCGCTGCACCGATCCGTTTTTCACCACAAAGGAGAGCAATTCCGGCACCGGCCTGGGCTTGGCGATTGTCTACGGGTTCATCACCCAGTCCAACGGTGATCTGCGCATCTATTCCGAAGAGGGGATTGGCACAACAGTGCAGATGACCCTGCCGCGTGGCACAGCGCTTGGCACACGGGAAGCCGCCGTCCAGACCGCCCCGGTCGCGCAAGGCAATGGTGAGACGATCCTGGTGGTCGAGGATGAATTCATGCTGCTGAGCATGATGACCGATCTGCTGGAGAAGCTCGATTACGACGTGGTCACAGCATCGTCCGGCCAAGAGGCGTTGGAAAAGATCGAGGCTGGAGAGCACATCGACCTTTTGCTGACGGACGTGGTCATGCCGGGCAAGTTGGGCGGGTTTGAACTGGCGCGCCTTTCCCGTGAAATTCAGCCCGATCTGCCGGTGGTCTACATGTCGGGCTATACCGGGTTTACCGACACTGAGATGGGAGCCGTGCGGGCCCCGTTGTTGCAAAAGCCGGCCCCGGCGGAGGAGTTGGGGCGCGTGATCGCCACTGCGTTGAAATCCGCCGATAGCTCTGACGACACCTGATTTCATTGAGGTATTCCTGACATGCGATTTTGTTTTGGTGCGGTGATTTCGGCCGCCGTGATGTGTTTCTCTGGCCTTGCTGCTGGGGCGCAATCCGGAGAGGTAGAGGTCACAGCGCGGCTGTGTTTCGATACCGAGCTCGACAACGCCCGTGCGCCACGTGCCTTGCCATTGGGCAACGGAATAATGTTCTCGGACTGGACCCGAACCTTGTACACGCTGTCGCTTGAGGATGGCACGGCAACCCCGGTCCTTGAGGGCTTGAGTGACGAGGTTTTCAACCTGAGCGTCAGCGCCGACGAAAGCGTGGTGTTGGTGCGATTTGAAGACCGCTCGTTCCAGGCCCATGATCTGGCGACCGGCACGTTGATGTCTGCGATGGGTCCGCATCGCGGCTATCTGCGCGAGACGATCATCAACGCCGATGGCTCACGCGCCATGTCGCGGGACGCAAACCTGGTCGGGGCCCTTTGGGATGTGGCAGCCGGGACAGAGATCGTGACGTTCGTCCCACCCCAAAACCCGGTCTCGGCCTTCGCGTTTTCCGAGGATGGAACGATGGCGGTCGTGGGTGTAGGCAATGGTGTTCTCTATTACGATGCTGGGGCGGGCGAACGTCTGCACAGCTACGAATTTGCTGAGATCGCCGATCACATTGTCCACGTGCAGTTTTTCGACGCTGACCACTCGATCCTCGTGTTCAGCCGGGGCGAGGTGCGGATCATCAACCATAGTGAGGGGCGTCTGCTGCGCAGTTGGGCTGCGGAGCCAGAGTTTGCGTTGGTCAATGTCGTAGCCTCGCTGAACCATGCCTATCTTGCCTACGATGACACGTCATCGGTCTATGTGCACAACCTTGCAACCGGAGAGGTTCTGCATCGGCTCGACCACGAGGACTCAGTGCAACGGTTGCGGATGGATGCAACAGGCGCTCGACTGGTCAGTGCGGGTCAGGATGCAACCGTGCGTCTGTGGGACTCGGAAACCGGCGAGGAATTGGCTCGTTTCCTTGCTCATGAGGGTGTGGTGTCGGACGCGAGGGTACTGCCGGGGGATGATGCGGTGTTGAGCCTTGGGTCGGACGATCAGATTTGCGTGTTCGACATTCCTGCGCAGTAAGGATCACTCCCGCGCAACGCCTTCCATCAAGGGCACGAAGCGCACCGGCATGATCTCTTCATAGTCGAAGCCGTCGTCGATGCGGGTGACTTTGATTAGGCTTTGCACGGCATCTGATTGGCCCACGGGCACGACCATGACACCACCGGGCTTAAGCTGCTGCATCAGGGGGCCGGGCGGATCCTCTGCGGCGGCGGTCACAAGGATGCGGTCAAATGGGCCCTGATCCGGTAACCCGAAAGAGCCATCGCCGGTGATGACCGTGATGTTCACTAGGCCCTCGCGGGTAAAGGCGAGCTCCGCGTCGCGGGTCAGGTTGCGATGGCGGTCGACCGTGTAGATGCGGCGGGCCAGATGGCTCAGGATCGCGGCCTGATAGCCAGAGCCAGTGCCCACTTCGAGCACAGTATCGCGCGGCTGCACCTCAAGCGCCTGGGTCATCAGACCCACAACCGAGGGCTGGCTGATCGTCTGGCCCGAGGCGATGGGAAGCGGCATATCCTCGTACGCGCGGGTAGCGAAATGGCCGCGCACATAGGCACCGCGATCCACTTTCTCCATCGCTTCCAGTACGCGCTTGTCGGTTATCCCCTTCTGGCGGAGCTGGAACAGGAACTGCATCTTGCGTTCCGCGTCATAGCCCCGCGTGTCGCTCATTCGACGGCGGCTTTCAGGTCTTCGAGACGGTCGCGCGCGGTTAGATCAGCGCGCATGGGCGTGACCGAGATATAGCCTTCGATGTTGACCGTAGCGTCCGTGTCCGCGCCGGAGGAGACGTTTTGCGGGTTGCCTGTGATCCACAGGAACTTGCGACCGTTGGGGGCGATGTCGGCCTTCATGCCCATGCCCGACTGCCCCTCGCGGAAGCCTTGGGCCACCACGCGGGTGCCTTTGACATCCGCCGCGGGGCAGGGCGGGAAATTGACGTTGTAGAAAAGCTTGTAGGGCACGCTGTCGAACGCACCGGGTGCTGCGAGGATCTTGCGGATCACGTCGGCACCGTGGGTCGCTGCGGCCTCAAAACTGTTGTCGAGGCTGATATTAGCAGGGCCATAGTATTGCGAGAGCGCGATGGCAGGTACGCCTTGAATAGCCGCTTCAATCGCCGCACCGATGGTGCCGGAATAAAGCGTGTTCTCAGCCGAGTTGTTACCCTTGTTCACGCCCGACAGGATCAGGTCGGGGGGGCTGTCTTTCATCACCTCATGCAGGCCGGCGATAACGCAATCGGCGGGTGAGCCTTCGGCGGCGAAGCGCTGCGGCCCAAATTCCGAGATCAGGGTGGGGTGCACGTAAGAGATGCAATGGCCGACGCCCGATTGCTCGAACGCAGGTGCGACGGTCCAGACATTGTCCGCACCCGCAAGCTCGGCTGCGATGGCGTGCAGGACCTTGAGGCCGGGGGCATTGATGCCGTCGTCGTTGGTGATGAGAATACGCATGGGCGCGGGTGTATCCGGTGGCGCGGGGGGCGTCCAGCGGTGGCGTGGCCCGGTTGGGCGAAAGGCCCGCCCGCCCACCCCCTCTCGTCCACCCGGGCCAGTCTGCAGGCGCCGGTGCATGTGGCTCGCGGTACAAGAATTTAAAGTATTTGGAACCAGTGGAAGACCGGGTTTCGCGTCAGGTTGACTGCGCCTCTATGCGGCGACCCAGTGCGATGGCGATCAGCAAAAGCGCGCCGAGGGCGGCGGCGGTTGCGAAAGCAGGAAAGATGTTCCAGTTCGCGATCATGGTGCCGATCAATGCCCAGACGACCGCGCCGGGATAGGCGAGTGTGTCTGTTTTGCGGGTGATCGTGATGGTCGCGATGAGGGCGATAGCCAGTGCGATCCAGCTGGCTGTGTTTTGCGAGGCAAGGCCATAGCCTGCTGCCACCGTGCTGGCCGCCACGCAAGACGCGGCGGTGAGCCAGCCTGTGTAAAGGCCAATCGGCGCGCGTGCATATGGCGTGGCGGGGGATCTAAGAAGCGCCGCAAGCGCGCTGGCCCACATGGCAATGATCATCACAGTTGCCGGGACGGGTGCAGCTAACGCCACGGGGATCCACGCGGCCCCCAGAACCATGGAGATGATCAGCCATGGTCGAAATGGGGCCCAGTCCGGATCAATGGCGTGCTTGAACAGGCCGTAGGCGGCGGACGCGATGAGGCCCAGATAGATCAAGCCCCAAAGCGCGAAGGCATAGCCTGCGGGCTGGATCGGCAGACGTTCGACCGGGATGGGAAGCTGCGCCGGATCGAAGCCGGTAAAGGGCTGCGTGAAGACCGGCACA
The DNA here is from genome assembly GCF_040932485.1 of Gymnodinialimonas sp. 202GB13-11. Taxonomy (NCBI): domain Bacteria; kingdom Pseudomonadati; phylum Pseudomonadota; class Alphaproteobacteria; order Rhodobacterales; family Paracoccaceae; genus Gymnodinialimonas; species Gymnodinialimonas hymeniacidonis. The sequence goes on along the minus strand of NZ_JBFRBH010000001.1, from coordinate 2,471,052 downwards.
ACCGCGAAGGCAATGGCTGTCGCGAATGTGAGGGCGGCGATAAGTGTATGCATGCGTGGCATGTAGAACAGTGCTTGCGCAACGGCCAGCCCAGTTGGCGGTCACATCCTGCGGGCGACGGCCATGCTTGCAAAAGCCATCATGAGGCAAGCGCCGCCCGCCGCACCCCATGCGAACCCTGAGGGCCAGGCGGCGATCGCAATTCCGACTGCGGCCCACATCACCGCGAGCGGGTACGTCCATGTCCAAACACGCCAGGTGATTGCGGCGGCCACTATGATGGCGATTGGTAAGGCGACCCAGCTCGCCAGCTCCGGCGATGCAATGCCGTAACCTGCGGTAATGGTTGCGAGGGAGACGAAGCTGGCGGCCGTTAGCCAACCGGCGTAGAGCCCGATGGGCCAGCGCGCCCATGCCCGCTCGATAATCGGAGCTTTCGCGAGTGCGACCAGGGCCGTGACCAACATGACTAGGATCAGCACGGTGGCCCAAATTGGGCTCACATTAGCGACAGGGATCCACGCGGCCCCAACAGAGAGCGAGACGAACAGCCATGGCCGATGGCCGGTCCAGCGTGCATCGTCGTCACGCTTGAACAAGCCGTAGCCAGTGCTGAGGATCAGCCAGAGGTAAATCACACCCCAGATGGAAAAGGCCCATCCAGCCGGTTGGATCGGTAAATCCGTGACCGGAACGGGGAAGCGATCTGCCTCGAACCCGCCGAATGGCGTGGCAAAGAAAGGGACCATCGCAAAGGCGATTGAGGCGGTCAGGCAAAGGATGGCCCAGAGGCGGGCGCGATCCGTTTGCGCGGGAACATGCATATAAGTCATGCGAACTAACGCGTTACTTATGCGATGGTTCCGTCGGGCGGCTCAGACGAGTGTGCCGTCGCTGTCGACGCGCGTTTTGCCGCCCAGATAGGGGTGGAGCGCCTCGGGCAGCGAGACCGACCCGTCCGCTTCCTGCCCATTCTCCAGCACCGCGATCAGGCAGCGGCCCACGGCGAGGCCGGAGCCGTTGAGGGTGTGGACGAACTCGGGCTTGCCGCCTTCGGACGGCTTGAAGCGGGCATTCATGCGTCGGGCCTGGAAGGCACCACAGGTGGAGACGGAACTGATCTCACGGTATGTGTTCTGGCCGGGGAGCCACGCTTCGATATCGTAGGTGCGCACGGCGCCGAAGCCCATATCGCCGGTGCAGAGGACAACCGTGCGGTAGGGGATGTTCAGGCGGTCGAGGATGCCCTCGGCGCATCCCAGCATACGCTGTTGTTCTTCGTCACTTTTTTCAGGATGCGTGACGGAGACCATCTCCACCTTTTCGAATTGGTGCTGGCGGAGCATGCCCGCTGTGTCGCGGCCGGCGGAGCCTGCCTCAGACCGGAAACAGAGGCTGTGAGCGGTGTAGCGACGGGGGAGGTAATCCTCGTCGATCGTGGCGTTTGCGACAATGTTGGTGAGGCTGACCTCGGACGTGGGGATGAGCCACCAGCCATTGGTTGTCTGGTAGCTGTCCTCGCCGAATTTGGGCAGTTGGCCGGTGCCGTACATCGTCTCATTGCGGACCAAAACCGGCGCGTTGACTTCGGTGAGGCCGTTCTCAACGGTATGAATATCCAGCATAAATTGCGCCAGAGCGCGGTGGAGGCGGGCGATGGCGCCGCTGAGCAGGACGAAACGGCTGCCGGAGAGTTTGGCGGCGGTCTCGAAATCCATGCTCGGTTTGACGGCGGGGATGTCGAAGTGCTCAACCGGCTGGAAATCGAACGTGCGCGGAGTGCCGCGGCGGTGGAGTTCGACGTTATCCTCCTCGTCATCCCCGTCGGGAATGTCGTCGGCAGGGAGGTTGGGAATGGCCTCCAGAATGGCCGTCAGCTCGGCATCCTTGGCCTTCGCCTCATCCTCCAGACGGGCGATTTCATCTTTCTTTTCAGCAACTAACGCGCGGAGACGCTCGAATTCGGCCTCGTCCCCGCTGGCCTTGGCTTTGCCGACTTCCTTGGAGGCGGCGTTGCGGTCGGCTTGCGCTGCTTCGGCGGCCGTGATCGCGGCGCGGCGGGCCTCGTCAATCGCGAGGATATCGGAGGACATGGGCGACAAACCACGGCGCGAGAGGGCGGCGTCGAACGCTGCGGGATTGTCGCGGATCATGCGGATGTCGTGCATGGGGTGGCCTCCGGTGGGTGTAGTTTGGCGGGGGTATGCCAGAGGGGCGCGAAGGGGGGAAGGGGGCGGTTTGGGGGTGAGTGATTGTGTAGTGAACCTGTAGTTATTCTGTAGTTACAGATCTGCGCACGGATTTTGGGGTTTGGGGTGGGTTTTGTGCGGAGGAATGGTGGGTTGCACCCACCCTACGGGCGGTAATCGGGGGCGATGGTGACGGGTGGATCGAGGGTGGCGGCCCAGTCGCGCCATTGGGTTATGAAGTCTTCGTTTGTGAACCTGCCCTCCATAACAATCCAATGGTCAGGTGCTCGCTCCGCCAGAACCTCGTTGAACACGATCACATCGTTCCAGTGATCGTCGATCCATTCAATCTCAGCCTCTGAAATCTCGGAGATTGCGGCTCCTTGAAGTTCGGCATCGGCAATTCTTGTGCCTTGGGAGAGTGAGATGCGGGTCAACTGTGCTCCGTGTAGCCGTACTCCGAACAGTTGCGTGTCTTGAAATTGCGAATTGGATAGGTTCGCATAACGCAAGTCGCTTTCGTGCAATCGCGCTCCCTGAAATTCCGCATCAATAAAGTCTTGGCCCAGAAAGCGCGCCCCAAACATTCTTGCGCCTTGAAAGTTTGCGTTGCGAAAAGTTGTCCCGCCCGCGCCTTGAGCCGCACCAAGATTAGCCCTTTGAAGTGATGCGTCATTGAGGTTCGCGCCGCTTAGATTTGCAAGAACCATGTTCGCTTCCTGGAGATTTGCTCCGGACAATCGGGCGCCTTGCAGCTGGACGGAATTCATCTGTGCCGTTTGCAGTTGTGCTTCTGAGAGGTCTGCCCCCTGCAGGTTTGCGTTGGTCAGAACCGCACCGAACAACTGAGCCCCGCGCAAGTCTGCATTGCGCAAATCACGGTTTGCCAAGTTTGGCGGTCCCAGCGAGAGGATTTGGTCAGCTCGGTAACTTTCCCAAAGCGTGAAGAATTCAGCTTCGAGGTTCGCGAAATGCTGTTCACAATCGAGACCTTGTAAATCGGCACGATGCGTGCTGCACCAATCTTCTCTTGCGCTTACCACGCTACTTGGGCGCGCACCGGCCCATTCGACGTCGGGGCCACATTCGCTCATTTCCAGGTTCACACGGCCACACCATTCTATTCTGTACTGCCGTCGCGCCACAGCGTAGTCGCGCTGATTGGCGGGCAAATCAATCGTTTGAAGGTTTTGTAGGTTTGCTGTTTCAAGGAACAGAAAACTTGAGAATGTTGAATCCAGCCAGATCTGTGCTGTCGCGTCACTTGGCAATACGACGGGATTGCTGAAATCGCGCACCATTCCCCAATGGGTCTTGACCATGCCCAACAAGGCACAAGCAATCATGATTGGTGCGAAGCCGACCGCGTAGACTAAACTATCTCTTTCAGCGCGTAATTGGGACCCCAGTGCGGAACGTACTGAGATCCAAGAGACGATCCCTGCCAGACCAGAAAGTGTCGTCAGTCCGACAATCCCCAACGTGAGTACCCATTGGTGCGCGACCCAGCTGTGGTACCAGAAGAGGACCAGCACAAGCGGTGCCGCCCACCAGACGAGCCCCAGCGTCAGCCATTTCACGCCCCAGTCCAATGGGCGGTCCTCGATCGCGCCGTCGCCGCGCATCTTCAATAGGAGATCCACGAGGAGCCATGAATTAAGATAGTGCTCCAATCGGACATCATCTCTTTTCGGGAAAGGGTTCGGGGCATGAATTGCCGCGCCCATTTTTCGAATATGGAGGTGTAGATAAACGTAAAGGGCTGCGCCAAGAATTGGTGCAAAGATGAAGAATGACAAAGTAGGGATCGAAACACCGATCAGCGGAAGTGTCGTCTGTCGTGTATCAAGAAAGAAATCCGCGTCCTCGACGCCGAGAACGGTGACCGTCGCAAACGCGAGATACGCCAGTAGCCCGAACCAGTTCGTGCGCCCGACCCTCGTCAGCTCATTGATGCGGTTGATTTGCGCATCGACATGGTCGTCTTCGATTTGGACGCGGTGGATCGGGTCAGGTTCTGCCATCTCACTCACTTTTGCGGTAATCGCGGCGACCTGCAACCAGACGCACCAGTGTCGCCACCAAGCGACAGCCGCACCTTATCCTCCCTCACGCCTTGCACCCCTCCGTTCCCGCGCCCATCTGGCCCTTTAGGACCCGTTGCACTCTGCCCGCCTCCCAACTAGGGTGCCGCAAATTTTGACACCGGCGCGCAAAGCCGCGCCAAGACCAACAAACAAAGGACCCCGCCCATGGAAGCCTTCGGCCAGGTGATCCCGCTGATCCTGATCCTCGTGATCATGTATTTCTTCCTGATCCGCCCTCAGCAGAAGAAGGTGAAAGAGCATCAGGCGATGGTCGAGGCGCTGCGCCGGGGGGATGAGGTTGTCACGCAAGGTGGCCTCATTGGCAAGATCACCAAGGTGAAGGACGACACCGAGGTTGAGGTCGAGATCGCCAAGGATGTGCGCATCCGGGTGCTGCGGCCGACGATTGCGCAGGTCCGCTCCAAGACCGAGCCTGCAAACGACTGATCCCTGCTGACGGCGCGCAAATTCGGGCGCGCTGCTGGCGAGAACGATTAAGCGGGCGGTTCACGCCCCTCCCTGCGAGGACCACACATGCTTCAGATCCCGCTCTGGAACCGGCTGTTCATCCTGCTCGTGCTGCTGGCGGGGCTGACATTCGCCTTCCCGAATTTCTTCTATGAGCGAGTGGAGCGGCACAATGATGCCGTGGCCGAGATGGAGCGGGAAGGCGTTGAGACCGAAGAGCTTTTGGCCGAGCAGGCTTTGTGGCCCGACGTGCTTCCGGCGACGTTGGTGAACCTCGGCCTCGACCTGCGGGGCGGTGCGCATCTGCTGGCCGAGGTGCAGGTTGAAGATGTGTACGAGGCGCGGATGGATGGGCTTTGGCCCGAGGTCCGCAACGCGCTGCGTGAGTTGCAGGCTGAAACGGGCGGCATCCAGCGACAGGATACAGATCCCGGCCAGTTGCAGGTCTTGATCCGCAATGTCGAAGGCATGCCTGCGGCGGTTGCCGCGGTGCGCGAGTTGGGCCAGCCGGTGGTCAGCCTGACGGGTGGGATCGGTGAAAGCACGCTGGATGTGAGCGGGTCGGGCAATATCCTGACGGTGCGTCTGAGCGATGCGGAACAGCAGGCCACGAATGACCGGACGATGCAGCAATCGATCGAGATTGTGCGGCGTCGTGTGGATGAGGCGGGCACGCGGGAGCCGACCATTCAGCGGCAGGGGCAGGACCGTATTCTGATCCAGGTGCCGGGGATCGGCTCGGCCCAGGAATTGAAGGACCTGATCGGGACAACCGCGCGGCTGACGTTCCACCCGGTTGTGGGGCGTGCGGGATCCGCCGACGAGCAGGTTGAAAGCCGTCAGATGGTGCTGCCGTCGATTGACCCCGATGAGCAGGGAACATTCTACATTCTTGAGCAGACGCCGGTGGTGACGGGCGATGATCTGGTGGACAGCCAGCCCTCGTTTGACCAGCAAAGCGGGCTGCCCGTGGTGACGTTCCGGTTCAACCCGTCCGGTGCGCGGGCGTTTGGCGAATATACGGCGGCCAATGTGGGCGCGCCGTTTGCGATTGTGCTGGATGAAGAGGTGATCAGCGCCCCGGTAATCCGGCAGGCGATCACGGGCGGTGCGGGCCAGATCAGCGGCAACTTCACGGTGGAGTCCTCGACGGAGCTGGCGATCTTGCTGCGCGCCGGGGCCTTGCCGGCGGAGATGACGTTCCTGGAAGAGCGAACCATCGGGCCGGAATTGGGCGCGGACAGCATCGAGGCGGGACAGATCGCGGCTTTGGTGGCGTTTGCGGCGGTGCTTGTGTTCATGATCCTCAGTTACGGGACGTTCGGTATCTTCGCCTCCATCGCGTTGATCCTGAACGTGGGCATGATCTTTGGCGTCCTGTCGCTGATCGGGGCGACGCTGACCTTGCCGGGGATCGCGGGGATCGTGCTGACGATCGGTATGGCAGTGGACGCCAACGTGCTGGTGTTTGAACGCATCCGGGAAGAACTGAAAACGGCGCGCGGGCCTGCGCGGGCCATCGAGTTGGGGTACGAGCGGGCGCTGAGCGCCATTATCGATGCCAACATCACGACCTTCATCATTGCGACGATCCTGTTCGTCCTCGGCTCCGGCCCCGTGCGGGGCTTCTCCGTCACGTTGGGGATCGGGATCGTCACGTCGGTCTTCACGGCCATTTATGTCACACGGCTTCTGATCATCTTCTGGTTTGAGCGCCGCCGCCCCAAGACAATCGAGGTTTGATATGCGCCTGAGACTTGTTCCGCAGGAAACCAACTTCGATTTCTTCAAATATGCGAAGGTCACGTTTGGCGCGTCCATCGTGGCCATGATCGCGTCGATTGCGATCTGGCTGATGGTTGGCCTGAACTTCGGCATCGACTTTCTGGGCGGTACGACGATCCGTACGGACGCCACGGTTGAGGTCGACGTGGCCGACTACCGTGCGGCGTTGGAAGATCTGGATTTGGGCGATGTGGTGATCTCCCGCGTGTTCGACCCGAATTTCGATGAAGACCAATACGTCGTCACTGTTCGCATTCAGGCGCAGGAGGGGGTTGAGGCGGTCACGCCGGAAACCATCGAAGCGATCGAGGCGGCTCTTCTGGCCAACGTGGACAGCGAAATGACGTTTCCGTCCGTTGAATCCGTTGGCCCCAAGGTCTCGGGTGAGCTGATCCAGACCGCGATCATCGCGGTTCTGGCCTCTCTCGGGGCGATCCTTGTCTATATCTGGCTGCGCTTTGAATGGCAGTTCTCGGTCGGCGCTGTGGCTGCCCTGATCCATGACGTGATCCTGACTATCGGCGTCTTCAGCCTGTTCCAGATCCGCTTCGATCTGGCCACCATCGCAGCACTTCTGACCATCGTGGGCTATTCGATCAACGACACCGTGGTGATCTTCGACCGCCTGCGCGAGAACTTGATCAAGTACAAGCAACGCGCCTTGCGGGATGTGATGAACCTTTCTGCCAACGAGACGCTCAGCCGGACCTTGATGACCTCGGGCACGACGGCCTTGGCGCTGATTGCGCTGCTGGTTCTGGGCGGCGACGTGATCCGCGGCTTCGTCTTCGCGATCCTCTGGGGCGTGATCGTGGGCACCTATTCGTCGATCTACGTGGCCAAGAACGTGGTTCTGATGTTGGGCGTGAAACGCGACTGGTCCAAACCGTCCGATGGGGGCGGCGCGTCCGGCACGCAATTCGCGAACGTCGATGCCTGAGGCGTTGGTCGAGGCCCTGGCGACGCCGGGCCTCGTCTGGGTCTGCGCGGCCTCCCTCCTTGCTGGATTGGTTTACGGGTTCGCGGGCTTCGGCTCCGCGCTTGTGTTCATGCCGCTCGCCGTGATTTTCCTGCCGCCGCCTCTGGCGATTGCAGCGTTCTCGCTGTCGGCGTTGGCTTCACTTGTCACGGTCATCCCGAAGGCGTGGAAGGTTGCGAACCGTCCGCAAACCCTGCTGATGGTGGGGATGTCATTGATTACGATGCCGCTTGGGATTGCCCTGTTGCGCCTGGCACCTGAGGTCACGATCCGCACGGTGGTTTGTATCCTGACACTGGTGACACTGGCCGCGTTGTTGGCGGGCTGGAAGGTGCCCTTGAAGGGCGGCACGCCCCTCCGCGCTGGTGTGGGCGCGCTCAGCGGGATAACCGGCGGGTCGACTGGCCTGAACGGGCCACCCGTTATCCTGTTCAACCTTGGCAGCGATCAATCGGTGGAAGTCACGCGCGGCAATCTGGCCTGCTTCCTGACCTTCAACTCGCTTCTGATGATGCCGATGATGTGGCTGCAGGGGTTGATCGACGGCCCCGCGATCTGGCTGGGCGTGATCCTGCTGCTGCCCTATGCCGTGGGCACGTGGAGCGGCGCGCGCCTGTTCCGGCCGGAGGCCGCTGGCGTCTACAAAACTGCGGCCTATGTGCTGATCGGGGCTGCGGGCGTGATGGGCCTGCCGATCTGGGAAGGGTGATACGATGCGTATGAATGAAGTCAGCTTTGATGACAGCCGCCCGGTGGACGGCTACGGGCCGGGCTTTTTCCGCGTCGGCGGTGAAGTGGTGCAGGGCGCGGTTTTGCTCACGCCATCGGGTGTGGCGGGATGGGCCGGGTTTGAGGATGCGGCGACGATCACGGCCAAGGCCGGTGAGGTCGATTTCCTGCTGATCGGCACGGGGGCCGAGATTGCGCACCCTCCGGCGGCGTTTCGGCAGACGCTGGAAGTGGCCGGGATCGGGCTGGAGGTCATGGCCTCCCCCGCCGCGTGCCGGACCTATAACGTGCTATTGGCAGAAGGGCGGCGCGTAGGGGCGGCGATGTTGCCGGTCTGACGACCGGCCGGGCAGGGCGACGTCGGCCCACCCGCCCACCCCCGACGACGCCCTGCCCGGTGCTTCAACTGCGGGCGCGGCGTTTGTGGTTGAGAGCGGCGCAGGTTTGAGTATTTGAAACCAGTGGAAGACAGGGTCGCGTCAATAGAGCGTGGGCCGGTCAGAACGTGGTGATCGGGGGCAGGTCGCGTCCGTTCGTCAACGCATCGCCAAGGATCATGGCGCGCAATTCCCGTTCTAGTTTTCTGCGCATGGTCTCGGCGAAATCGTCGTGGTTCAGCGCATATTCCACGAATGCGCCGGGGCCGTGGATCACCTGTTCGAGGTAGTATTCCTCGATCTCACGCGAGGCGCCGCCGATGGCCAATCCGTTCACCGTGACGCCGTCGAAATCAAAATGCTCGAATGCGGCGGAGGGGGGGAAGCCATCGTTGTTCTGGCCGTCGCCAGAGATATCGAGCGTCTGGAAAAGACAGGCCGGGGCTTCGCGGAATCGGGTGGACGCGAAGCCCAACGCATAACCAAGCGCGGTCGGGAAATCCTGATTGCCCCGGATCGCCTGATTGACCCGTTCGGCGACGGCCAGCAGATCAGCCTCCGTCTCGATCATCACCCAATCGACGATGATGTCCTGCTGGAAGCGGCCCGACCATTCGAAGATCGACAAGGCGACCGGGCCGGGGCCGTTCAGGAAGGCCTCGGTCACGATGGGGTCGACCAGGGCCGCAGCCAGCCCTTCGACCTGGATGCGGTATTCCGCCTGATCGACAGAGGCAGAGACATCCATGCCCAGTTGCAGGGCGAGGCGGCATTGGTCCTGCGCGGCGGCGGGTGTGGCGGCCAAAGCCGCGAGGAGGGCGGCGGCCCTTACCAATGGCCCGTATTCTCCATCGACGCCCAAGGTTCCGCCGGGTCCAGGCTGTCGCCCGCTTGAAGCAGTTCGATGGAGACATTGTCGGGCGAGCGGACGAAGGCCATGTGCCCGTCGCGGGGCGGGCGGTTGATGGTGACGCCGTTGTCCATCAGGTGTTGGCACATCTCGTAGATATTATCGACGCGGTAGGCGAGATGGCCGAAATGGCGGCTGTCCGAGGGCAGGCCTTCGTCGCCATCCCAATTGTAGGTCAATTCGACCGCGGCATTCTCCTGCCCGGGAGGCGAAAGGAAGATCAGCGAAAAGCGTCCGCCGTCATTGTCGATGCGTCGCGTCTCTTCCAGACCCAGCAGCTTGTAGAAGGCGATGGAGGCGTCGAGGTCTTTCACCCGGACCATCGTGTGAAGATATTGGATGCCCATGTGGCACATGCTCCCCGTGTTTGGTGTTCAGGGTAGCTTAACGCGGGAATGGCGGTTGAACAGCCCGGGGGCGCGTTAAATTTCGCGTGGGGTCGGCTGGATCGGCTTGGGGTGCATGGCGTCGCGGACCACGAGAGTGACGGTGACGAAGGCCACGAACAGCAGCAGATACCAGGAGCCGAACTTGCCGATGTCGACGATGCCGGTGTCGCCTTGCGTCTCGTAGGTCCATGTCCGGGTGAAGGTGCCGATGTTTTCGGCGATCCAGAGCAGGAAGGCCGAGAGGAACGCGCCGACGGGCAGGCGGATGGCGAGGGGATTGGTGGCTGGGTAGAACCAGATGCGGGTGCGCCAGAAGAGGATGAACGTGGCGGCGAACAGCGCCCAGCGGATGTCGTAGGTGTAATGGTGGGTGTAGAAGTTCACATAGATCGCGAGCGCGAGGAGGAATGTCATCCAGAACGCCGGGTAGGGCGCGAACTGAATGTGGAAGATGCGGATGGCGCGCGCGATGAAGCTGCCCACAGAGGCGTACATGAAGCCTGAGAAAAGGGGGACGCCGCCGATCTCAAGTATGCCCTGGTCCGGATAATCCCATGAACCTTGGGCGAGTTTGAAGATCTCCATCACCGTGCCTGTGATGTGGAAGATGAGGATGACTTTCGCCTCCTCCCACGTCTCAAGCCCACGCCAGATGAAGACGATTTGAGTCGTGACGGCGAAGATCACCAGTGCGTCGTAGCGGGCCAGCGGCCAGTCGTCTTGCCAGATCAGGCGGGTCAGGATGAGGGCCGACAGGATCAGGATGCCGAACAGCGCGGCGTAGGCGATCTTGGCGAGGATCAGGGCGGTCAGGCCGAGGGCTGAGGGGCTTTTTGCCTGCCGCCGTTCCAGATTGGCCACGCTCAAGCCTGTCATGATCCCTCAACTTCTTGCGGTCGGTGCAGCGCGTGGGGCAATATGTGGCCTCACGCCGCCGATCCACCGATTCCCTGAGGACATGCCATGCCGCTGACGCCTGAACAACTGGAGGATATCCAGTCTGCCCGCTCCAACCCGCAACCGACTCTGCGCGCCGTGGCGCCGGGGATGGAGAAGCACCTCTATGAGGCGAAGCCGGTACTAGACCACGGGTTCGTGCGGGTCGTGGATTACATGGGCGATGACGCGGCAATCGTGCAGGCGGCGCGGGTGTCGTATGGCGCGGGCACGAAAAAGGCGCGGGATGATAGCGGGCTTATTCGCTACCTGATGCGGCACTGGCATTCGACGCCGTTCGAGATGTGCGAGATCAAGCTGCATGTGAAACTGCCTGTCTTCGTGGCGCGGCAGTGGATCCGGCACCGGACGGCGAATGTGAACGAATATTCGGCGCGGTATTCGATCCTCGACCGGGAATTCTACATCCCTCAGCCCGAGCATCTGGCGGCGCAGTCGGTGGTGAACAATCAGGGACGTGGCGAGACGCTGGAGGGCGAAGAGGCCGAGCGGGTTTTGCGGGTTCTGAAGGACGATGCGGGGCGGGCTTACGACCATTACGAGGAGATGCTGAGCCAGGACGGCCAGAAGGGCCTCGCCCGCGAATTGGCGCGGATGAACCTGCCTGCGAATGTCTACACGCAATGGTATTGGAAGGTGGATCTGCACAACCTGTTCCACTTCCTGCGGCTGCGGGCGGATGCGCACGCGCAGTATGAAATCCGGGTCTATGCGGACGCGATTTGCGAGATGGTGAAGGACTGGGTGCCTGCGGCCTACGGCGCGTTCGAGGACTACCGGATGGGCGGCGTGCAGCTGTCGGGCAAGGGCGTTGAGGTGCTCAAACGGCGGCTCGCAGGGGAGGCCGTGACGCAGGAGAGCTCGGGCATGTCGATGGGCGAATGGCGGGAGTTCGAGGCGGTGTTCGGGTGAGGCTGCTCACGCGTGAGCAGAGGGGTTAAGGGATTGGTTTTGTTGAGGAAAGAGTGTGGCGTTAAGGGTTCGTTAAGGAGGCATGTCGATTAAAGCGGCTGCCTGAAATCGAGAAATTCCCTCTTCAAAGCTGTGGAGTGCAACCAGTGAAGTATCGCCCCGGGATGCTCGTTCCGAAGGGATTTAATTCAATCGCCGATCTTTTTCAGGCGCGCCCAAAAGAATTCACCAGCTATGTTCTGGCGAACAAGGGCGAAAAATCCGGAAGCAAAGACATCATTGTGTCCAACAACCTCGAAGGCCTCTTGGAGGCCGCGATGGGCGGTGAATCCTATGGAAGCACGTTGGTGGTCAAATCGGTTGGGGGCTACAGTGATGTAGTGATTACGCGCGAACGCGATGAAGCACCGCCACTCGTGGCATTCAACCTTCTGAAAGGGAATTCGGGAGCAAGTTCGGCTCATGCGATCGGTATCCGCGCCGGTGAGTCGTCTACTCAATACAAAAACACTCTTTATGAGAATTGCGAAATCGGACGTTTGTATCTGCAGAATGATACTGTTGATAGTCTTGCGATCAACGGAGGGGTCATTGGAGTACTGGATCTGACCTCGTTGGAAAAGAGCTCGCAGCTAGAGATCGAGCTAAGGGACTGTCAAATTCTTCAAGTCCGTGTAGATCGCAGTCTTGCCCTGAGAAGTCTTGTCGTCGATCGGGTCAGCCTATCCACGAGTACTGAGAAACTGGGCGAACGGTTAAGCCAGCAGGAGTTTCGTGCGCCCGTTCCGCAACTTGACCGAGCATCTTTTGGGTATCTCGGAGAGTGGGCACGAAAAACCGGAAGCTCAGAGATTGCCCATCTGGCGCGAGGCCATGAGTTAGCCATCGAGCAATCAACGACGCGTGGATTGTATGGGTTATGGCTTAGACTATGGGGTTTGACTTCGGATCACGGACTATCTCCTGGCAAACCTTTGGCATGGTTGTTGGGCCTTTTTCTTCTGAATACCTTGATGATCTGCTTAAGCGGCTCGGAACTTGGGCTTTCAAACGACCAATTGGCAGGTTGGCGTACGAACTTGAATGATGGCTCTCACGCTGACAGCCTAGAAAGAGCAATTGTATCATCTTTCGAGGGGCTTACATCACCACTCGGAGTGGTCTCTGGGCGTCGGCTAGTCATTCCAAGCAACAACTTTGCTGCTGGGTTTCAAGTTTTCTACGGCTTTTCAGCTCTTGGCTTAATCTCTCTCTCAGTGTTCAGCGTTAGGCGCCGATTCAAAGTGTGACGCCAAGCACGGAACAAGGCCGCAGGCCGCGTCGTCATTGGGTGCTCGAACCAATGGCGCACCTCAATGGCGACCATCGCCGGACCATCCCGCGGTCTCCCTCTCGGCATCTTTTGCCTGGCAAAAAAAGCCTGCCGGGCGAGGGGCGATTTGGTTAGGCTGGGCGCTCCGGTTGTTAGGTTCGATTGTTTGGCTGGAATAAACTGCCAATCCGGTCCTGTCGGCTCTCCAAACCCCGGTCCCCTTTCGGCATCTTTTTCCATGAAAAAGAGCCTGTCGGGCAATGGGCGATGGCACGGCTTGTGCTCTGAGCGGTGGATGCTTGGTGGGACACGTCCGGCCCTGCGGTCCCGGGCCGAGGCCCGGTCTACTGCGCCGCAGCCTCTGCCTGCGCCCGGAGGTCTGCGACGAGGGTGGGGTTTTCGGCCTCCCATGCGCTGAACGCCACGTAGGCTTCGATTCGCTGGGCGGCCCATTCGGGGGTGCCGTGGGGCGCCTCATCGAGGGGGGCGAAGAAGGATTTGACCTCCTCATACAGCTCCACGCAGGCGAGGCGGTCGCCGCCGAGAGGTTGCTGCGTCTGGGCTGCGGCATCGCAGGTGTAGTAGCTCAGCAGGAGTGCGAGGAATTCGCCCATATCGGCCCCTTTCGCCCCCAGTAAAGGCCGGGGGCGGTGGGCTGGCAAGCGCAGGCGCGCTCACATTCGGGCGAGGCGCGCGCGGGTCAGGCGGCCTTGTTGGTCAGCGCCTCCAGCCGTTCCTCGGTCAGCCAATTGGCTTTCGTGGTCTCGAACCATTCATAGGCCTCGGCCTCAATCTCGGCGATCTGGCGGTCTTGGGTGCGCCATTCGGACATCAGCGCTTTGACGGCCGGGATGTGGTGCTGGATCGACGTTTCTTCCACATCGTTGACGTTGATGGCGCGGTGCCAGCGCGAGTTCAGCATGTAGCGCTTGTTGTGGCGCGATTGCATGGCATCGCCGCGATAGTTCTTCATCACGAACAGGTCGGGCGTGCGCACGGCGTAGTGGTTGATCGACGCGCCGCGCCATGGGAAGTGGCGCTTTTTGTTGGCGTTGCGGTTGGCGACGTGGCGGTGGTCGGAGAGGGTGGGGTGATACATCGCCTCCGGGTCGCGGCGGCCGCCTTCGGCATTGCACAGCGTCACGTCGCGCAGGGGCTGTTTGGGCATATGGTCGATCCCGGCGGCAAAGGCTGAGGGGTCGAACATGGTCTTCTGCATGGCGGTGTGTTCGCGGGCGATGTCGTTGGCCATCGTCAGCTCTTCCAGCTGGAGGCCGAATTCGGGCCAGCTGTCGAGGCCGCTATCGCCGAAGATGCGCCAGCGGATGGCGACGGCGTCGAAATCGTTAAGCCGGGGGAGCCAGGCGTCGAGCTTGCCATTGCCGTCGTGGATGTTGAGGAATTCGTCGGCGTCGATGTGCAGGAGCCAACGACAATCTTTCACCGCATCGTGGGCAAGCACCTTGGTAACGCCAGCGGGCTGCGGGGCGGTATCGCCGTGGTCGTCGTTGCGGATGTGGTGGACTGCGCCCAGCGCCGAGAGGCGGTCGAGCAATTCGTCCGTGCCATCGTTGCATTCGTTGGTGCAAACGAGGATTTCATCAAAGCCGATCACGCGGTGATAGGCGATCCATTCGAGTACGAACATGGCTTCATTGCGCATGCACGCCATGGCTGCGGTTTTCATATGACTGCCTCTGCCTCTGGTGACGCCCCGTTTTTGTTTTGGGTGGGGTCGTCTTTTGGTTATTGCGGGCAGTCTAGTCTGCTGGGGGGCGTGTTGTGAATCCTGCGTGGAAGTGGCGGGGGTTGGAGGTGTGGCGTTTCGGCACTTGGGGTTAGCGGATGGCGTGGGTGGTGAGGCCGCGGGCCTGGGCCATCGCCTCGGCCCGGAGGTGGGTGACGAGATCCGGATTGGCCTCCTGCCAGGCCAGGAAGCCGCGATAACCGTCGAGCATCTGGGCGTGGCGTTCGAGAGTGCCGGGGTCGGCGAGGTCGAAGGGGGCGAACCAGGCTTTGACGGCGTCGTAGGTGGCCATGCAGTCCTGCACCTCTGCCCCGGCCATGGGGCGGAGCAGGGCGGTCGCATCGCAGAGGTAGTAGAGCGCGAGCAGGTCGAGGAATTCGGCCATGGGGGCGCCTCCTTTCGATCAAAGGGCGGAGGCGACAGGGGAGAGAGGGCGCTGGCCGGGAGGGGGCTGGCGCGCAAACGCACGAATAGTCACCTCCCAATGCCGATTGAGGGTAGCAGCACAGGGTGAAGAGGCGGTTAATGAGGGCGAGAGAGGGTGGCCCGCGCCGGGCAGGGCGCGGGAAATTGGTACGTCACGCGGGTGCGTGGATCAGATCTTTTGCAGCTCCACCGCAGACGAACGGCCATCGCGGCCCTCGCGCAATTCGAAGCTGAGTTTGGTGTTGTCAGGCAGATCGGTCATGCCTGCGCGTTCCACGGCCGAGATGTGCACGAACACATCCTTGCCGCCGTCGTCAGGTGCGATGAAGCCGAAGCCCTTGGTGGTGTTGAACCATTTAACAGTGCCGGTAGGCATTTTTCCCGTGTCTTTCTATAGCTTTAAGTCCCGCCCACAAGCGGTGCGGCGGTGCGGTGCGGACAGGTAAAGACCCCTTCCGAAGCTGAAAGGACGTCGTTAACCTTCCCCACACTGAAAATGTTGGCGGTTTTCCGGCTGAAAACAAGGGCGGGTGTACATGTATCTCGCCGGTGGCATGAGATTGCCTACGAAGCGAGCGGAGGATGAAAATATGCGCATTTACGGGCTGAAAGCGTGCGATACGTGCCGCAAGGCGGTGAAGGCTTTGGACGGGGCGGAGCTGGTGGATGTGCGGGCTGATCCGTTGGGCCCGGACCAGATTGCACGGTTTCTGGAGGCGTTTGGGGATGCGTTGGTGAACACACGCTCCACCACCTGGCGCGGCCTGGATGAGTCGGAGCGGGCCAAAGCGCCTGAGGCTCTGCTGACCGCACATCCCGCGTTGATGAAGCGCCCGGTGATCGAGACGGATGACGGCACACTTCATCTGGGCTGGGGGAAGGACGTGCAGGCGGCCTTGCTGGGCTGAGGGGAAAGCGCCGCCGGTTTTCCCCGTAGGAGGGCTTGGGTGGTGCGCAACCGCCCCCCATGTGCAGTAGGACGGCAAATTACGGAGTCCTCAATGCGCAACGCAGCTCTTGTCCTTGGCCTAATCGGTGGAGTCCTCGCCATGATCGTGGGCTTTTTCGTCTACGGCTACACGGTGTTCATTGATTGGTTCGGAGAGATCCCGGACCTCGCCAGCCAAGTGGACAACCCCGAATTTTACCGGACCATGGCTTTCCTCTCGCCGATCCTGGCGATTGCCGGGGGCGCGATGGCAAAGTCACGGGCTTTGTGGGGCGGAGTTTTGATGCTGCTGGCGGCGGCGGGCATTCTTTACGCCTTTGGCTTTGGCGTCTTCACCATGTTCCCAATTGCCTTTTGCGGCCTTGGTGGCGTTCTCGCTTTGGCCGCGGGGCGGCCCGACGAAGAGCACGCCCATTTCTAGCGCCGTCTACCGCATAGGACGGAAGACGCGCTTTTCTTCCCGATGAAACGTCAACGCGGCCGTGGCCGAGTTCGCCTTACAGGATACCGCATCGAAGCACAGGCGCAGGCCTTGCACGGTTACTGAGACGGGCCTGCTGAGATGCAGGGTGACGTAGGTCACGCCATCGTCGGGGATGACCGTGCGAACTGTGCCGCCATTGGCCAACTGTTCGGCCAGAACCGTTATCTCGCCAACTGGGTCAACGTGAACAGGCATTTCGGGTGCGATCAGCAAGGTTTCCATCTGGCTGTCTTCGGACAGCGAGCCGTGGTCAAACCGGATCGGCGCACGTGCGCGGTTCAGCAAAAGGTCGGTGCGAGACAATCGGGTTGTTTCGATGTTGCGCACTGTGACGGGTTTGTCGTCGGCACAGATGATTTCATCGCCGCTGCAGAGGTCTTGCGCTTTGACGGTGCCCTTGGTGGTTTGGAAAGGCGTGGCTGCAGCGACGCCAAGGAGCGGGGGTGCCGCGTGCGCGTTTGTTGACGCCGCTTGGTCCCACTCGAGACCTTCCGTGCCGGCGTGTGCCGGCGCAAATGTGCCAGTTTGATACATACTCGATACCTGCAAAACCGCCGACTGACTCGGCTTGTTGACGTGAAGGTAACCGAACGGATTGGCGGAATGCTGACTGAATTGTGGCAAGACTGTGGCCATCCGGGCGGAGGGGCCCGGATGGCGCTAGATTAGCGCAGATCGGGCGGGATCGCCTCGGCTGCCAGATCTTGCACCACTTCATCCAGCGGCAAGACACTGGTCTGCTTCTCGCCCAGACGGCGCAGGGTGACGGTGCGGTTTTCGACCTCTTGCCGCCCGATGGCGAGGATCGCGGGGACCTTGCCGACGGAATGCTCGCGGACCTTGAAGTTGATCTTCTCGTTGCGAATATCCGCCTCGGCCCGCACCCCTGCCGCTTTGAGGGCGGCGACGGTTTCATGCACGAAATCATCGGCTTCCGAGACAATGGAGGCCACGACGACCTGACGGGGCGCGAGCCAGAAGGGCAGCTTGCCCGAATGCTCCTCAATCAGGATGCCGATAAACCGCTCGAAACTGCCAAGGCAGGCGCGGTGGAGCATCACGGGGCGGTGCTTGGCGCCGTCTTCGGCGATGTAGGTCGCGTCCAGCCGTTCGGGCAGGACGAAATCGACCTGATGGGTGCCGCATTGCCATTTCCGACCGATGGCATCGGTCAGCGTGAATTCGAGCTTCGGACCATAGAACGCGCCTTCGCCAGGGTTGATTTCCGGCTCGATCCCCGCAGCGCGGGTCGCAGACAAGAGCGCGGCTTCGGCCTTGTCCCAAGTCTCATCCGATCCGGCGCGCACGTCGGGGCGGGTGGACAGCAGAACCTCGTATTCCGGGAAGCCGAGATCGCGATAGATGTTCGAGAGGAAATCGATGTAGATCTTGGTCTCTTCCTCGATCTGATCCTCGCGGCAGAAGATATGGCCATCGTCCTGCGTGAAGCCGCGCACACGCATGATGCCGTGCAGCGCGCCGGAAGGTTCATAGCGCGCGCAGGAGCCGAATTCAGCCATGCGCATCGGCAGGTCGCGGTAGGATTTCAGGCCCTGGTTGAAGATCTGCACATGGCAGGGGCAGTTCATCGGCTTGAGCGCGTTGACGGCCTTTTCGCGGGCATGATCTTCGTCCACTTCGACGATGAACATGTTTTCCTGATACTTTTCCCAGTGGCCGGACTCTTCCCAGAGCTTGCGGTTCACCAGTTGCGGCGTGTTGACCTCCACATAATCGCCCGCGCGTTGCTGCCGGCGCATGTAATCTTGCAGTTCGGTATAAACGGTCCAGCCATTGGGGTGCCAGAACACCTGCCCCGGCGCTTCTTCCTGCATGTGGAAGAGGCCCATTTCTTTCCCGAGGCGGCGGTGGTCGCGCTTGGCGGCTTCTTCCAGGAAATTCAGGTGCTTCTTGAGGTCGTCACGGTTCTTGAAAGCGACACCGTAGATCCGTTGGAGCATGGGGCGCGTGTTGTCGCCGAGCCAGTAGGCCGCGGCCACCGACATTAGTTTGAAGGCGTCGGCGGGGACCTGACCGGTGTGCTGGAGGTGCGGGCCACGGCAGAGGTCCATCCATTCGCCGTGCCAGTACATGCGGATCGGTTCATCCCCGGGGATGCGGTCGAGGAGTTCGACCTTGTAGGGTTCATTCGTGCCTTCGTAGTGCGCGCGAACCTTTTCGCGGTCCCAAACCTCGGTGCGTACGGCATCGCGGGCGTTGATGATTTCTTTCATCTTGGCCTCGATGGCGCCGAGGTCTTCGGGCGTAAACGGCTCTTCCCGGTCGAAATCGTAGAACCAGCCATTGTCGCGCACGGGGCCGATGGTGACTTTGACGTCCGGCCAGATCTCTTGCACCGCGCGGGCCATGATGTGGGCGCAGTCGTGGCGGATCAGTTCCAGCGCCTGATCGTCATCCTTGAGCGTGTGAATCGCGATTGAGGCGTCGGCATCGATGGGCCATTGCAGGTCGTGATGAGCGCCATTGACGGTGGCCGAGATGGCCTTTTTCGCGAGCGAATTGGAGATGGTGGCGGCGACGTCAGCGGGGGTGATCCCGGCGTCGTAGTCGCGCGAATTGCCATCGGGGAAGGTAAGGGAGATTTGGGCCATCTTTCTGGCTCCTCGTCGGTTTGGCGCCTACGGAACGCCCGGTTGCGGGTATGATGTGCGGCCTTGTCGCGCTGGAGGCGTATTTTGTCAACGGGTGGCGCGGTCAGATGCGATCAGGTGGGCGAGGGCGGCGATCATGACAAGGGTGGCGGCGAGGCCGAGTGTTGATTCCGAACGCGCCTCGATCACGGCCCCACCGATGGCGGACCCGGCGGCGGCGCCCACGTAGATGCAGGCGGCGTTCAGGGAGAGCAGGACGGGCGCGCGGGCGGGGTCGAGGGTGACGAGGCGGACTTGCTGGGCTGCGCCGAAGGACCAGCCGATGACGGACCAGAGGAAGGTGTAGGCCATGAGAAGCCAGGTGGGCAGGGGCAAGTAGGAATAGAGCGGTAGGGTGGCGATTTGCAGGAGCGTCAGGATGAGGAGCGTGCGGGAGGCACCGATGCGGTCGCTCATCGCGCCGCCGGTAAAATTGCCCGCAATGGCGCCGAGGCCGAAGATGAAAAGGGCTACGGTAATGCCGTCACGGGCATAGCCCATGTCGGCTGCCAAGAGCGGCGCGAAGTAGGTGTAGAGGACGAAGATGGAGCAGAGGAACGTCGCGGTGAAGAAGACGGCGGCCATCAGGGGCAGGTCCGCCAGGGTTTTGCCGAGGTCCTTGAGAGAGACGGGGGCGAAAGAGAGGCCAGCGGGCACGATGCGCCAGAGCAGGATCAGCGCGGGGACAGAGAGGATGGCGACGATGGCGAAGGCATAGCGCCAGCCGAAGGTGTAGGCGACCCAGCCGCCGATGGGGATGCCCACGGCTTGCGCGATGGTCAGGCCCGCGAAGACGGCGGCGAGCGTTCGGGCGCGGCGCTCGGGCGCAGTGAGCATGGCGGCGACGGCGGCGGTGACGGGTGTGATGACGCCTGCGCCCATGGCCGCGATGCCGCGTGACACGTGGAGTGTGAACAGCGTCGGCGCGATGGCGGAGATCAGGGCGGAGAGGCCAAAGATGGCGAGGCCCATGGCCAGAACGCGCCGGCGGCCGATCCGGCCTGCAAGAGACACCAGCAGTGGCGACAAGATCGCGTAGAGGATGGCGTAAGTGGTCAGAAGCGCGCCGGATTGCGCGTCGGTGACGCCGAAATCATCGGCGATGGGCTCGATGATGCCGACGGTCAGAAAAGCGCCCATGCCCACGATGAAATTCACGGCCGAAAGGGTAGGGATCAGAAGGCGGGGAGCGTCGGCCATTGCGCCACCCTAGAGGGGCGGGCGGGGGCGTCAATGGCTTGTCAGGAGCGGGCTGGCAGGCCGGGGGAAATGCGCGCAGACTGGGGTTCGGGCCTGCGAGGAGGAGCGGACGATGCGGACGTTTGACGAGATTTTGGCGATTGCGGCGGAGCGGAAAGGCAGTGTTGAGGCTGTGCTGGGCGCTGTCACACCGGTCGCGCCGCAGGCGGAGGTGGCGGCGGTCCCGGATGATCGTTGGCTGGCGGAGATGAAGCGGGCGGTTTTTCAGGCGGGCTTCAACTGGGATGTGATCGAGAAGAAGTGGCCCGGCTTTGAGGCTGCGTTTGAGGGGTTCGATGTGGGCCGTTGCGCGTTCATGCCGGAGGATTGGTTTGAGGAACTGGCGGCTGATACGCGAATTGTGCGGAACGGGAAGAAAATCCGCGCGGTGCAGGTGAATGCGCAACTGATCCAGAGTGTTGAGGGCGGCTTTGGCGCGAAGATCGCGGGCTGGCCGCGCGAGGATTTCGCAGGTCTCTTGCAGTGGCTCGGCAAGGGCGGCAGCCACATGAGCGGAACCTCAGCGCAGTACATGCTGCGCAAGATGGGGGTAGATGGATACGTGCTGGGCAAGGATGTGGTCGGGCGGTTGATTGCCGAAGGGGTGATCGACAAACCGCCCACATCGCAAAAGGCGATGCAGGCGGTTCAGGGGGCATTCAATGAATGGGCGGATCAGTCAGAGCGAAGCCTGAAAGAGATCAGCCGGGTCTTGGCGCAGTCCTTGGACGCCTAGGCCAGTAATACGGCGCCGCCGATCACGCAGATCGCGACCCAACCGAGGGTGAACAGGATCGGGCGCACGGGAAGGACGGGCAGGCCCGCGATCATCCAGATGGCGTGGACCACGCGGATGATGAAGAACGCCATGGCCGCCGCCGCCGTGACCGGGGTGGAAACGCCCGCCAGATGGGCGATCAGGACAATCACGGCGAAGGGCAAGAACTGCTCCAACAGGTTGAGGTGCGCGCGCCAGGCGCGGTGGATCCAAGGCGGGGCCTGGGACACGTCCGGCGGACGGTTCTCGGTTGGCATCGGCATGCCGACGGCGTTCACCCCGATGATGAAGGGCATCCACATGGTGGCGGCCAGCAGGGCGGTCATGGTGAGCCAGAAGAGTTCGGGTGTCATCAGAGGGTTCCTTTCTCATTGAAACGAAGGGCCTCGCCGGTCTCGAGGAAGGTTTTCAGGCCTGCGGCCCAGCGCTCCCACCCGTCGGCGACGCCTTCGCCGGGCACGACGGGAAAGTGCAGGTCGTAATGCTCGATCACGAGCTTCATGTGGTTGGCCTCGGGCGTCAGCACGAAGACGGAGCGCGAGGGCGGGATGTCTGGAGCCCAGTGCGGCTCGAACGTGTGTTCAAGGCGCGATTTCGGATCCTCGACCAGCGTGCGGGCCAGCATCATCGTGCGGCCATCGGGCGTCTCGTAGGTATAGACACCATCGGCCAGCGTGATCTTCGGCGATAGGAAGTGGTAGGCCGAGATCGCCTCTGGGTCGCGTAGCGCGTCCCAGAGCGCATCGTGGGTGCAGCGGATATAGGTCTGCATCATGAAATCGGGTTTTGCGGTCATGGCTTAGCGTCCCATCATTTCGGGCGTGACAGGCAGGGCGGTGCCCGTCTCCAGCCAGGTCTTTAGGCGTGAGGCGATGAGTACCCAGCCGTTGCGGATGCCGGCCATTTCGGGCGGCAGGTTGTAGTGCTCGATCGTCAGGCGGCAGGCGCCGGGCATTTCGTCGATGAGGTAGACATGGCGGGAGGGGGCGGCGTTGGGGATGAAGTGCGGGGCGAAGGTCATTTCCAGCCGGTTCGGCGGGTCGGCGGCGATGACATCGCAGCTCAGCATCTCTGACCCGTCGGGGGCGCGGTAGATGAGGGTTTCGCCGGGGTTCGCGTCGCCTTCTAGTACGGTGTCGAAATAGTAATGCGGCGTGGCCTCGCCATTGATCAACGCGTCCCAAAGGGCGGCGGCGGTGCATTGGATGATCGTCTGGTGGACGAAGTCGGGGTGGTTGGACGTATCTAACATTTGAGCAGTCTCCAGCTTGGATTTGAGATCAATCACGGCGCGGGCGGCGGGTTTGGCCAGAAGCGGGTCGATCCAGCGGTCAATCGCCTCCTGCAAGGGAAGCGCGTTGAGGTAGTGGAATTTGAACCTGCCCTTCTTGGTCGTGACGATGAGGGAGGCGTCTTCCAGCACGTTGAGGTGTTTCATCACGCCGAAGCGCGTCATCTCGAACTGCTCTTCGAGATCGGAGAGGGTCTGACCGTCGCGCGCCTTGAGGCTGTCGAGGATCGCACGGCGGGCGGGGTCGCCCAGGGCTTTGAAAATCGCATCCATGGGGTGAGTATATGTGACTATTTAGTTACGTGACAAGATGGTCACCTATAAGATTTGCGCAAGCCTCCGCCCATGACGTGGTGATCGTGTTGCGGTAGCGGGCGTGGCGGGGCAGGGTGCCGCGCAGCGAAAGGCCAGTGAAATAAGGGGCAGGTAAATGGGCGACACTCAGTTTCTGGAGACCGAGCAGGGGCGGCAACTGGCCTATCACAAATTTTCCGGGCGGATGCCGGCGGTGGTGTTTTTGGGTGGGTTGCGGTCGGACATGACCGGCACGAAGGCGGTGCATCTGGAAGCCTGGGCGCGCAGATCGGGCCGTGAATTTCTGCGATTCGACTATTCGGGCCACGGCGAGAGTTCGGGTGAATTCACCGATGGATGTATTGGCGACTGGCATGAAGACACGGTGGCGGCGATCAGCGCACTGACCGAAGAGAAGGTGGTTGTCGTCGGCTCCTCCATGGGCGGGTGGCAGGCACTGTTGTTGGCCAAGCGGATGCCCGAGAAGCTGGCCGGGATCGTGACGATTGCGGCGGCCCCGGACTTCACAGAGGACGGTTATTGGGAGGTCTGGACCGAGGAAGAGCGCAAGACCGTCATGGAGGAGGGTGAGATCGCCCTGCCGTCCGAATACGGGGATGCGATGGTCATCACGCGCAAACTTATAGAAGATGGGCGCAATCACTTCGTTCTACGCGAGCCGCTGAAGATCGACCTGCCCGTGCGGATGTTGCAGGGCACGGCGGATATGGATGTGCCGACGGACGTGGCCTTGCGGTTGCTGGACCATGTGGAAGGCGACGATATTCATCTGGAGCTGATCAAGGATGCCGATCATCGGTTCTCGACGCCCGAATGCCTCGATACGATCACGCGGGCCGTCGA
Organism: Gymnodinialimonas sp. 202GB13-11; assembly: GCF_040932485.1. Taxonomy (NCBI): domain Bacteria; kingdom Pseudomonadati; phylum Pseudomonadota; class Alphaproteobacteria; order Rhodobacterales; family Paracoccaceae; genus Gymnodinialimonas; species Gymnodinialimonas hymeniacidonis. The sequence goes on along the minus strand of NZ_JBFRBH010000001.1, from coordinate 2,447,235 downwards.
AGAGGTTTTGATTAATGCGTAAGTTCGGCAAGTGGTTGGGGCGCCTTCTGATCGCGCTCGGCGTTTTGCTGGGCGTTGTGATCTTTGTCCCCGGTGAGGGGATCGAGCGGGAGGCGCAAGCGCAATTCAGCGACCCGGTGGGCTATCTGGCGGCGCGCGAAAATGCCGATGACATCACGCCCGGGACGGAGGCGCGGATCGTCTGGGCCGGGGAAGAAGGCGCGCGGACAGAGACCGTGGTGCTGTATCTGCATGGCTTCTCGGCGACGTCAGAGGAAATCCGCCCCGTTCCGGACCGTGTCGCCGAGCAATTTGGCGCAAACCTGGTTTTCGCACGGCTGACCGGCCATGGCCGTAGCGGTGCCGCCTTGGGTGACGCGCGGGCGGGTGACTGGGTGGCAGATGCCGAGTTGTTCCTGCAGATCGCGCGGTCTGTGGGCGACGAGGTGATCGTCATGGGCACGTCGACCGGGGCCACGTTGGCGGCTTACGTGTTGGTTGAGCCGGAACATGCCGAGGCGGTTGAGGCGGTGGTGATGATCTCACCCAATATCGAGGTGGCGAACCCAGCAGGGCCGCTTCTGGAATTGTTCGGTGCAAGGGTCTGGGTTCCGTGGATCGCGGGCGCGGAACGCAGCTTTGAGCCGATCAACGAGGGGCACGAAACGTACTGGACGACTCAGTACCCAACGGTGGCCACGGTTTCGATGGGAACGCTTCTACGAGAGACGCGGGGACGGGATTATTCGGGCGTTTCGATCCCTGCCTTGTTCATGTTTGCGGACACGGATCAGGTGATTTCTGCGCCTGCGGCACGCGAATTTGCCGAAGGCTGGGGCGGTGATACGACCCTCATTCCCGTGGCCGTTCCGGAAGAGGGCGGCGACCCGTTTCACCATGTAATTGCAGGTGAAATCTTAAGCCCTGCAACGACTGATAGGGCCGTCGAAGACATCACGAACTGGCTACGAGAGACCCTAAACTAACCCGCTCCGATTTCTGCGCTGCAGCGACCAAAACCGGTTTCGATTGCGATTTTCCGTTGCCGAAACCGGTTTCGGTCTCGATTTTGAGATTCGGGGAGGAACTCGATGCAACCGAACGGCGCATCCAATGGAACGACGCAAAGGGTCACGATCAATGATCTGGCCGAGGCGTTGGGATTGGCGAAAGGGACGGTCAGCCGCGCGCTGAACGGCTACCCGGATATCGCGGAATCCACCCGTGCGCGCGTCACCCGGACGGCGGAGCGGATGGGCTATCGCCCGCTGGCGCAGGCGCAGGCGATCCGCACCGGGCGGGTCCGGTCGCTGGGGCTGGTTCTGAATACCGGTAACGCCGATCTGCACCGCCCGTTCCTGACCGATTTCCTCGACGGGATCAGCCGCGCGGCCTCGGAAGAGAGCTGGACGCTGACCGTTTCGACCGCCACGGGGGTGGATGATGAAGTGACCTCCATGGGGCGTCTGATCGACGAGCGGAAGGCGGACGGGTTCATCCTGCCGCGTGCGATGTACGACGATCCGCGCGTGGCCTTGTGCAAGGCGCGCGGGGTGCCGTTTATCCTTTATGGGCGCACCGGCGACCCGGAGGGATGCGCCTGGTATGACATTTCCGGCGAGGATGCGATGCGGTTGGCCGTGCTGCGGCTGGCGGGCTTCGGGCATAAGCGCATCGGGTTCATTAACGGATCACGCGACTACACCTACGCACATCTGCGCTATGACGGCTTCCTCTCCGGTATGGAAGAAGCTGGGCTGGTGGCAGACCCCGCGACGATTGCGGAAGGGGTGCTGGATATTGCCGCGGGGGAGGCGGCTGGCCGGAAGATTCTGTCGGCTGACATGCCGCCAACGGCAGTCGTCTGCGCGCTCGACCTCGCAGCCCTGGGACTTTACCGCGCGGCGGAGAGCATGGGGCGGCAAGTGGGCCGCGACCTCGCAGTGATCGCCTATGACGGCATCCCGGATTCGGCGGTCGCAAACCCACCGCTGACCACCTTCTCGGTCGATAACAAAGCCGCCGGCCAACGCCTCGCGCGGCTGCTGATTGCACGCATTCGCGGCATCGACCTGACCCATCTGAGAGAGCTTGCCCCGGCGCATCTGATCGCGCGGCAATCTGATCTTTTACCTGATTTCGACCCGGACCAACTGGCCCGGGCGAAGCTGAACGCCTGATAAAACCAAAGGGAGGAAAGGCATGACCAATCTCAAAACCACAGGACGTATCGCGCTTCTGGCGGCGGTCTCGGGGCTGGCGATGGCCAGCGTCGCGGCGGCGCAGGACTCGATCCGCTTCTGGACCACGGAAGAGCAGCCTGAGCGCCTAGAGCGTCAGGAGGCCATGGCGGCTGCGTTTACGGAAGAGACCGGCATCGAAGTGGAAGTGATCCCGGTCACCGAAAGCGATCTGGGCACACGCGCCACGGCTGCTTTCGCGGCAGGCGATTTGCCGGACGTGATCTACCACACGCTGCAATACGCGTTGCCTTGGTATGAGGCCGGCATTCTGGATAGCGACGCGGCCACGGACGTGATCGAAAACCTCGGCGGCGACACCTTCGCTTCGGGCGCGCTGGAAATGGCTGCGGTCGATGGTGGCTATGCCGCTGTGCCGGTCGATGGCTGGACACAGATGCTGGTCTATCGCGCCGACCTGTTCGCGGAAGCGGGCCTTGAGCCGCCCAACAGCTACGCCAACGTGATGGCCGCCGTGGAAGCGCTGCACAATCCGCCAGAGATGTATGGCTTCGTCGCACCCACGAAGGTCGATGAAAACTTCATGTCTCAGGTGCTGGAGCATGTCTTCCTCGCCAATGGCGCGTCGCCGGTGGACGAGAATGGCTTCTCGGGCTTTGACGAAGCAGCGACCGTTGAGGTGCTGGAATTCTACCGTGGCATCGTTGAGGCTTCGCCTGAGGGTGAGCTGTACTGGGATCAGTCCCGCACGCTCTACTTCTCGGGCAACGCGGCGATGATCATCTGGTCGCCCTTCATCCTTGATGAGCTGGCCGGTCTGCGCGACAGCGCCCCGCCCACGATCAACGATGATCCGACCTCCCGCGATCTCGCGGCGGCTACGGGTATCGTGACCAACTTCTCCGGCCCGTCGAACCCTGACGGTGCAGCTTGGGGTGACGTGCGTTACTTCGGTATCACGGCAGATGCCGAAACCGATGCGGCCATGGCCTTTGTCGAGTATTCGATGAACGACGGCTACACCGCGACGCTTGCCATCGCACCGGAGGGCAAGTTCCCGATCCGCCGCGGCACGGAAGAGAACCCGACGCAGTTCGTGGAAGCCTGGGCCGCACTGGACGTGGGTGTGGATCGCCGCGCGCCTCTGGGTGAGCTTTATGAGCAGTCGATGATCGATGAGATCGTCGGCGGCCTTGATGTGGCACAGCGTTGGGGTGTGGCCGAAGGCCAGTTGGCCCTGTCGAGCCGCATCATCAACAGCCAGATCATCAACCGCCTTGTCCGCGAATATGTGGATGGTGTGCGCTCGGCCGAAGAAACCGTTGCGCTGATGAACGAAGAACTCGGCGCGATTGAGTAAGCACCCGTTCCGGGTGACCGCGTAAATCGACACGATCCTGGGCGGGGCCTATGCCTCGCCCGACAAGAACGCTCGGGGGCCAGTGCGGCCCCCGGACACCCCCCTTTTATCCATCGGGAGCACGCGCCCCATGTCTGATACTGCCACCCCCCCCAAGGGCACGGGCCCGCTGGCCAAACGCGAGGCGCGGCTGGCCTGGGGTCTTCTCCTGCCCACGCTGACCGCCGTGATGCTGGTGGTTTTGCTGCCGCTATTGGCGATCATCTGGATTTCCTTCAAACCCGTGGGTCTGGCCGATCTGCGCCCTGCCGCGCCCGTGGTGCGTGAGGATGTGCGCAATGTGGGCGACCCGGATCAGTTGATCCGCTACCGCATCCGCAACCCCAGTCAGGACAACCCAATCGGGAATGTGGTGCTGACCGATGTGTTGCCGGATGGTGTTGCCCTGACGGACTTGCCCGAAGCCTGCGAGGTTAATGGGGCAACCCTGACCTGCAGCTATGACGAATTGGGCGCGGGTGAGCGTGTGACGCTGGAAATCCCCGCGACCTTCGAGGCGAGCCTCGAGGACGCGATTGAGGATGACACGCCGGTGGAAATCACGGGCGATGCCACGAACGTTCTGACCAGCGGTGAATTCACGTTGGAGAATTTCAGCGACATTTTCGAAGCCCGTGAATTCTGGTCGGTGATCTTTGCCACCTTGTTCTACACGGTTGTCGGCACAATCGGCGCGCTGGTTGTGGGCCTGTTTGCAGCGCTGTTGCTGAACAAGAGTTTCGCTGGGCAGGGCGTTTTGCGGGGCCTTTACCTATTCCCCTACGTGGCCCCGGTGATCGCCGTGGCGTTTTCGTGGGTGATCCTGTTTGACCCGACCTCGGGCTCCATCAACGCGCTGCTCGTGCAAATGGGCGTGGTGGACAGCCCAATCAACTTCTTCGGGGTCCGGCCCAACGCGCTGATCATGGTGACGGTGTTCGAGATCTGGCGGTACTTCCCGCTCTCGTTCCTGTTCATACTCGCGCGGATGCAATCGATTGACACCGACATGTATGAGGCGGCGGATGTGGATGGGGCCACGCCCTTCCAGAAGTTCCGCTACCTGAGCCTGCCGATGCTGATGGGCATCCTGTCGGTCCTGTTCCTGCTGCGCTTCATTTGGACGTTCAACAAGTTCGACGACATCTTCCTGCTGACGGGCGGTAACGCAGGCACGCGGACGCTGACGGTGAATGTGTATGAGCAGGCCTTCGCGGTCTCGAATATCGGTGCGGGCGCGGCGGTGGCCGTGGTGATCCTGTGCTGCCTGCTGTGCTTCTCGTGGGCGTTCTTCAAGTTCATGTCGAAAGAGGAGGGCCTGTAAGATGGTACGTCAGGGATATGTGACGGGCCCGGTTCTGGGCATCCTTTGGGCCTTCATCGTGGCAACGACGGTGGCTGTGATCCTCAGCTTCTCCACCGGGGAAGCGTTCCGGCCCGGTCTGTTCGGTTGCCTAATCTTGGGCGCGGGGCTAGGGGCGGCGGCGTTCCATGTGCGCTCGGGCTGGGTGTTGTCGGCGGGTGGGGCAGCCTTGGCGCTGGCGCTGAGCTATACGCCGTTGTCGCCGGTACATGTGGGCGAGACGCTTGGGCTTGGTGCGCATCTGTCGATGGCTGTGTTCTTCGGCCTCGCCATGGGATTGTCGCTGGCCACGATCCTGCGGGATGCGCCGTCCGGCGCGATGACGCGGCACGAATGGGAGGAGGCGGTGATCCGTTTCCTCACCGGCTTCGGCTTTATCTTCTTCACGGCGGCGGTGTTCATCCCGTTCTACGTGATGGTGCTGACCTCGATGAAAACCCAAGGGGAACTGATCGCCAACCCGCTGGATTATTCCATCGACCTCAGCCGAGGCTGGGACCTGTTCCGCAGCTATGACGAGCTGTTCCGCGACTTCAACTTTGGTCGCTACATGTGGACGAGTTTCTACATCTCGGTGATCACCGTCTTCGTGACGCTGCTATTCAGCGTGCCCGGCGCCTATGCAGTCGCGCGGTTGCGGTTCAAGGGGCAGAAGTCGCTCAGCCGGTCGATCCTTCTGATCTATATGGTGCCAATGATCGTTCTGGCGCTGCCGATCTACATCGTCTTCTCGCAAACGGGTCTGCGTAACACGATCATCGGTATCGTGATGATCTATCCGGTCACGACGATCCCCGTGGCGCTCTACATGTTGCAAGGATACTTCCGCGGCCTCCCCGCAGAGGTGGAAGAAGCGGGCCTGATGGACGGTCTCAACCGGCTTCAGGTGATCTGGAAGATCACGTTGCCGCTGTCGCTTCCGGCGATGGTCTCGGTGTCGCTCTATGTCTTCATGATCGCATGGAACGAATTTCTGCTGGCGTTCATGCTGCTGGATGATCCGCAGATCTTCACGCTGACGCGGGGGATCGCGTCGCTCAACTCCTCGGAAATTCCGCGCCAGCATCTGATGGCGGGTGCGGTGATCGCCACGGTGCCGGTGATGGTGCTGTTCCTCGGGCTTGAGAAATTCATGACCAAGGGCCTGACAGCAGGGAGTGTGAAAGGATGAAGGATATGACTGATTTGAACACCGGGCCGCTGGATGAAGAGGCCCGCCGCATCCTTCGCCTGAATGACAAAGGCGGGTATACGGTGCCGACGGCGGGGCTGTACCCTTACCAATGGAACTGGGACAGCGCCTTTGCGGCCATCGGGTTTGCGACCTTTGACGTGGATCGCGCCTGGACTGAGTTGGAGACGCTTTTCGCCGCGCAATGGGACAACGGCATGGTGCCGCATATCCTGTTCCATGTGGTCGACGAGGGGTATTTCCCCGGGCCGGACGTTTGGGGCACGCAAAACGCGGTTGGGCGCGGGGCGCAGACTGTGCCGTCCTCGGGGATCAGCCAGCCACCGGTTGCCGCATCCCTCGCTTGGCGGGTCTATCGATCCGACCCGGACGCGGGGGAGGCTCGGCTTCGCGCGCTTTATCCCAAGATGCTGGCCTTCCACCGCTGGATGATGGAAGCGCGCGCGGAAAGTGGCGCGGTCTGCATTACCCATCCGTGGGAGGCGGGCCGGGACAATGCACCGGATTGGGATGAGGCCATGGCCGGGATCGACCCGGTTGGGGTGCAGCCCTATACGCGCCGAGACACGGGCCATGTGGATGCCAAGATGCGGCCAACGCAAGCCGATTACGACCGCTATATCTGGCTCGTGCAATTCGGGCGGGATCGCGATTGGGACGATGCGAAGATCGCCGAAGAAAGCCCATTCCGGGTGGCCGATCCGACCATGACGTTCACTTGCTTGCGGTCCTCGCGGGATCTGGGGGACGTGGCTGATCTGCTGGGGGAAGACCGGACGCAGGTCGACGATTGGATCGCCACGCTGGAAGCGGGCGCCGAGACGCTGTGGAACCCTGAAACGCAAAGCTACGAAGGGCGCAATCTGCGCACCGGGAACTTCACGGGATCAGTGAGCAATGCAGGCTTTCTGTGCTGGTGGGCGGGGATCGACAAGGAGGCCGCGCGTGCCACGCTGGATGGTGTATTGGATCGCGCGCGATATGCGCTTCCCAGCTACGATCCGGCGGGACCGCAATTCGACCATCTGCGCTATTGGCGCGGACCGGTCTGGGCGATCATGAACTACATGGCCGCAAATGGCATGGCAGAGGCCGGCCTTGCAGCACAGGCCGACCGCATTCGACGCGACACGGCAAAGCTGATCGCGGATCGCGGATTTGCCGAATACTTCTCACCCGTCGATGGCACGCCGGCGGGTGGAGGAACTTTCACATGGACTGCGGCGGTGTGGCTCGACTGGGCCTCCCCCTCTGCACGGGAGAGCTGACATGGGTGCAATTGAACTGAAGGCCGTTGAGAAATGGTACGGCGAGGTGCAGGTCATCAAAGGGGTGGACCTGACGATCAACGATGGTGAGTTTGTCATTTTCGTGGGGCCGTCGGGCTGCGGGAAATCCACGCTTCTGCGGATGATCGCGGGGCTGGAGGAAACCTCTCGCGGGCAGGTGATGATCGACGGGCGCGATGCGACGGCGGAGCCACCGAGTAAGCGCGGGCTGGCGATGGTGTTCCAGAGCTACGCTTTGTATCCGCACATGTCTGTGGCCGAGAATATGGGCTTTTCGCTGAAGACGGCGGGGGCCTCCAAGGCCGAACAGCAAGAGAAGGTGGCCGAGGCCGCGCGCGCGTTGCGGCTGGAGGAGTATCTCGAGCGTAGGCCAAAGGATTTGTCGGGGGGACAGCGTCAGCGCGTGGCGATTGGCCGGTCGATTGTGCGTGATCCCACGGCGTTTCTTTTTGATGAGCCGCTGTCGAACCTCGACGCCGCGCTGCGGGTCGAGATGCGGTATGAGATTGCGAAGCTGCACCAGCAGTTGAAAGCGTCGATGGTCTACGTGACCCACGATCAGGTAGAGGCGATGACGCTGGCCGACCGGATCGTGGTGCTGAGCGCGGGCCGGATCGAGCAGGTGGGCTCGCCGAAACAGCTTTACGATCATCCTGACAACCTATTCGTGGCGCAGTTTATCGGCTCGCCCAAGATGAACGTGATCAATCTGCCTGCCGATGGATTGCGACTGGATGGTATGCCCGGCAATGCGGCGCATCTGGGTGTACGGCCTGAGGCGATTGGGATCGGTGCTGCGGGCGAAGGCGCGATAGACGGCAAAGTCGACGTGGCCGAATACCTTGGCGCGGACATCTTCCTGATTGTCGATTGCGGTGCAGCGGGCAAATTGACCGTCCGCACCGATGGCGAAAGCACGCTGCGCCCCGGTGATGCGGTGGGGTTGATGTTCCCCGAAGAGAAGCGGCATTACTTCGGCGGGGATGGTTTGGCGATCCGCTAGCAGAGAGTGCCGCGGCGCAGCATTTTGCAATCGTATGCAAAAATGACTTGAAGGTGAATTTTCGGCCTGTATCCTCCCTCCGGACGAGGAATCTGGAGGGAAGAGATGGCTGAATATCTCAAGCGCGGCAAACCAGCCGAAGAGCGTGCGGAGGATGACGCGAAGGTTCGCGGCATCGTGGAGGGCATTCTGGGCGATATCGAGGCGCGCGGGGATGCGGCGGTTAAAGAGCTTTCGGCCAAATTCGACGGCTATGAGCCCGAGGCGTTTCGCCTGACTCCGTCCGAGATCGAAGCGGCGATGCAGCAGGTCACAACCCGCGAGATGGATGATATCCGCTTCGCGCAGGCGCAGATCCGGCGGTTCGCCGAGGCGCAGCGGGCCTCGATGACGGATATCGAGGTTGAGACGATCCCGGGCGTGATCCTGGGCCATAAGAATATCCCTGTGAATTCAGTGGGATGCTACGTGCCCGGTGGCAAGTTCCCGATGGTGGCGTCGGCCCACATGTCGGTGTTGACGGCCAAGGTGGCGGGCGTGAAGCGGGTGGTGGCCTCTGCCCCGCCGGTGAACGGCAAGCCGCATCCTGCAATTGTCGCCGCGATGCATGAAGGCGGCGCAGATGAGATTCTAGTGCTGGGTGGCGTTCAGGCCGTGGGCGCGATGGCGATCGGGACAGAGTCGATCAAGCCGGTCGATATGCTGGTGGGGCCGGGCAATGCCTTTGTGGCGGAGGCCAAGCGGCAGTTGTTCGGACGGGTTGGTATCGACCTTTTCGCTGGCCCGACGGAGACCTGCGTGATCGCGGATGAGACTGTGGATGGTGAAATGTGCGCGACTGACCTGCTGGGGCAGGCGGAGCATGGATACAATTCGCCTGCGGTGCTGATCACCAACTCGCGGAAACTGGCCGACGATACGATGGCTGAGATCGAGCGGATTTTGGGGATCTTGCCGACCGCTGAGACCGCGCGCGTGTCCTGGGAGGAATATGGCGAGATCATCCTGTGCGACGGCTATGATGAAATGCTGGAGGTGTCTGAGGATATCGCGTCCGAGCATATTCAGGTGATGACGGACCGCGATGACTGGTTCCTCGACAACATGACCAACTACGGCGCGCTGTTCCTCGGGCCGCGCACGAATGTGGCGAACGGCGATAAAGTGATTGGCACCAACCATACGCTGCCCACGAAGAAAGCCGGTCGCTATACCGGTGGTCTTTGGGTCGGAAAGTTCATCAAAACCCATTCGTATCAGCGGGTTGTGACGGATGAGGCGGCGACGCTGGTGGGCGAATATGGCTCTCGCCTGTGCATGTTGGAAGGCTTTGTGGGCCATGCCGAGCAGTGCAACGTCCGCGTACGCCGGTACGGTGGGCTGAATGTTCCGTATGGCGAGGGCGCGCCTTATCGGGACGCAGCGGAATGAGTTTGGGGTAGGGCGGGCCCGCCCGCCCACCCCATTTGGGGGCGCTGCCCCCTAACCCCCGGCATATTTTTGGAACAAAGATGAGCGAAGAGCTGCAGGCGAAAGAGCTATTGAGCGGGGTTCGGAAGAGCGGACGGTTGGAAGACGTCGCCAAGGCTGGATGTCCGGTGCATCTGGCGCATCCGTTCGAGACGCTGGATCTGGCCGCTTATGGCGCGGTGCTGGATGATTTAGCGGCCGCCTTTCCCGATCTGGAACGCCGTGTGACCATCGAAATGGCGGGGCGTGATGGAAACGGTCAGCTTTGGGTCGGGCAGGGCGGATATTGGTGCGGGCTTTTCGTGGCCCCCTTCATGGACATCCCGCCAACGCAGCGGATGGCCGTTATGCGGTTTCACGACTTTTTCCGCGTGGAAGACGGCGCGGTAGTTGAGATGCAGTCGCTTTGGGACCTGCCGGAGCTGATGTTGCAGGCGGGGGTTTGGCCGCTCTCACCCTCTTTGGGGCGCGAATTCCATGTGCCGGGTCCGGCCACGCAGGACGGCCTGCGCGTGGCGGGGGATGGGGCAGCGGCCTTGAAGACGGTCGAGGATATGCTGAACGGTTTGGGAAATGACCCTGCCGGCACGCCGCGCGCGACGATGGCGCAGTACTGGCATGAGCATATGTCCTGGTACGGTCCATCCGGTATTGGAACTGCGCGCGGGATCGACGGCTTTCGCAAACACCATCAAGCGCCGTTCTTGGGCGGAATGCCAGATCGCTTCGCCCGGATGGATGAGGGGCATTTGTTTGCCGAGGGCAATTACGTGGGGTTCACGGGGTGGCCCGGCATGGATGTGAGTTTGACCGGCGGATCCTGGCTTGGCCTGCCGGGCGCTGGGCAAAAGTTGGAGATGCGCAGCCTTGATTTCTGGCGTATCGAAGAGGGAAAGATTGCGGAGAATTGGGTGTTGGTGGACCTGCTGCATGTTTACGCGCAACTGGGTGTGGATGTTCTGGCGCGCATGCGGGAGCTGTCTGTTTGATATCAAATTCACGTAGCGGATGTAGACTTATCCACAGATATGCCGGAAATTTTTGACTATTTCGAACAAGACTTGATCGAGGACCTGATATGACACTGCCCCGCACCCCTTCCTTTTCGTTGACTGGAAAGCGTGCCTTTGTGCCCGGCGGGTCGCGCGGGATCGGGCTGGGATGTGCGGCTGCTTTGGCTGAGGCCGGGGCGCATGTGACCTTGGCTGCGCGTAATGCGGATCAGGTGGAGGGTGCTGCGCAAAGCCTGCGTGATGCGGGGTATCAGGCGGATGGAATCTCACTCGATGTCACGGATCTGAACGCGATGGAGGCCGCCATCGCGGCGCTTGGCCCGCTCGACATTCTGTGCAACTCCGCCGGGCTGGCGCGGCATTCCCCGGCGCTGGAAACGGATCCGTCAGACTTTGATGCCGTCACAAATATCAACGTCCGCGCGGCGTACTTCATGGCGCAATTCGCGGCGCGTGGGATGGAAAACGGCGGCTCGATCATCCAGATCTCAAGCCAGATGGGGCATGTCGGCGGACAGGATCGCGCCGTTTATTGCGGCACGAAGCACGCGGTCGAAGGCATGACCAAATCGATGGCAATCGAATGGGGGCCGCGCAATATCCGGGTCAATACGATCTGCCCAACCTTCGTGCGGACTGAGCTGACCGCACCCACCTTTGCCGATCCTGAAAAGCGCGCGTGGATCGAGTCGAAGATCAAACTGCCGCGCGTTGCAGAAGTCGAAGACCTGATGGGCGCGGTTCTGTTTCTGGCCTCAGATGCCTCCGCTATGGTCACGGGCACCTCCATTCTCGTTGACGGCGGCTGGACGGCGGGCTGATGGCGGATCGGAAGATCACTTCGGTCGACGTGGCCAAACGTGCAGGGGTCAGCCAATCGGCAGTGAGCCGGGTGTTTACGCCCGGGGCGAGCGTGTCGAAGAAAATGGCCGACCGGGTACGCAAGGCGGCGGATGATCTGGGCTATCGGCCCAATGTACTTGCGCGGTCGCTGATCACCGGCAGATCGCGGATAATCGGGCTGGTTGTGGCCTATCTGGACAATCCGTTTTACCCCGATGCGCTGGAAAAACTCAGCGCAGCCTTGCAGGCGCGGGGCTACCATATCCTTGTTTTCCTTGCCGGAAACAGCGACGGAGACGTGGAAAGCGTGATTGATGATCTGATGGACTATCAGGTTGATGGGATCATCACGGCCTCGATCAACCTATCTGGCGAGTTGACGGATCGGTGCCGGGCCGCCGGCATTCCGGTGATGCTGTTCAACCGGGGGATCGAGGGGTCGGGCCTGAGTGCTGTGACCTCGGCCAACAAGGTCGGCGGGGCTGCAGTGGCAGAGTTCCTGATGGATGCCGGCCATAAGCGAATTGCGCATATTTCAGGCTGGCTTGGGGCCTCGACCGGCAAGGATCGGCGGGAAGGTTTCGTGCAAGCGCTAGAGGCGGCAGGTGTGGCCCTGCACGCGGAATATGATGCGAGGTTCCGGCGCGAGAAGGCGGCTGAGGCTGCGCGCGCGATGATGCTGGAAAGCGAACCGCCCGACGCGATTTTCGTGGGCAATGACCACATGGCCCTTGGTGTGCTGGACATGCTGCGCTTTGAGATGGGGCTGGATGTGCCCGGCGACGTCAGTGTCGTCGGCTACGATGATGTGCCGATGGCCGCCTGGCCCGCCTATGACCTGACGACTCTGCGCCAACCGGTGAACCGCATGGTCGAGGCCACGGTAGACACGCTCCTCAATGAAATAGAACAGGCCCGCCCGCCGGGCACTGTGACTGAAATCCAGGGAGAGCTGATTGTACGCGGCTCGGCCCGCACCACTAAAGGATAAGGCCCAATGATCGGCTTCTCGAACAAGTTCCGCGATTTTCCCGACTATATCATCGGGATCACCAAAGAGATTTGGGAGGATCGCGGGATTGCGACCCTGCATGAGTATTATGCCAAGGATATTGTGGTGCGATCGCCAGCCTCGATTGTTGTTGGCAATCAGGGGGTTATCGCCGCGACCATGGCGACATTGGCCGAGTTCCCGGACCGCGTTTTGCTGGGTGAAGATGTGATCTGGTCCGGCACGCCGGAGGAAGGGATGCTGTCCTCTCACCGCATCATCAGCCAGGCGACCCATGGCGGTGACGGCGTCTATGGTGCCGCGACGGGCAAGAAGTTGCAGTACCGGATTCTTGCGGATTGCCACGCCAAGAACAATGCGATCGACGATGAATGGCTGATCCGCGACCAGACCGCCATCGTGAAGCAGCTGGGGTGGGAGCCGAAGGCGTATGCCGCTGATCTGATTGAGCGCGAAGGCGGGCGCGATGCGTGCGTGCGGCCTCTGACTCCCGAAAATGACATGAAAGGTCCGTACAAGGGGCGCGGCAATGACAACCCGTGGGGTGCGAAGCTGGCCGAGACGCTGACGCGCATCATGGGTGCGGATATGGCAGCGATTCCAGAGGTTTACGACCGCGCCTGCCATCTGGAATATCCGGGCCATGTGACGGGTCACGGCACGGCAGAGGCGGATCGTTTCTGGATGGGCCTGCGTGCCAGTTTCCCGAACGCGGAATTCAAGATCGACCACCAGGTCGGGATGGACGATGAGAACATGGCCCCTCGTGCCGCCGTCAGGTGGAGCCTTTGGGGCAAGCATGAGGGCTGGGGTATGTTTGGTGTGCCCACGGGTGCCATGGTCTATGTGCTTGGCTGCACCCATGCGGAATTCGGGCAACTGGGCGGGGCAGAGCCGCAATTGCGCCGCGAATATACGCTGTTCGATGAAACGTCGGTTTGGAAGCAGATCCTGCTGGCCGAAGTCTGATATAGAGACAACAGGGACAAGGATTGGGGACCAAAATGATCAAAACCACTCACGTAGGCTCGCTTCCACGCACGCAGGAAGTCGTGGATTTCATCTTCGCACGCGAGAAAGATCAGCCGTTTGATCAGGTCGCGTTCGATGCTGCAATGACGGCCGCCGTGGACGAGACGGTGCGCAAGCAGGTTGAGGCTGGTGTTGAGATCGTCAGCGATGGCGAGACCTCCAAGATCAGCTACGCCACTTACGTGAAAGATCGCTATACCGGGTTTTCCGGCGACAGCCCGCGCAATGCGCCCGCGGATCTGAAGATGTTCCCCTCTTTCCTCGAGCGGCTGGCCAATGATGGCGGCACGCCAACCTATGCGCGACCCATGTGCACGGGCGAGGTGCGGTCGAAAGGGCAGGGGGAGTTGCAGAAGGATATCGACAATCTGAAGGCCGCAATGGCCAAGCATGGTGCGGCGGAAGGTTTCATGAATGCCGCGTCACCCGGTGTGATTTCGCTGTTCCTGCAAAACGACTTCTATCCGACGCGAGAGGCTTATCTTGCCGCTCTGGCCGACGCGATGGCCGAGGAATATCGCACCATCGTAGATGCGGGCCTGCTGTTGCAGTTGGATTGTCCGGACCTCGCCCTGTCGCGTCATATGCTGTTCGCCGAACTCTCTGATGAGGAGTTCGTGAAGATCGCGGCGTCCCATGTGGACGCGCTGAACCATGCGCTCAGCGGCATCGACCCTTCGCGCGTGCGGGTGCATATCTGCTGGGGCAATTACGAAGGGCCGCATATCTGTGACGTGCCGATGGAAACAGTTTTCAGCACCTTCATGTCGGTGAATGCGAACCAGCTTCTGTTCGAAACCTCGAACCCCCGCCATGCCCATGAATGGACCGTGTTCCGGGACCGTGCGGGCGAAATACCGGACGACAAAATCCTTGTTCCGGGGGTCGTGGATACGACGACGAACTTTGTCGAGCATCCTGAATTGGTCGCCGAACGGATTTCTAAATTCACGGGCATTGTAGGCGCGGATCGAGTGATTGCGGGCAGCGATTGCGGCTTTGGCACCTTCGCCGGCTTCGGCGCTGTGGACCCGTCCATTGCCTATGCAAAGCTTGGCGCGCTGTCTGAGGGCGTCAAGCTGGCGAATTCGCGTTTATGAAATAGTACGTGCCAAATCTGTGGATAAGTCTGTGAGTTGTGCGCAAAAGTGAAAGTCACACCTCACAGGCGTGCGTAAATCTCGGCCTTCCGCACCTTGTCGATCACCACGGGATCAACCACCGGACGCCCCGTTTCAGCGTCAAAGAACGGAGTCTTTTTCCGTTCACCTTTTAGGATGGCGGCACCCGCATTTGAAAAGAGCGCCATAACCACGCGGCCCATGCGCTTGTGCGTGACCTTGCCGTCGGGCTGCGTAATGTTCACCTGCGCGCGGACCCGGCCCAAGGCATCCTGATGCTCGACCATATCGGCCAGCAAGCCAGCAAAGGGGATGCTCAATTTCGACGGGGTTGTCGCAATCGGCGTCCCGCAGCAGGCGGCGTAGAAGCGAAGCGGACCGCGCGGCGACAATCGCAGAGCAGCCAGATGCTCGACACCTTGCGTAATCGCCATTCCCCCCGGTCCGATCTGCACAATGCGCACACCGTCGATCGCGCCAGGATCGTCACGCCCGACGGCCACCTGAAAGGCGCGGCAATCCTTGCAATGGCAGGTCAGGTGCGTGCCGGATTTCAGTGTCTTCTCCGTCAGCGTGCCCCGCAGGGCGCCGCATTGGCAAGATAAAGACACTTCGCCCATTCAGGTCACACCGCGACGTTGTCGACTGGCGGTTCCTGAACCAATTTCGGCTTCGGGCGGCGCTTTGCCGTTTTGCCCGCATTCGTATCGATGAAATCGAGAACCAGCGGGCGGATATTGTCGCGCCAGCTTTTGCCCGCAAAAATCCCGTAATGGCCTGCATCGGGTTCAAGGTAAGAGGCCTTCTTGTCCTCAGGCAACCCAGTCAGCAGGTCCAGCGCCGCAACACATTGGCCGGGTGCTGAAATGTCATCCTTCCCGCCCTCGACGGTTTTCACAGCAACGGTGGTGATTTTGCCGATATCCACCTGCTTGCCGTCCACGACGAAGATGTTTTTCGCAATTTCGCGTTTTTTGAAGATGCGCTCGACCGTCGACAGGTAAAATTCCGCCGTCATATCCATCACGGCGAGGTATTCGTCGTAGAAGGTGTTGTGCTTGTCGTGATCGCTGGCTTCACCTTTGGAAACGCGTACGATCTGGTCCGAGAAGGCCTTGGCGTGCTTTTCCCCGTTCATTGCCATGAACGACGACAGCTGTTGCAGGCCCGGATAAACCATCCGGCCTGCGCCTTCATATTTGAAGCCGACGCGCTGGATCACGAACTTCTCCAACTGGCCCATCGTCACACGGCGTCCGAAATCGGTCACATCTGTCGCGGCGGCGTCGGGGTCAATCGGCCCACCGATCAGGGTCAGCGTGCGGGGCTGCGCGCTCGGATCTTCTTCGGCCAGATAGGCGGTCGCAGCAAGCGCAAGAGGCGCGGGCTGACAGACCGCGATTACATTCGTGTCCGGCCCCATTTCGCGCATGAAATCAACGAGGTAATGCGTGTAATCCTCGATATCGAACTTGCCGACACTGACTGGAATGTCGCGCGCATTGTGCCAGTCGGTGATGTAGACATCGGCATCGGGCAGCAGTGACAGAACCGTTTTCCGTAGAAGCGTTGCGTAGTGGCCCGACATCGGTGCCACCAGCAGAACCTTGCGGCCTGTGGGCGCGCGGCCTTGAACGTCGAACCGGATCAGATCGCCGAAGGGGCGCTCCACCACCGTTTCCACGGTTACAACATGATCGCGCCCATCATCGCCGGGGACACTGTCGATGTGCCAGTCAGGCTTTGCGACCATGCGCGCAAAGCTGCGTTCGGTCACTTCGCCCCACGCGGCTGTCATCTGGATGAGCGGGTTCGCAACCAGTCCAAAGGCAGGATACGAGCACATGGCGCGCGCCGATGCGCCCATCCACTGGTTCGTGACCCGCATTGATTCCATCAGATCGTAGGTAAGCATGTACCGCATGAGCTACTCCAAGCGCCGAGACCGGGAAGACCCGGATCATTTCGTCGCGTGGACCCCCTCACCTTGGTCCCGCTACTATGCAGATGCAGCATAAGGCACGGGAAATCAAGTGGCACACGACGAAACGGAAAGCGATGCAGACCAAGAGGTTGCATCGGAGGACGGCGAACATCTGGCAAAGTTGAACGCGAATCTGGCAAAGGTGGAGGAGCTTTCCAAGCGCCTCGTCGCGGCCATGGGGCAGCGCACGCCAGCGGATGTCGGCCTACAGGGCCCGGGCCAGGATCTCTACATGAAGGCGGGTCTGGCCTACTGGGCCGACATGATGTCGAACCCCAGCAAAATGCTGGAAACGCAGGCCCAGTATTGGGGCCAGGCGATGGCGCATTTCATGGAAATGCAGAATGCGCTGGCCGAGGGCAAGATGCCCCTTTTGCCCGATGATGATCTGCCGTCCGACAAACGCTTCGCCAATCCGCTCTGGCGCACGCATCCCTATTTCAACTTCGTCCGCCACCAATACGTTATGGGATCCGAGGCGATCCGTCAGGCCGTGGCAGACCTTGAAGGGCTGGAGCCGAAGGACAAGCATCGCGTCGAATTCTTCGCCAGCCAGGTGATTGAGCTCTTCTCACCGACCAACTACTTCGCAACCAACCCCGATGCGCTGGAAAAGGCGGTTGAGACGGATGGCGAAAGCCTTGTCCACGGGTTGGAGAACCTCGTCCGCGACATCGAAACCCACCATGGTGAGATCCTGCCAACTCTCGCCGACCCCGATGCGTTCGAAGTGGGCGGCAATATCGGCACGTCTGAGGGCAGCGTGGTTTACCGCAACCGCATGATGGAGCTGATCCAATACGCGCCGAAAACCGAAAAGGTACACAAAACGCCCCTGATCATCTTCCCGCCCTGGATCAATAAGTTCTACATCCTCGACCTCAAGCCGCAGAACAGCCTGATCAAATGGATCGTGGAGCAGGGCTATACCCTGTTTGTCGTTAGTTGGAAGAACCCCGACGAAAGCTATTCCGATGTCGGCTTGGAAGACTACGTCGAGGACGGCTATCTGACCGCCATTGAACAGGTGAAAGAGATCACCGGCGAAAAGCAGGTCAACACCGTCGGCTATTGCATTGCCGGGACCACCCTGAACCTGACACTGGCGCTGATGAAGAAGCGCAAGGACAAGTCGATCAAATCCGCCACTTTCTTCACCACGCTCACCGATTTCTCGGAGCAGGGGGAATTCACGCCCTTCCTGCAGGACGATTTCGTCGAAGCGATCGAGCGGCAGATTGATCAGGACGGCGTGCTGAGCAGCTACTTCATGTCCAAGACCATGTCGTTCCTCCGCTCCAAGGATCTGATCTACGGCCCGGCTGTGCGCAGCTACATGATGGGAGAGGCCCCGCCCGCCTTCGATCTGCTGTTCTGGAATGGCGACAGCACGAACCTGCCCGGCAAGATGACGATGCAGTACCTGCGCGGCCTGTGCCAAGGGAACGGGCTTGCAACCGACGGGTTCGAATTGTGTGGAGAGACACTTTCGCTGAAGGACGTGACCGTCCCGCTGTGCGCGGTTGGCTGCATGACCGACCACATCGCCGCATGGGCCGACAGTTTCCGTGGCGTGACCAAGATGGCGTCCAAGGACAAGACCTTCATCTTGTCCGAATCTGGCCATATCGCAGGCATCGTGAACCCGCCCTCGAAGAAGAAATACGGACACTATACCAACCCAGATGTCTCGGGCGCGGCTGAAGATTGGTTGGAAGCAGCCGACTACAACGAAGGCTCCTGGTGGCCACGTTGGGAGGCATGGCTGGCCAAGCGATCAGGCGCGATGATCAAGGCGCGCGAACCGGGTGCGGACGGCCATGAGATTCTGGCTCCAGCCCCTGGAACTTACGTGAAAGAGAGCAAAGCCGCCTGATTTCATTAGATTCTTTCTCTATGCTGCAGTGCAGAATAAACCTTGACTTTCTGCGCTGCAGCATCCATATTATGTGCACACGCAGCAATCGCCCGCCCTAGGGTAACACACTGCCCCACACGGGCTGGAATAGACTGGAGAATTATTATGGCTAAAGCCGCACAGACCCCCGACTTCACCAAATACATGTCGGAAATGATGGCATCATTCCCGATGGACATGTCCGCTTACACCGACGCGTTCAAATCGCAGGCCGCAACTGGCGAGAAAATGGCCAAAGTTGCCCTCGACGCAGCTGAGAAATCCACCGAGATCTCCTCGAAGTGGACCAAAGACACCATCGCCAAGATGGGCGACGTCGCCGCCGTCAAGGACGAGCCTGCCGACTACACCAAATCCATGACCGACTTTGCATCGGCTCAGGCAGAAATGGCCGCTGAAACGATGGCCGCCTTCGCTGAAGTCGCCAAGAAGGTTCAGATGGAAACGGTTGAGCTGATGATGGCCGCTGGCAAAGAAGCCACCGAAGAAGCCACCGCAGCCGTCAAGAAGGCAACTGCCGAAGTGACGACCGCAGCCAAGAAAGCAACCGCCAAGTAAGCGCGGCCTTTCAGGCAAAAGGATAGGCGCGGATCGGGTCCTCCCCCCGAAACGTCGCTGACAGAAAGGCGGGCCCGCACATCGCGGCCCGCCTTTTCCTATTCCGGGTGCCGGTAGTTCAGCACCCGCTCGGTTGAGGCTTCGTGATCCACATGGAAGCCCACCTTCTCCAACACCCGCGCAGATGCGGGGTTGTCGCGCGCCACGCCCGCGCGTAGGGGCTGCGGCCCCGCAATGGTCACTAATCCGCTTAGCATTTCGGTCGCATAACCCCGGCCCCAAGCTGCCTCGCCGAACAGGTAGCCCAGATGCACGGGACCGCCGGGTTCGGGCTGCACACAGATCAATGCACCAACCAACGTTTCGTCTCCGCGCATGCGCACAAGGCTCACATCGCTTTCCGCAAGGCGCTCTGCGATCCAATTGGCAACGGCATCTGGCCCCTCACCAAGCTGCAGGGACGCAGGTAGCGGTGCCAGCACTGCGGGTGTCAAAAGCGAGACAAATTCTGCTGCGAGCCCGCGCGCGCGACTTGCGTCGCTCAGCGGACGCACCGAAAGGCGGTCCGTATCAAAGCTCCACATCCCTCCGCCTCCAATTCATCTATAAGAAGTTTGCAAAACGCCGATTGCATTGTCTCGCAAGTGCAGCGTACGCTCCAAATATGCTGCAGCGCAACGTGCGCTTTAGGGGAGGGCAACAGACATGGCCGCCGATGACCACCTGCTGATCAAACGCTACGCCTCGCGCAGGCTCTACAATACCGAGACGTCCGACTACGTGACGCTGGAAGATATTGCCGGGTTCATCCGCGCTGGCCGCGAAGTGAAAATCGTTGATCTGAAGTCCGGAGACGACCTGACCCGCCAGTATCTCCTTCAAATCATTGCAGAACATGAAAGCCGGGGCGAAAGCGTTTTGCCCATCGCCGTGCTCACGGATCTGGTGCGCAGCTATACCGGCGCGGCGCAATCCGTCGTCCCAGATTTCCTCGCCATGAGCTTCGAGATGCTGCAGCAAGGCCAATCCAAAATGATGGACAATATGGCCGCCATTAATCCTATGGCCTCCATGCCCGGGTTCGAAGCGATGCGCGCGCAGCAAGAGGCATTCTTCAAAGCCATGACCGGCGGGATGGCGGCCGGCGACGCGCCAGAGGCCGAAGCTACCGCAGACGACACCGCCCCTGCGGAAGAGCTGGACGAAATCAAGCGCCAGCTCGCTGATCTGCAATCCAAACTGAGCAAGATGTAAGTGCGACCCTTTCGGCTTCTGATCCTCAGTGGTGCGGCCCTCTCCGTATCTGGTTGCGCTGTTTTCTCCGCGCTTTTTGGCGACCGGGCCGACGATTATGAAAGCCCCTACCTCGCTGCGATGGCGGATTTCTCACTGTGCGAAACCGCGCCCGACCCGTCAGCGCGCCAAGCTGCCGCCGCGCGCCTCGTTCAGGCCGCAGCCCAGATGCAGGCCGTGACCGACCCGGCCAATGCCGGGCATTTCTATGAGTTGGATCGCGTCGTCGCCGCCTCTGAGCGCTGCCAATTGACGCTTGCCCAATAGGCCGCGCTCACTCGCTTCCCGCGTCCTTCCCATCTTTGTTCCACGAAAATGCAAAAACGGTGCGGCTGTGTCGTGCGAGCCCGCTTAGGTCTTCATCTCGGACCGGGCTGCATGGACCGCCTTCCATGCATCAGGCCGCAGCACCATCCGCACCCAATCGGCAGGGCCGGTCCCAAGATCCAGCACCGCATCCGCAATCCGCCCCGCCCCCAGTTTCGTCGTTGCCTTTTGAGAGCGGATATTCGTCGGCGCGATGTGAAACCAGACCTCCGGGCGGTGGGCGAATATATGGTCCACCATCAGCTGTTTCATTGCGAAATTCGTGGCTCCGCCCCAATGGTCACGCACGAGGAATGTGAACCCAATCCCGATCCCGTCCGGCGCATCGGCGCTGTGGTAGAAGCGCGATATCCCAATGGCCCGGCCCTTGGTGTCCCGCGCCGTCATTGTCCCGCCGGCTTCCAGCAGAAAGTCGAAATACGGCTTGAACGCCGCTGGTTTCCACCGGTCCGATGCGGGGTGTCCGGCCCAGATTCCCGGATCACTGGCAGCCTTGCTCAGGTCCGTGCGATCCGCCTCCGTCATGGGGCGCAGGGTTAGCAGGTCAGACTGTAACGGGGCCTCAGCGTCGAAGTCCGTTGGCAAGGGGCGCACATCCATTGATCCGGTCTGAAATCCTTAATTTTTGGTAAACAGAAACAGGATAGTCTTTTTTTGTCAGTAGCTTAACCCATCTGCTCACGCGTGAGCATCCAGCCTCACGCCACCTCCGCGAAGACCTGTTTCAACGCTGCATCCAGCTTCTCGCACATCTCATCCATCTGCCCGTCGGTCAGCGTGAAGGCCGGGCAAAGCACCACAGATTGCCCCAGCGGGCGGCAGATCAGCCCGTGATCGGTACAGGTATTGGCAATCCGCTCCGACACGCTCAGATGCCCCTCGAACGGCACCTTTCCGTCGCGGTCGCGCACCGCCTCCAGCGCCCACATGTAGCCCACACCGCGCAGCTCTCCGATATTGGGATGGCTGGCCACCTCGCGCAGCCCCGCCTCCATTCGCGACGCGCCCGCGCGGACCATGTCGAGCAACCCTTCCTCGATCACCACGTCGATGGCCTTCAGCGCCACGGCACACCCAACCGGATGACCCGAGGCGGTGAAGCCATGCGGGAACTCCTCCACCGGATCAATCGCGGCCTGCAACCGGTCTGTCATCTCCGGCCCCAGCATCACCGCGCCCATCGGGAAATACCCGGCGGTCAGCGCCTTGGAGGAGATGATGACATCCGGCACGAAATCATACGTCTCACAGCCCCAGACCTCACCCGTCCGCCCGAACCCGCAGATTACCTCGTCCGAGATCAGCGGGACGCCATGACGCTTCAGCACCGCCTGCATCGCCTGGAAATAGCCCTCAGGCGGCGGGATCACTCCGCCCGCGCCCAGAACCGGCTCGGCAAAGAAGCCCGCAATCGTGTCCGCCCCTTCGCGCGCGATGACGTCCTCAAGCTCGGCTGCCAAACGTGCGGTAAAGTCCGCCTCGCTCTCTCCGTCGCGCCCCTCTCGCCAGTAATGCGGGCAGGTGAGGTGGACGAAGCCCTCCATCGGCAGACCGAACAGTTCGTTATAGGGCTTCGCGGTCATCGAGGCCGCCACCGCCGTCACCCCGTGATAGGCATTGCCCCGCGTCAGGATCTTGCGCTTTTGTGGCGTGCCCTCCTGCTGGCCCATGAACCACAGCATCTTGACCATGGTGTCATTCGCCTCGGACCCTGAGTTTGTGTAGAACACCTTGCCCCGATCCCACGGCGAGACGTCGATCAAGCGCTCCGACAGGGCGACGGTCTGGTCACTCATCCGCCCGAAAAAGGCGTGATAGCCGGGGAAGCGGTCGTATTGCGCCTTTGCCGCCTCGATCAGGCCCTTGTGGTCAAACCCCGCCACCATGTTCCAAAGCCCCGAATTGCTATCGAGGTATTTTTTCCCGTTGGTGTCGAACACATACGGCCCCTCACCGTGGGTGATCACAACCGTGCCGCGCTCGCGGATCGAGGGCAGATCGGTGAAGCCGTAGAGCGAATGCGCCTCAGCGCGGGCTTCCCAGGAATTCGGGGCGTGAGTGTTCATGACGGGCCTCCCTTTGCGGTCACGCTACGCCCGCCGCTGGACACGCTCAATATGTGATTTCGGTGCGGTGGCTCGGGCGTTCGATCCAGTCGAAATACCGCCGCCGCATGTCCAACGCGACCGGACCGGCAGCGCCGTTCGAGAAATGCAGCTCATCCACCTGCGCCACAGGGATCACGCCGCCGCCGGAGGAGCTGAGAAAGACTTCGTCCGCCTCAAGAAATTCATCCAACGGAAGCGGACGCGTCTCAACGCGCAGCCCGGCCTCTGCTGCCATCTCAAGCACCGTTCGGCGGCTGATCCCGTGCAGGACTCCGTGGTCCGATGTCACCAGTCGGTCGTCGAACACAGCGAAAGCGTTGAACCCAGGGCCTTCGGTGACATTGCCTTCGTGGTCCAGCAACAGCACCGTCTCGAAGCCATTGTCCTTGGCCTCGAACAACCCGCCAGTGAAATCGCCCCAATGGTAGTTCTTCACGGTCGGATCGACGCTGTCGGCCGGAATGCGGCGGATGCGTTTGGCGATCCAGACAGAGGTGCCCTGCATGGCGGCGTCAGGCTTTACGATATGCACGTAAGGCACGCACCAGGCGTAGAAGTGGTTCTCGCAGTCACGTGGATCGCGGGACCCGGGAACAGGATTGCGTCCGCGGGCGGCAACCATGGCGACGTAGCTGTCGCGCAGGCAAGAGGCGGCGACCATTTCCGTCAGCGCCGCTTTCACCTCGTCAGCATCTCGCCCGATTTCCATCCGCAAAGCGGCCAGCGACGCCATGAACCGCGCCACGTAGTCATCGAGCCGGAAAAACCCGCCTTTCCAGACAGGGACCACATCATAGGCGATATCGGAATGGGTGACGCCCCAGTCGGTGACGGGCAGGGCGGCCTCTGCAATGGGAACGATACGGCCCTGCCAATGGGCCGCGCCTTTGGAAAGATCTGTCATGGGGGCAGCCTGCCTAGGCTCGCCCCTATGCGCAAGATCAGGCGGCTTTTGCGCCTTTCACCTCTTCGGCGGCAGACACCAGTACGTTCGCGATGAAATCGAGGTCCGGCTTTTGCAGCCGCGCGGGTAAGCGCACGTCGCAGGCGCGCATCAGCATGGCGCGGGTTTGCGGAAGGTCCGGCACGTCGCCGGGGATGAACTGCCAATTCCAGAAGGCGCGTGCATTGTCTGTGCTGAGCCCGAATACTTGCACCTTCACGCCGCGCGCTGCGGCGGCATCCGCGAAAGCGCGCGCCTTCGCGTCACTCTCAAATCCAACCAGATTGAATTGAATGGAATCCGGCGCGCGATCTTCCGGTGAAAGGGCATCGGGCACGTGCAGCCAAGACGAAGCGTTCAATAGCTCTGCCACGTAGTCGTGGTTCGCCCGCCCATCCCGGACACGGCGGGCCACTTCAGGCAGTTGTGGGCGGATCACGGCGGCACTCAGGTTCTGCATGCGCAAATTGTAGAGCGGCAGCTTGTTCTGCCAGCGGGCAAAGGCCTCGGCCAGATCGGCATCTTCGCCATGCTTTTTCCAGTTGTGCTCATAAGCGCCGGACATGATCACTGCGCGGGCCACCAGATCGGCATCGTCTGTGACCAGAATGCCGCCTTCGCCTGCATTCACCAGCTTATAGGACTGGAAGCTGAAGCAACCGACGCGGCCAATCGTGCCGATCTTGCGCCCGTGCCACGTGGTGCCAAGCGAGTGCGCGGCGTCTTCGATCACTGGAATACCCGCCGCATCACAGGCCTTCATTATGGCGTCCATGTCTGAGGTATGGCCGCGCATGTGGCTGATGATGACGGCATCTACGTCAGGCAGCTTGGCACGGAAATCGTCCATGTCGATGCGGTAGTTTTCGCCCACTTCGCACAGCACCGGCTGCATCCCGGCATGCACGATGGAGGAGGGGACAGCCGCAAATGTAAAGGCCGGGATCATGACCTTGGCCCCTTCGGGCAGGCCAAGCGCTTCCAGCGACAGGAACAGAGCCGCCGAGCAGCTCGATACCGCCAGCGCGTACTTCGTGCCCATCAGCGCAGCAAACTCGCGCTCCAAAAGCGCCACCGGCGCATCGGATGGCGCGGTGTAGCGGAACAGATCGCCGGAGAGCAGAAGCCGGTCAATCTCAGCGCGGGCGGCGGGCGGGATCGGTTCCGCATCGTAGACATTCGGGGCGGGGACGTGATCGAGGGACATACATTCACCTTTTTGAAATGTATAATTTCGATTCCCTTATACTATGATCCGGGCAGCCAAGGGAATCCCCTGCGGGTGTGACATGGCGTCAATCCGCCGAAATGCTCTAAAGGCCGAGGCGATCGCGCAGCGCGAACCAGGTCATGGCCAGCGTCAGGATCGGGGTGCGGAGGGCTGTTCCACCGGGAAATGCGGGCACATTCAGAGCCTCGAAGGTCGTCAATCCGTCTTCCTGGCCCAACACGGCCTCGGCCATCACACGCCCCGCCATGCCAGACAACGCAACGCCCTGACCGGAAAAACCCGCGCCGGACAGGATGTTAGGGGCAACACGTGCCACGTGGGGCACACGGGTGGGCGTGATCCCAAGGGAGCCGCCCCAGACATGTTCAATCTTCACGCCCTTGAGTTGCGGGAACAGCCCTTCCATCCGGGCGATCAAAGCGGTCTGGATGTCAGAGGGGAAGCCAATGGAATAGCTTTCCCGCCCACCGAAAAGAAACCGTTTTTCTGGATCGAAGCGGTAGTAATTCACCACGAATTTGCTGTCGGCCACGGCGATGTCCTGGGCCAACACCTCCTGCCAGCGGTCGGGTAAAGGCTCGGTTGCGGCGATGAACGAATTGATCGGCATGACCTTGCGGTTCACCGCCGGAAGGATGTTGGGCAGGTAGCCATTGCCGGCCACGATCACATGGCCTGCCTCAACCTGTCCGCGCGGTGTGCGCAGGGTGACGCGCGCGCCTTCCGTGACGCTCTCAACCTCGGTGCGCTCATAGATCGTGGCGCCCGCACGCTCTGCCGCGTTCCCAAGGGCCAGTGCGTATTGCAGCGGTTGCAGATGCCCACCTGACGGGTCGAGCACACCGCCGCAGTAAAGCGGGGATTTCACCACATCGGCGAATGCTTCCTTGTCGAGCACGTCCATGTCGAGGCTGTAGTGGCGGGACATGTGATCGGCGAGAAGCCGGAATTCCGCCAATTCAAGCTTGTCGTAGACGCCGTACCCCAAACCTTCGCGCAAGGCGGTTTCCGGATGCTGTGCACAGAATGCCTGGACCTGCGCCTTCGCGGCCTCCGCCAAATCCCACAAGGCGCTCGCGCGGGTATCGCCGAGTTTGGCTTCCAATTCGGGCTGGGTCTTGTTGAAGCCGGAATGGATCTGCCCCCCGTTACGGCCCGATGCCCCGAACCCCACACGGTGCGCGTCCAACACCACGACATCCCGGCCCGCAGCAGCCAGCGTTTTCGCCGCCCACAACCCGCAATAGCCCGCACCGATCACGGCGACATCCGCCTTGATCTGGCCGGTCAGCGGCGGGCGGTCCACAGGCGTCAGCCCTGCCGCATAGGAAGATGGCGCATGTTGGCCGGGTTTGTCATTGCGGTAGAGCGGGTTCATGGAAATAGCCGGTCTGCTGGTGGGGCGTTGGGGGCGGTCGGCGCGAACGCTTCGACGGGGCACAACACATGTGCCGTGCGCCCCTCTCGCATGGCTTGCAGATGTTCGGAGGTGACGCAGCCGTACTCGAACATCTCCACGATGGTGCGGGGCGAGGCTGGGGTTATCTCCGTTTGCGGTGCGTCAGCAGAAACCGGTTCAAGGGTGGTCACGAAAACCGGGCCATCCCACAACCAGATCGCCAAGGCGACACCGCTGGCGCAGATCAGGGCCGTCTCAACCCACCAGATCTTGCTGCCCGGCGCGCTCATTCGACAAGCCTGTAGTAGGAAAAGTAGACCTCCGGCTCGCGGAACGGGCCAACGATGACGTCATCCTCCATGTCGAAAACGGTGGCCCGGTGCATGTAGTCCTCCGCCGCGCCGGGCAGATCATGTGCGGCCATGACCTGCGGGATACGAGCGGCAAGGACGTCATCGGCAGGCGGGTCGCGCGGGTCCGCCCAATCGTAAGCCAAAAGCGCTGCACGCAGCGCGTCTGCATCTTCTGCGGCCACCCAAAGATCGGCCTGCGGGATGATGTGGGGCAGCCACCCATCCACAATCTCATAGCCATTTGCATCGACCACGGCTCGCTCCGTCGCAGCATCATGGATCACGTATTGCGTCCACGACGTACGCGAGAATGAGTATGTGATCTCAAACGGGATCTCTGTGCCTTGCCCGATCTGGCGCAACCCTGTTTCGAACGCGGCCTGTTCGGCATCCCCCCGGTAAGATGAGAATTCCTCCCACGGGCCGAAGGTAGAGGGCAGGCGCACGCGCATATATCCGTCGAAGCGCGTCGCGGCCTCTGGCAGGTCTTGCACATCGTTGGTCAGTAGCGTGCCCGGTTGCTCAAGCAGTTCGGCCTGAAACGCGCGGGCGGCGGGAAGGCCCATGACGGTCTCGTCCTCCAGCGTCACGGGCTGCGCGGACGCCTCCAGCCCCGCAAGATCGTAGGGCGCGGTCGGCGGGCCGCCCCTTGGGCATTGGCCCGTGAAACAGGTCAGCGTCCCCACTTCACGCCCATCCTGAAACAGGCTGACCATCGCGGAGCGCGTGCCATTGCCGGGCGGGCTGAGGAACAGGATCGATAGCAGGACCATTCTGGTCTCCGCGCTTCGGTTGTCGGTGAAGAAGGCCGTATCCGCGGCTTCTGCAAGAAGGGCCGGGTCGGTGACGGCGACCGGATTGGCAAGGCCGGTAAAGGCTGGATGCAGTATAATGGCGGCCCCGGGGGCTGTGGGATCAAACCCCTCCGTTTGAAGAAAGCGCACTTCTTGCGGGCCGGTTTCCGCTGCGGGGGCAGACCCTGTGGGGTTGGTGAACCCTTCGACAAATCCGTCGAAGATCCCGCCAATCATCCGGGCGAAAATGTAGATGGCCAAGGCCATCAGCACCGCCAACGTGCCGAGCGTGATGAGCGCCACTTTCAGCCAGACCGGCACTACACGTTCAGGAGCAGATGCTCCCGCTCCCACGGTGAGATGACGTGCAGGAATTCGCTGTATTCCAACTGCTTAACGGCGGCGTAGACCCGGCAGAACTCCTCGCCGAGGACCTGTTGCACGGCTGGATTGGATTCCAGCAGGCCAAGGGCATCGCCGAGCCCGCGCGGCACGCCGGACTCGCTTGCATAGGCGTCTCCGCTGAATTCATCAGACGGAGTGCTCTCGTCCACCAGCCCGATATAGCCGCACGCGAGGCTGGCCGCGATGCCCAGATACGGGTTGCAGTCCATCCCCGGCAGGCGGTTCTCGACACGCCGTGCGTCGGGACCTGAGACGGGAACGCGAATGCCCGTGGTGCGGTTATCGCGGCCCCATTCGAGGTTAATCGGCGCGGCGAAGTCGGGGACGTAGCGGCGATAACTGTTCACGTAAGGTGCAAGTAGGGCGATCACGGCGGGCAGGTTCTTCTGCATGCCGCCAATGAAATGCGCAAAGGCGGGCGTCTCACCGCCATCCGCACTGCTGAAGATGTTCTGCCCCGTTGCGGCATCGACCACCGAGTGATGGATGTGCATGGCGCTTCCGGGCTCTCCGGCGATGGGTTTGGCCATGAACGTCGCGTAGCAATCGTGGCGCAACGCTGCCTCACGGATCATGCGTTTGAAGTAGAACATCTCATCCGCCAGCCGCACCGGATCGCCGTGGCGCAGGTTCAATTCGATCTGGCCCGCGCCGCCTTCTTGCAGGATGCCGTCGATCTCAAGCCCCATGGCTTCGGCGAAATCGTAAATGTCATCGATGACCTGCCCGTATTCGTCCACGGCACTCATGGAATAGGCCTGCCGGGCTGCGGCGCGGCGGCCCGAGCGGCCCATCGGCGGCTCGATCTCGCGCGCGGGATCGGTGTTGGGGGCGACGAGGTAGAATTCCATCTCGGGTGCCACGATCGGCTGCCAGCCCCGCGCGGCGTAAAGGTCGCAGACCCGCTTGAGCACATTGCGTGGAGCGAAGGGAACCGGATTGCCCTGCTGATCGTCGATGTTGTGGATCACCTGAAGCGTCCAATCGGCGGTCCACGGCGCGGGAATGGCCGTGTCCCAGTCGGGGGTCAGGATCATGTCGGGCTCAGTAAAGCCATCTGCGACATCATCCGCCCAATCGCCAGTGATCGTCTGGAAGAAGATCGAATTGGGCAGGTAGAACTGGCTTTGTCGCGCGAATTTCGCGCCGGGCATCGCCTTGCCGCGGGCTACGCCGGCAAGGTCCGCGACGATGCACTCGACCTCATCCAGCACGCGGCCATCGAGGTATGTGCGCGCCACGTCGGGCAGCTTTTCCATCATGATTTCACGCGGGGGGCGGTTGCGTCGGCCCCTTCCAGAACATCGGCCAGCCAATCGGCGATGAAGCGGTTGTCGTTGGCATGGCCAAGATTTGCCTGCGCGGCACCTGTGATTTCGGGCGGCAAGGCTTTGCCGCGTGTCTCGATCAGGGTTTCGACCACGCTGTCCTCAAATTCCGGGTGGGGCTGGACCGTCAGAATGCGCGGACCGATGGCCATGATGGCATTGGCGCAGAAATCGGAACTTGCGTGGATGGTTGCGCCCTCGGGCAGGTCCGTCACCTGATCCTGATGCCACGCGTTGAGTGTCAGCGTGCAGTTGCCAAGCCGATACTCCGTCCTTCCAGCGGACCAGCCGTTTGGCCATTTCACGACCGTTCCACCCAGCGCCTGGGCGATAATCTGGTGGCCGAAGCACGAGCCGACGAGCGGCTTGCCGCTGTCACGGATCGCGCGGATCAAGTCCTCCAACGGCGGTATGAAGGCGTGATCTTCATACGCACCATGTTTGGAGCCGGTGACAAGCCAGGCGTCGGCTGCCTCTGGACCTTCGGGGAAGTCCATATCCACAACCGACCACAACGTCTGGGTGAACCCGCGATGGGCGAAGAGGTCGTGAAACAGGGTCTCGTAGGGGCCGTCTTTGGCGGCGACTTCGTCGGGGACATGGCCGCATTGCAGGATGCCGAGGTGCATGAATGGCTCGTTTTGGTTGCGTGGGATGAAGGTATGGGCCGTAAGGCAGGGCGGCAAGGGATGGATTGGGGCCAGCCCCCAAACCCCCTAGGTTTTTTGGCAAGACGAAAGGGCCGCGCCCTAAACCGTGTCGAGATAAAGCTCCTGCTGCTCTTCCGGCGAAAGCTCGGCCATGTAGTGCAGTTCCTGTCGTTTGGTGGCGAGGAAGTTGGCGCGGAGTTCTTCCGTGAAAATGCGGGCGATCTCGGGGCTTTTGCCGAAGGCGTCGATGGCGTCGGTCCATGTGGTGGGCAGAAGCGGAAGGTCTTGCGCATAGGCGCTGCCCGTTATCGCGGCGGGCGGTTCTTCTGCGCGCTCGATCCCGTCCAAAGCGGCCCCCAAGACGGCGGCGAGGAAGAGGTAGGGGTTGATATCACCGCCAGCCACGCGGTGCTCGATGCGCCGCGCGGCACCGGGGCCGGAGGGGATGCGGAGTGCTGTCGTGCGGTTCTCATAGGCCCAAGCCACCTTGGTTGGCGCGTGCGCCTCAGGCACGTAGCGGTCGTAGCTGGAGGCGTGAGGGCCGAAGATCAGCATAGATCCCGGCATCGCCGCGAGGCACCCGGCGACGGCGTGGCGGAGGATGGCAGAGCCTTCGCCGGTTCCGTCGTCAAACACATTGCGCCCCTCCGTGTCCAGCACGCTGAAATGCGTGTGCAGCCCGTTGCCCGCATAGTCGGGATAGGGCTTGGCCATAAAGCTGGCCGCGAACCCGTAGCTGCGCGCAAGCCCACGCGTCAGGATTTTGAACAGCCAGGCATCGTCGGCCGCCTTCATCGCGTCGGGCTGGTGCATGAAGTTGATCTCGAACTGGCCCGGACCGGCCTCTGAGATCATCGTGTCGGCAGGAATGTCCATGGCCTCACACGCATCATAGAGCGCCGTTAGGAAACCATCGAACGCATCCAATTGGCGCAAAGCGAGGATTTCCGCCTGTTGCCGCCGGATACCGGAACGGGGGGAGGGCGGCACGCGCAGCTCCTTTCCCCGGTCGTCGATGATGTAGAATTCCAGCTCGGTTGCAACGACAGGCGTCAGGCCGCGCGCGGTGTAGCGGTCGATCACACGGGCCAGTGCGTGGCGCGGATCGCCGTCGAAGGGCGTGCCATCCTCGTGGAACATCCAGATCGGGAGGAGGGCCGTTGGCGTCTCCAACCAAGGGACTGGGACGAAGCCGCGCTCGGTGGGTTTCAGGATGCCGTCCGGATCACCTGCCTCAAACACCAGGGGGCTGTCATCTATATCCTCGCCCCAGATGTCGAGGTTCATGACCGAATAGGGAAACCGCGTGCCTTCGCTGAGCGCCTTGCCCGCATAACGCCGCGCGATGCGCTTGCCGCGTGCTTGCCCGTTGAGGTCTGCGGCAACCATACGGATCGACTTGATCTGCGGGTTTTCGAGAAGGAAATCGCTCATCGGATCAGGTTCGGGCGGATGCGCAGTTTTTGCCGCCGGTCCTGCGGCAGATGGCGGTTCAAGCGGCGGTTTATTAAGCCGAAAAAGCCGATGACCAACAGGATCAAGAGGATGAAATACGCCCCCACGATGGGGTAGGGGATAAACGGATTGAATGTTCGTTCCGCAAAGTAATTTGCATAGTAAAGCGCATCCCCGCGCTGTTGAAAGGCAGGAAAACTGCTAAAAAAGATCAGCGCCGTGGACTGGAACAGAAAGATCGCCTCATTCGTGTAGGCAGGCCAAGCGAGGCGCATCGTGGTGGGGAAGGTGATGCGGCGAAACTTCTTCCAACCGGACAGGCCATAGGCATCCGCCGCCTCCAGATCACCACGCGGGACGGAGCGGAGCGCGCCGTAGAAAATCTCGGCGGCATAGGCGGAGGTGTTGAGGAACAGTACGATCAAGCCACCTAGCCAGGCGCGCGCGAACCAGCGGGTTTCGGCCTCGATGGCAATGCCGAATAGTTCGAATTCGACACCTACTCGAGGCAACATCACGAAGGCCTCATAGGCCATAAAGAACTGAATGAAGAGCGGTGAGCCGCGGAACAGGAAGATGAACCATTCCGCCGGTTTGCGGGTGAGCGGCGATTTCGACGCTTTCGCCACGGCAAGCGTGACGGCGAAGAAGAAGCCAAACAGCAGGGCCAGCGTGCCGAGGTAAACGTTCCACAACATGCCCGAACCGATCAGCACGACCTGCTCGCAGATCGTGATTTCGCCTTGCGGCAAGGCCCGTTCGCCGAAGCCAAGGGCGCGGAATGCATAGGCGGAGAGGGCCTCGGCGCAGGTCATGCGGCGGCCCCTGCGGCGGTGGCTTGCCCGCGCGACAAGCGGCGAGTGACGCGATTGAGAACCACTTCCGAGACTTTGGTGAAGCCCAGGTAGAAGACCAGAAGTGCCAGGAAATACCAGAAGCGCCAATCGGGGTGCGGATAGGCGAAGCGGGAGTTGCGGGAGCCGCCCAGTTCGCGTGCCCAATAGACGACATCTTCGATGCCCAAAAGGAACAGCAATGGCGTGGCCTTGATGAGGATCATCCAGATATTGCTCAGGCCGGGTAGGGCGTAGATCCACATTTGGGGCACGAGAATGCGCCAAAAGATCTGGCGCTGGCTCAGGCCGTAGGCTGCCGCGGTCTCAAGCTGCGGGCGTGGCACGGCCTTCATCGCGCCGAACAGGACATTGCCGCAGAAGGCGCCGAAGACGAGCGCGTAGGTGAAGACGGCGAGGCTGAAATTGTAAGTCTCGTGCACCCATTGTGGCGCATTGCCTTGCGGGGTGCGCGCCTGATCGCAGACGAGGAAGTTCGCGCCTTGCCGGATCGGCTCATCCCAATCGGGGCAGGTGATCAGGTGACGGATATATTCGATGCCCTGATCGAGGACGAGGACGAAGAACAGGAAGAAGACGATGTCTGGGATGCCGCGCACCATAGATGTGTAGCCCTTGCCGACCCAGCGGAGCGGCGCGATGCGCGCGCGGGAGGCGGTGGCGGCGAGAAAGCCGAAGGCGAGCGACAGGGGCGCTGCGATGGCGAGAAGCGCGAAGACGACCAAGAAGCTCTGGTAGAACAGCATGTGCACGCCGTTCGTCAGATAGCAGGAGAACCATTGGAAGGTCTCGAGAACGGAAGGGTCTTCGCAAAAGCTGAACATCAGTGGGCCTTGAGGTCGGACAAAAGTGCCGAAGCAACCCTGTCCGGGTCTTCGAGTTGAGGCAAGTGGCCCAATCCGACCAATTCTGTCAACGGCGCACCTATCAGTTCCGCCAGGGCGCGGCCCCGGTCCAGGGGGATCCATGGATCCTCCGCGCCCCAGAGGATCGCGGGTTTGGGAGTGAGGGCAGGGAAGCTCGGCTCGACCTCTGCCGTGAATCGCTCATCAGCGAGGGCGAATTGCGCGTAGAAAGCGGATTGCCCCTGTGCGCCGAGCCATGGAGTGACGAGGGCTTCGATGTCCTCGGATGGCAGATCGCGGATCAGAGCGCCGTTGATATAGGCGCGCACGATGGCTTCGTGGATGTGCGGCGGGGTGCCATGGAAGGCGTCGGTATGGCGGCCCACATGGTCGAAGAACCCGCTGCCCCATGGGCGCATGGCGACGACATTCATCAGAACCCATGCGGAATAACGGCACCCGTGCAGGATATGGGCGCGCAGGGTGACCGCCCCGCCGAAATCATGGGCGATCACGGCAGGTTCGGACAGGCCCCAATGGTCGAGCATCTCGGCAAAGACCTCGCCTTGCGTGTCGAGCGACATGGGGCGCGGTCCGGTTTTGTCGGATTGGCCGAAGCCGGGCATGTCGTAAAGGTGGCAGGTAAAGCGCTGGCTCAGGCGCGGGACCACGCGCGACCAGCTGTAGGAGGACCATGGCCAGCCATGGGCCAGAACCAGCGGCGGGCCTGACCCGATGCGGGTGGCGGCGATACGGCCTGCGGAGGTTTGGATGCGGTCGGGGAGGGGCCAGTGCATGCTAAACCCTGCTTCTGCGGTCGATGATGGATACGACGATCCATCCGATCAACAACACCAGCAGGCAGGGCAAGACGCCAAGTGGCAAGACGTAGAAGAATATCGCCACGATCAGCAGGCTGATTGTATCCAGCCCCCCTGAGAACCCTTCCATGACCCAGAACACCCAGATGAACAGCACAAGCGCCCAGATAAGCGAAAGCGCGAGCCATGCTTTCAGCAGCCCGCGCTTCCAATTTGTCGACGTGTCAGACACTTACCAGGTCTGGGTGTCGTCGCCGAACCATTCGATCAGCAGTGCGTTCAGCGAGCCGTCTTCCTTCATCTCGGTGATGGCCGCATCGAAGACAGCGATCAGCTCATCGCCTTCGCGCAGGCCCATGCCGACACCGCCGCCGAGGGAGACGGGGTCGAGGATGATGGAGAGATCGGGGTCTTCTTCGGCGATCTGCAGAAGGAAATCGTTATCGGCCAGAACCGCGTCGGCCTCGCCATTGCGAACGGCGGCGACGGTTTCGTCGGGCGTGGCGAATTCGATCAGCGTAACGCCGTCTTGCTCGGCCAGGTAGCCCGCCTGAATCGTGCCTGTTTGTGCTGCGACAACGGCGCCGTCGAGCTCAAGGCCCTCATCCATGCCCATGTAGAGCGAGGGGGCTGGCGGCACGTAGGCTTGGGTGAAGTCGATCACTTCGTCGCGCTCATCGGTGATCGACATGCCGGCGATGATCGTGTCGTAGTTGCCCGACGTCAGGTTGGGGATGATCGAATCCCACTCGTTGGTGACCCATTCGCAGGTCAGCTCGGCCCGGGCGCAGAGTTCATCACCCAAGGCACGCTCAAGGCCATCGACTTCGCCGTCGTCATTGATGAAGTTGTAGGGAGGGTAGGCGCCTTCGGTGCCCATGCGGACAACGGAATGGCCATCGGCGAACGCCATTCCGGCGGTCAGGGTCAGCGCCGTGGTGGCGAGGATCAGTTTTTTCATATTGGTCTCCGAGTTGGGGCGCAGTCCTTTTGGGCGGCCACGCCTGTTATGCGTTGATTGATAGAGAATTCGCGCGCAGGGGCAAGCCGTGTGGTCCGTGCTGCCTTTGCGTCAACTGATTGGATTTGTGCGGTCGCAGAGCGAGATCGGGTCAGGATGGCTGAAGCCCAGATGTGTTTCGGCGATGCCAGCGAGCGTACCGTCGGAGGATATGTCGGCCTGAACGGTTTCGAAAATCTCAATCATCTCCGGGTTGGTTGGGTTCAGTGCAAAGGCAAAGCCAATCGCGCCGGTCTCGATCTCACCCGCTTCGTGCAAATCGCCGTCCACGTGGATCTGAGCCGGATATGTGCGACTGCCGAAATGGGCTTGGACGAGGCCGTCTTGCAGGGCTTGGAGGGCGACCGTCTCATCCTCAAACGGGACGGGGACGTAGCCTTCGCGGAGCAGCGTGGCCTCAAAGATCGAACCTGCGGTAACGCCAACCGGGCCGGAGCGCGGGTCGTGATCGGGGTCGGTTGTGAAGAACGTGCCGGAGGGCGGATCGCCCAAAACGGGATAGTAGGGGCAGGCCATGTGCACCTCAGCCGCGCGTTCGATTGTATGGCCAAGGCCGTTTGCGGCAATGTCGATACGGCCATCCTGTAGGGCAGGGATGAGATCTTCGAACGGCATTTCGGTCCAGGAACAGGTCCATCCGGCGCGCGCGCAGATCGCGGCCAGTATCTCAGGCTCAGCGCCCTTGAGCGTGCCAGTTTCATCGCGGGAAATGAACGGATCGTAGGGGAAGGCTGTGCCGATGGTGATGTCTTGAGCGGCGGCAGGGCTTGCGAGACAGGCAGTGAGGATGAGCGTCTTAAGCCGCATCGGAATGGCTGAGGAATTGGCGCAAGCGCTCCGATTGCGCGTTGTTGCCGAACAAGGCAGACGGGGCGCCTTGTTCTTCGATCAGGCCTTGATGGAGGAAGACAACGTGGCTGGACAGATCGCGGGCCATGCGCATGTCGTGGGTAACAAGGATCATGGTGCGGCCTTCCTCGGCCAGACCTCGGATCACGCGGATGACCTCTTGTTCCAGTTCGGGGTCGAGGGCGGAGGTTGGTTCATCGAACAGAAGCGCGCGGGGCTGCATGCAGAGTGCGCGGGCGATGGCGGCGCGTTGCTGCTGGCCGCCGCTGAGTTCTGACGGCCAGGCATCGCATTTCGCCCCGATGCCCACCTTGTCAAGGATCTGGCGTGCGCGGTCTTCGACCTCGGCTTTGTCTTCGCCCAATACAGTGACGGGGGCCTCCATCACGTTTTGCAGGATGGTGAGATGGGACCAGAGATTGAAGCTTTGAAACACCATCGACAGGTTCGTGCGTATGCGGCGGACCTGCTCGGGATCGGCGGGGCGTCTATTGGGGCCTGCACCCTTCCATTTCACCGGCTCACCTTCGAACAGGATTTTGCCCTGTTGGCTGTCTTCCAAAAGGTTGGCGCAGCGCAGCAGCGTGGATTTACCGGAGCCGGAGGAGCCGATCAGAGAGACCACGTCGCCCGCATTGGCCGTCAGATCCACGCCTTTCAGCACGTCGAGCGCACCGAAACTTTTGTGCAGGCCTTGGATGTCGATGACGGGGGTGTCGGTCATTTTTGCGGTCCGTTCGTAGGGTTGCGTGATTTGGACCGAAGGGCCTTGGAAATGCAATGGCCGCGCTTAGGGCCGGGGCGGCATGATGGTCGGATCAGGCAGTGCGAGATAGTCTTCTGCCGGAATGTCGACCAGTGATCTGAGGCCGAGTGTTGCCCTGTCGGCTTTTTCCAGCGACGCGATGGCGTCGGATACGGCTTGGGCGATTGCGGCGGCATCTTGCGACAGAGCCGTGATGAAGGGCAGGCCGGGGCGCGGTTCGGTGCCGTGGATGACTTTCACGCCGGTTGCTTCGGAGGCGGCCGTCAGATGCCGAAGGGTGACGGCATCAATCGCCGCGAAATCTGCGCGACCTTCGCGAACGGCCAATGTTGAGGCGCGGTGGCTTCCTGTTTGCAGGCGCGGGCCAGTGAGGATTTCGGGCCGCTCAGCGGCAAGCGCGGCCCAACCTGATTGCGATCCGGGTTCGTTGAACGCGAAAATCGCCCCGGTAAATTCAGCGATGTCGCTGCGCGGGTCGTCCGCCCGCGCGATCACGAGGCTGCGGTAGTAGCCGGGCGGGCAGCCCGGCACGCCGTAATCCGCAGTGCCTACCAGATGAACGCGCCCGTGCAGGTGATCCTTGTAGGGCCGCCCGCAGGTTTGCGACAGAACAAGGGCGGGGTCGGTCCAATGGGCCAGCAGATCGCCCGGTGCGAGGGTGAGCACTTGGGGCGCGGGATGGCCCGCATGGCTGAGGTTGGTGGCGATAGCCGACCACAGGCGCGCATCCGCAGCGGCTGTGCGCGGCGTCGCATACATCGGCAGGGATGCGATCATCCCTGCGCTTCAACCCGCTTCCGGGCAAGGTTGCTGTCGCGGTCGTTGATGCCGAGCATCGGCGCGACCATACGGATCAGCGCGTCTTCTTCCTCGTCGCGGACGCCGTCGGCGAGAACCACGGCCCAAAGCGCCTCAACCACGCCGACGCGGTCGTCGTAAGGCACGGCATCCTTTATGGCGCGGGTGAAGCGGACGGTGTCCGGCGCCTCGGCCTCCAGCGCTTCGGCCTCTTGCCGGACGGCGGCGGTTTCCACGTCGGACATGGCGTAGCGGTGCTTGAGAATGTGTTCGATGTATTCGGCCTCGATCTGCGCATATTCGCCATCGGCGCGTGCGAGACGCACAAGGAGAGCGGCGAGCGCGAGGCGGGCATCGTCAAAGGGCAGGGCTTCGGGTTCGGGGGCCGTGAGGCGCTTTAGCAGATCTGCGAACATATGACGGATATATGGGGCGTTCGGCGGGATGGAAAGGCCGGTGGGAGACGCTCGGCTGACGCCTTCGCCCCTCCCGCCGTCCCGTGAGGTTTACGCTTTGGAGAGGACCACGCCGCCTGCGACCATGGCGATGGCCATAATACGGGTAAGGTCGACCGGGCGCGCTTCCATCCCGAAGGCACCGCGCGCGTCGAGGATGATGGCGGCGAGAAGTTGGCCCAGGATCATCGCACCGAACATGGTGACGACACCAAGACGAGGCACCGACCAGATCGCGGCCCAGACCCAGATGGCGCCAAGCACACCGCCCATGAGTGCCCACCATGGCACGGAAGTGAGCGCCGCGAGGGATGAGGCAGTGGTGCCTTTGTACCAGGCCATCGCGGCCAGTACGAGGAATCCCACGGCGAAGGAAATCGCGGCTGCAGCTGTAGGATCGCCCACTTCGCGGGCGAGGACGGCGTTGATCGGGGCTTGCATGGCAAGTGCGGCTCCGACGGCGATCACGATCGCCACGGCAAATCCGAGCGAAAGGCCCATCTGAAATCTCCTTAATGAATGGGGGGATTATGGGCTTTCGTGAATCAGGCCGCGAGTGGGGGAAGCCTTACTTTTGGGGGCGCTGCCCCCGTCCTGCGGACTCCCCCGAAGTATTTCGGACCAGTGGAAGGGATGGGTCAGGGGATGCGGATCTGGCCATGGGCGATCTTGACCGCCTGGCCCGCGACGCGAATGGCGCTGGGCCGGCCCTGGTCGGTGTCGATGGTCAGGCGCAGGGCGGAGGGGCGGCCCATTTCGACGCCCTGTTTGAGATGGAAGGTGGTGGTGCCGGATTGGGACAGGTGGCCGGTGGCACTGAGTTGGGCCGCGAAGATCGCCGTGGCGGAGCCGGTGGCGGGGTCTTCCATGATGCCTGCGGGTGGGTCGAACATGCGGGACTGGGCGCTGTCGTGTCCCGTGCGGACATAGGCGCAGAGGCCGCCGGTGCCGTCTGCGGCTTGGGACATTTGGCTGAAGGCGGGTTCTTGCGGCCAGGCGCGGGCGAGCGTTTCGAGGTCTTTGAGCTCCGCATAGACGAAAGATGGCCCACCTTCGAAATGGCCGATTTGGGTGTCTGTGAGGTCTGCTTCGGTCAGGCCCATGGCAGCGGCAGTGGTGGCGCGGTCGGGGGCGGGACGAGCCGTGGGCAGCTTGGGAGCGGTGAATTCGGCGATGCCCTCTGCGATGGTAACGGGGACGAGGCCCGCGACCTCTTCGAGAGTGACTTCGGGCGTGCCATTCGCGAGGTGGAGTGCGCAGCCTATCGTGGGGTGGCCTGCAAAGGGGATCTCGGCGGTGGGGAAGAAGATGCGGACCTTGGCGGTGTGGGCAGGATCGTCGGGGGTTTGGACGAAGATCGTCTCCGACAGATTGAACTGGCGGGCGATGGTTTGCATTTGCGCCGTGGTTAGCCCGTCCGCGCCTTCGACGATGGCGAGCGGATTTCCGGTAAAAGGGGTGTCGGTGAAGACGTCGTAGATGTGGAAATCAAGCATGGGACCCTCCGGTTTGCGTGTGAGGTTGCGGCCCTTGGCGCGGGGGCGCAAGGGGGAGGGGCATGACGATGCGTGATGGGGGCAGTCAGGCGGTGTGATCTCGGATGTTAGGGTGCTGTTCCGGGTGGTTGGGAAGAGCGGCGCCGCTCAGGGCGACGGGACGTGTGCCACCGGTTGGGCCGGTGGGGTCTGTTTGCGCGTGACCGCCCGCCTTGGCCGTTAACCCTTTCGGTGGGCTGCTGGCGGGTCGTGTCCGTCGTTACGTGCCCTTGCGCGCCTTTGGTGAGGCGCGGGTTAGGCGGATGATCATCTGGGGTCTGATTATACGGCGGTAGGTTAAGATTTTGTGGAGAATTGGGTGGGGTGCGTACGGTGGGGTGGTGCGATAGATTGACATTAACACGCGCCACGCTTGGAAAACGGAAATGACACCACAGGAATTCGTGAACCAATACGAGGCCGCTCTTGGAACGCAGGATTGGGCACAGGTTGCACCGCTGATTGCGGAGAAGGCCACGGTTATCTTTTCGAATGGTGTGCTGCTTGACGGCAAGGACGCTGTTCGTGCCGCATATGAGCGCAATTTCGCGATGATCGAGAACGAGGACTTTCGCATCGAGGACGTATGCTGGCTGATGCAGACTGAGGACAGCGCGGCCTATATGTTCGAGTTTCATTGGGCCGGGATCATTGACGGGCGCAGCGCGTCGGGGGCTGGGCGCGGGACGACTGTGCTGCGCCGGTTCGGGGACCGCTGGATGCTGGTGGGCGAGCAGCTGGGGCCGACGGCGGCTTAGTTTTGGCTACTTGAGCCGCGTCACTGTGAACGCCTCATCATTGAACCACAGGCCGCCGTATTTGTGCAGAACGTCGGCAGTGATGTCGAAGTGGCGGGTGGTGCCTTGGACCTCCTCCAGAAGTTGGTCGTCGATCTGGGCCACGTAGGTGGCGGCGTTCCATGCGGCGGAAAGGGTGGAAGTGCCGATGGAAGGGCCGACCTCCTCCGGCAGGGTGTGCATCCGGTAGGACAGGAGCGCGTCGCCGCCCGATGGGATGGTGAGGTCGTAGTGCGCGGTCTCGGGGCCGAGCTCTTCCTTCAGGGCGGCGATGAGGTCGTAGCGGTTGACGGGGAAGAGGTCGATGTCGGGCCAGATTGCGTTCACGATCTCCTCCGCCGGGTCGCCGCCTGCGCTTTGCACGGTGAGCATCCGGCCGCCGGGCGCGAGGGCGCGGGCGAGGGGGGCGAGGATGGACTTTGCTTTCAGTGGCGCAGGCGTGCGGGCGCGCCAGGGTTGGGAGGCGAGGATGAGGTCGTAGTTGGCCTCCGTCGCGCCTTCGCGGGGGATCACATTGTCGAGTAGGAAGGCATGGTCGGCGCGGTAGACGACCAGAACGGTGGGCGTGACGTAAAGCGGATTGCCGGTTTTGGGGGAGGATTTGACCTGCCAATTCTCAACGAGGAACGGGTCGAGGTCGCGGAGTTGTTCCTGAAAGCCGATGGAGGAGGCGCCGTCGAGCGCCACGAATTTCCACGTTACATCTTTGCGTTTTGCGGGCGTCAGCCAGGGTGCCTCCGCATAGAACAGGTTCGTCATCGTCACCACGGTGGCGGGGTGTTCGACAAGCCGGTCGGGCATGTTGGCGAGGCTCAGGCGGATGTCTTCGAGGCTGATTTCCTTTCCGACCGCATGGATCGGGATCGTTGGGTGGCGCTGGTGCAGCGCGCGCAATGTGTTGGCGAGGACGGTGCCGTCGCCCATGCCTGCGTCGAAGATACGGAAGGCCGGTGGGCGCGGGGTGAGGTGGGTGATTTCCTGTGAGACACGCTCGGAAATGCGCCATTTCTCGTTCGTGGTGTTCACGAAGGTGAGGTATTTCAGGCGGTTGTCGAAGAAGCGGAAGGGTTTGTCAGCCATGCGGGGTATTGAGCCTGCATGGGTGTCGCGCGTCAATCGGGGCTGTCGGGATTGTGAGCGTCGTAGGAGGCTTCGAGTTCATGGCGGAGGAAGTCGCCGAAGTGGATGGGCTCGAACTTTGGCTGGCCGACAAGTGGGGCGATTGTTGTTGAGACGTGGGGGTCGAAGAAGAAGGGGACAGAATAGCGTTCGCGCCCGCTGGAGTTGATGACGCGATGTGGGGTGGAGAGGAGGCGGCCGTTGGAAAGGCGGTGCAGCATGTCGCCGACCTTTGCGATAAAGGCACGCTCGAGGAGCGGTGTGTCAATCCGATCGCCGTCAGGTGTCTATACTTGCAGGCCCCCACATCGTCTTAAGCCGGAAGGATGAGGCATCCGAAATCCCTGAAGGGCGCAGAGCCGAACAGATCGTCTGCGGCGCATGGCGATGGCGTCGTCACTAGCGATGATTGGAATATTGTCGAGAACGGGGATGGCGGGCGCGCTGGGCCTGTTGCGAGCGTGTGGGTTGGTTTGCTGTTATGCAAGGTTGGCGCGTCAAGCGCGTGGCAGCAAAACGCATTCCGTTAGACCCCACCCCCGGGCGAGCCCTGCGGATTTCAGGGCTTTCGCAAGATGACCCGAGAGGAAGATCGCGCCCTGCAACCTGTCATCGATCCAGATGTCGGCGGCATCGTCTACGGGTGTGTCGAGGGCGATCGTGTATGTCGCGTCGGGGTTGCCGATGGTGCTGAGCGTGGTTGCGATGCCATCCGGCAAGGTGATCTGTTGCGTGCAAACAGCTGTGCTTTGCGCGAGATTGCAGGCGTGACGCACTTCGGTGACTTGCATGACATAGAGGGCAGGCCCCTCCCAAAGCGGGGCTTTGCAGGTTTCATTGAGGACGGTGATCGGGAAGAAACGAAGACTGTGCGGGGCAAGCGGTGCCAGCAGGTCGCGGACGGGCTGCGTCACGACCATTGCGTCATTGCCGAAATTCATGAACGGAGCCGGAGATTTTGGGCGGCGCCGAAAGGGAATCAGCGCAAACTGGTCCTCGATGGCCTCCAGCGGCTGACCTGATTGAAGTGCGGACCGCTGCGCCTTGTGACCTGCCCGTCGTTGTGCGGCATCTGCCTCGGACAGGGCCTGGATTTGGTTTGGGTGCGCGGAAAGTGGCCAGATCGGCTTGAGGTTCATGATCGAAACACTTGTATGGGCCAGGAAGTACTTGGTCGGTTTCGTCATCGGGACCTATCTCGTATCGTGTTCCGTGCTCAAAATAGGGCCGATTTCGGCGATCCTGTGGCGGGAGTTGCAGAATTTCGGGGCGGATGCGGGCCATCAAGGGCTTTGACACAAGCGCTGCGGTTCGATTAAATGAACAAGCGTTCAATTACTGGGAGGCGCTGCGATGTTTCTGGGCTCGATGAACTTTGATCTTGGCGAGGATGTCGCCGCCCTGCGCGATATGGTGCATTCCTGGGCGCAGGAGCGGGTCAAGCCGCTGGCCGCGAAGACCGATCAGGAGAATGCGTTCCCGAATGAGCTGTGGCCCGAGATGGGGGAGCTTGGACTTCTGGGCATCACCGTTGAGGAAGAATTTGGCGGCGCAGGCATGGGATACCTCGCGCACACGGTGGCGGTAGAGGAAATCAGCCGCGTGTCGGCGTCGATTGGACTGTCCTACGGCGCGCACTCAAACCTGTGCGTGAACCAGATCAAGCTGAACGGAACACCGGAGCAGAAGGCGAAATACCTGCCTCGCTTGGTGTCGGGGGAGCATGTGGGCGCCTTGGCGATGTCTGAGGCGGGCGCGGGGTCGGACGTTGTTGGGATGAGCCTGCGCGCCGAGAAGCGCAATGACCGCTACGTGCTTAACGGGACAAAATACTGGATCACCAACGGGCCGGATGCGGACACTTTGGTGGTCTATGCCAAGACCGACCCGGATGCGGGCAGCAAGGGGATCACAGCATTTCTGATCGAGAAAGAGATGGTCGGTTTCAGCACCTCGCCGCATTTCGACAAGATGGGCATGCGCGGGTCGAACACGGCGGAACTGATCTTCGAGGATGTCGAGGTGCCGTTCGAGAATGTGCTCGGCGAAGAGGGGCGCGGGGTGGCCGTTTTGATGAGCGGGCTGGATTACGAGCGTGTGGTGCTGAGCGGTGTGAATATCGGGATCATGGCGGGCTG
Source organism: Gymnodinialimonas sp. 202GB13-11 (assembly GCF_040932485.1). Lineage (NCBI taxonomy): Bacteria > Pseudomonadati > Pseudomonadota > Alphaproteobacteria > Rhodobacterales > Paracoccaceae > Gymnodinialimonas > Gymnodinialimonas hymeniacidonis. The sequence continues at coordinate 2,403,553 of NZ_JBFRBH010000001.1, read as the reverse complement.
TCTGGATGAGGTCATGCCGTACCTGAAAGAGCGCAAGCAATTCGGGCGGCCTATCGGGGACTTCCAGCTGATGCAGGGCAAGATCGCTGACATGTATACGGCGATGAATTCGGCGCGGGCCTATGCCTATGAAGTCGCGAAGGCCTGCGACCGGGGCGCGGTTACGCGGCAGGATGCGGCGGCCTGTGTTTTGTATGCCTCGGAAGAGGGGATGAAGGTCGCGCATCAGGCGGTGCAGGCCATGGGCGGCGCGGGGTTCATGAACGACAGCGCAGTGTCGAGGATGTTCCGCGATGCCAAGCTGATGGAGATCGGCGCGGGCACGTCTGAGATCCGGCGCATGCTGGTCGGGCGCGAATTGATGGGGATGATGTGAGCGATATGGGTTGGACTACGCAGGAACAGAGTTTGCCGAAACGGAGAGGGATGCCGATGCGCGTAGGGGTTGTGGCGTTGGCCCTGACGGCAATGGCCTCGCAAAGCCACGCGCAGGATTACGACACCTTTCGAACGTGTGTGATTGGGCCAAGTGGCGAGGCTTGTTCGGACATCGTTCTGGGATGTGCCTACGACTACGATTGGACCGATACGGGCTCGGCGGAAGGGCTTGCCTGCTTCACGGAGGAACGGGCAATTTCGGACACCTATTTCGCAAGGTCTTTCGCGGAGTTGGACGCGGAAGGGCGGGCTGAAATCGCGGCGGTGATGGCGGAACGTGAGCAGTCCTGCAATGCGTTTTATGCGACCGTACCTGCCGCAGACCGGGCGGTTGCAGAGGTGCTTTGTCAGGCGTCAAACGCGCGTCGTTTAGCCATTCTCGCGACCGGCTTGACGGACGAAGACGAGTGAGCGCGGGGCGCCGTGGCTTGGGGGAGGCGGTACCATGATGCGCCGGATCGCTCTTCCGCTGGCTGGATTGCTGGCCGTTGCGGGCGCCTTGGGTCTGTGGCTGGGGCTGGCCGCCGCGCCGCCGACGGAGACGGAGATCATCAACGTCCACGCCGCGCGGTATGTGGCGGAAACGGGGGGCGATCTGGTGGATTGCTATGCGGTGCCCTCGGGCGTCGAAGGCGTGCGGTTGATCGTGATCTGCGAGCCTGAGAGTGGAGAGGCGTGGTACGCCGCTACCGATGAGTGGGGGCAGGTCGTTGAGGATGTGTCGGTGCCGGAGGACGGGACGTGAGGCTGGCCGTGATGCTGTTCCTATGGGCGGCCCCCGCTGCTGCGTTCGAGGCGTGCGTGTCCGACGCGATGGACGCGTTTGAAGGGCGTTTGACGGCGGCTCTGAACGAACAGGCCGCGCCGAACTTCGACCTCGTGCGGGGGCGGTTTGTGGCCGATTGTGGGGGAATTGCCCTACTGCAATGTGGAGGTGATGCAGCCTGCCGGGAGGCCGCGACGGACCTTATGCTCGCGCGCGCGGAGCGGTTCGCGGAAGTGCCTATGCCCGAGGCCGTTTCGGGCCGCAATCCGCCATGGTCGGACGGGCTTTATCCGCAGCTTTGGGCGACGGTTGATTCTGGGTGTGGCGCGTGCGGGCCGGACGCCGCGCTTGAGCATCTGGGTGAGGCGGCTGCTTTGTGGCAGGTTGCCCGTGTTGTGGGTGTTGTGGAGGCGGGTTCATGGCGTTGAGGGTTCTGGCGTGTCTGCTTGCGGTGCTGGCGGGGCCGGTGCAGGCGCAAAGTTGGGGTGACGGGGCGGGGCATGTGCCACGCTTCGAGCAATGCCTGCCCGAGCAGATGGAGGCCTTCGAGGCGCGGCTGCTGGCCCTGCCGGGTTATGGCGTGACCACGCCGATGGATGCGTTCAACGTCCATTGGGTGCAGCATTGCGGCTATCTGGCGATGGGGATTTGCGAGGTCTCGTCGAATTCGCTGATGTGCCAGCGGCGGCTGCGGGCGGCGTTTGAGGGGCGTGCGGAGGCAATGCGAGAATTGTTGCCGGAGCCGGAGGCCTTGGAGGGTTTGCCGCTCGCGCCGCTCTACGGGAATGTCTGGGCCGTGGCCCACGGGATCAACGCGGGTGACGATTGCGCCGGGGAGACGTATCGGCGGCAGCTTTGGTGCGCGTCGTTTCAGTCGGTCCTGAAATTCGAGGAGGCCGTTTGGGCCTGGCAGGTGGCGCGGTTGAGCGGGGTGATGGGGCCGCTGGATTGGGCCGAGATGAGCGGGTTGGAGTGATGGTGGCACGGATGTTAGCGAGAGGTGAGGCGTGGAATTGATTGGTGCTTTTCGCCGACGATTGGCTGGCCTGCGGTGCCCGAATTGCGGCTCGGGCGATATTCGGTTTCCGGTCCGTTTTACAACCGGTCCTGCGGTGTTGATGTTCTTCTGGCCGGTCGTTGAGAGTGCAAAGAACGGATATCCCACCTGTCAAACCTGCGGACAAATGCTGTTGAGCACTATGGGGCCTTCTGCGGCGATCGTCCTTGGGCTTTCCGCGATCCTTTCGATGGTTGCGTATATGCTATATCCGGGCGTACCACCCCAGCCTTGGACGACATTCGTGATCTGGGCGTTCGGATACCTCTTTGCCGACCCATTGACCGCCCGTGTCGCACTTAAGTTGGGAAAAGCATGAAACTCAAATCCTCTTTCATCGCGGGCTCTGACGAGGCCAAGGCGAACCGAGCGGCGCATCTGGAGGCGTTGGCCGTTGTGCGCGAGGCGGCTGAGATGGCGGCGGCGGGCGGTGGCGCGCGGAGCCGCGAGCGGCACGTGTCGCGGGGCAAGATGTTGCCGCGGGAGCGGGTGGCGAATTTGCTCGACCCGGGCTCTCCGTTTCTGGAGGTCGGTGCGACCGCCGGGCATGGGATGTATGATGGCGCCGCCCCGTGTGGGGGTGTTGTGGCCGGGGTGGGCCGTGTGCACGGGCGCGATGTGATGGTTGTGTGCAACGACGCGACCGTGAAGGGCGGGACGTACTATCCGATCACCGTGAAGAAGCATCTGCGGGCGCAGGAGATCGCCGAGGAATGCCATCTGCCGTGCATCTATCTGGTTGATAGCGGGGGCGCGAACTTGCCGAACCAAGACGAGGTGTTCCCGGACCGCGATCATTTCGGGCGGATTTTCTACAATCAGGCGCAGATGAGCGCCAAGGGCATCGCGCAGATTGCGGTCGTCATGGGCTCCTGCACCGCCGGGGGCGCTTACGTGCCTGCGATGAGCGATGTGTCGATCATCGTGAAGGAACAGGGAACGATCTTTCTGGCCGGACCGCCGCTGGTGCAGGCGGCGACGGGAGAGGTGGTCTCAGCCGAAGATCTGGGTGGCGGGGACGTGCACACGCGCCTGTCGGGTGTGGCGGATTACCTGGCGGAGGACGATGCCCACGCGCTGGCTTTGGCGCGGCGGGCGATGGCGAACCTCGGGCCTGCGACTGGCACCGTGTTGGGCGGGCGCGATCCGGCCTATGATCCGGAGGAGTTGTTGGGCGTGGTGCCTGCGGCCCTGACCACTCCTTACGACATCCGCGAGGTGATCGCGCGGGTCGTCGACGACAGCTACTTCGATGAATTCAAGGCGCGGTTTGGTGAGACGGTCGTCTGCGGCTTTGCCGAGGTGATGGGGCTTCAAGTGGGTATCATCGCCAACAATGGCGTGCTGTTTTCCGAGGCCGCGCAGAAGGCGGCGCATTTCGTGGAGTTGTGCTCTCAACGCAAGATCCCGCTGGTGTTTTTGCAGAACATCACCGGCTTCATGGTGGGCCGGAAATACGAGAATGAGGGCATCGCACGGCACGGGGCCAAGATGGTCACGGCGGTGGCGACAACGGCTGTGCCGAAGGTGACGATGCTGGTGGGGGGATCATTTGGGGCCGGGAACTACGGGATGGCCGGGCGTGCCTATAGCCCCCGTTTCCTGTGGTCGTGGCCGAATTCACGGATTTCCGTGATGGGCGGTGCGCAGGCGGCGGGTGTTTTGGCGACCGTGAAGCGTGCGGCGATGGAGAAGAAGGGTGAGGCCTGGTCGGAGGCGGAAGAGGCCGCGTTCAAGCAGCCGACGATTGATATGTTCGAGGAACAGTCGCATCCGCTGTATGCCTCTGCGCGGCTTTGGGATGACGGGGTGGTGGACCCGCGCAAATCGCGGGAGGTTTTGGCGCTGAGCTTGGCAGCAAGCCTGAATGCGCCGGTTGAGGACACGAAATTCGGCATTTTCCGGATGTAAGGTGGGCCAATGGGTTTTGATTTTTCTTGGCAAGATGAAAGGGTGGGGCGTTGGACTTAGAGACGCTGCTGTCACGCTATCCCGGCGCGGAAACCTACGTTTTCGGGGATTCGGCCCGATTGTCCGCTTTGTTGCTGGGACTTGTCCGATCAGGTGCCAAGCGGGCGACCTGCACGGCGATGGCGGACGTGGCGGCGGGGCGCGAGGCGCTGCCGACCATCGGGCGCTGCGATATTGCGACGACGTTTGACGGGCGACCCGCGCTGGTGAACCGGACCGTGGAGCTGCGGCTCGTGCGGTTTTGCGACATGCCGGAGGAATTGGCGCTGGCGGAGGGCGAGGATGAGACGTTGGCGGGCTGGCGCGAAAACCATGAGCGCTACTACCGGCGGCAGGGGATATTTGCGCCAGACATGGAACTGATCTGGGAGCGGTTCGAGGTTGTCGAGAATTTGGGGGCGGTCGATGTCGTGGACTGAGAGGCTGGGAGGCTATCTGCCCGAGATGCCGACGCTTGGCCGTGAGGCGGAGATCGCTGTCTACCTGATCCACAATTCGGGGGATGCGGAGGATTACTTTTTCCTGTTCGATTTCGAGGAGTTTGTGGATCGGTCCAAGGGTGGTTTGTTCGTACGCCCGGTGCTGCGTGTTTTTGCCGGACGGGATGACTTCAGTCGAACGTTTTTTGCGCGCCGTTTTCGCGAGGTTTTTTCTGCTGAGTTTGATCGTCTAAGGGCGGAAATCGAGGAAAAGGCAAACCGTCGTGGCTGGCTTTCATGGGGCATGAGTACTTTGGCTGCAGGAGTAGCCGGAATTTTCATTCTTGCGATTGCGTTAGGTACAGGTTGGCTTCCACTTGCTGGCGGTGACCGAGTGCCGGTCAAAAGTGCCACGTCAAAAGGACAGGGTAGCCTCAGCCGAAGAAATTGGCTCGGACGCCGGTCGGCTGAAGCAAAGCTGGCCGATGAGATCGAAAGCACAAAGAGCAAGGTGGAAACGGCTTTGGCGGCGTTGGACGTAAGCCTCCACCCGGAATTGCTGGAGCACGCGGAGCGAGTTGGTGAAACGCAGAAGCGGGCCGATCTCGACCGGGATGCCTGGCCTTTGCCGGAGTACGTTAGGGCCCATCTGCGGGATGGGGAGAGTGGGTCGTGGTGGTGATGGCCTTGCGCCTTTATTTCTGCCTGCCGGGGTTCGTCGCGCTTCTGGCTTTGGGCACGGACTGGGATGGCCGTTTTGGAATTGCCTCAATCGGTGCGGTGCTGGCTTTGTTGATCTTGTTGGGCCGTGTCGGGAAATGGCCCGCGTTGGTGAGTATGTGGCTGGTCTGGATGATCGCCGGGCTTGTGGTGATCGTGACGCTTTCGTCATGGCCGGTAGCTATTGGCGCGGTGCTTGCCGTCTGGCTTGCCAGTTTTGCCGCTGTGCGGATGGGGGGCAACTGGGGCCACGCGCGCTATCGCCGTCTGGCTGCGGCGGGGCGCGGCATTCGGGAATGCGAATGGGTGTTCACAGGCGCGGATTACGTGACGGAGCATCCGCTGAACCGATTGAGTCTCGGGCTTTGGTTGAGCGTGGTGGCTTTTGTCGTTGCAGCGGCTTTGGTTCTCTTCGACCTGGCAATGGGCTTGGCCGCCTGGTGGGAATGGGCGTTGGTGCTGGTCTTCGTGCTGCCTATCTGGCCAATCCTGGCGCGTCAGCCGGTGGCATATCCGATGGTGATTGGCGCGTTCATCGCCGCTGTGTTGACGCTGTCGCCCGTCCTTATGGCGCTGATGGCGCCGGTGCTCGTCTACTGGGTCGACGGCGTGCGCCCGAACCTGATTTATCGCCATCGCTTTGAGCGGATGTTGCCGCCGGGAGGTCCTGATGTTTCGTAAAATCCTGATTGCGAACCGGGGAGAAATTGCTTGCCGCGTGATTGAAACAGCGCGAGCCATGGGGGTGCGCACGGTGGCCGTCTTCTCGGACGCCGATGCGGGTGCGCGCCATGTCGAGATGGCCGATGCGGCGGTGCATATTGGCGGGTCGAAGCCAGTGGAATCGTATCTGCGAGGCGACGTGATCATTGAGGCTGCCAAGGCGGCAGGGGCGGAGGCGGTGCATCCGGGCTATGGGTTTCTGTCGGAAAACCCCGAGTTTGTGGAGGCCTGCGAGGCGGCAGGGTTGGTCTTCATCGGGCCGAGCGCCGATGCGATCCGGGCCATGGGGCTGAAAGATGCGGCAAAGGCGTTGATGGAAAAGGCGGGCGTGCCGGTCGTGCCGGGCTACCACGGCGCGTCGCAGGAGGGGCTGGCCGAGCGTGCGGCGGAGATTGGGTATCCGGTGCTGATCAAGGCAGTGGCAGGTGGCGGCGGCAAGGGGATGCGCCGGGTAGACCGGGCGGAGGATTTTGCCGATGCGCTGGCCAGCGCGCAGGGGGAGGCCGCGACGGCCTTTGGCAACGACGCCGTTCTTATAGAAAAATTCGTCGCCACGCCGCGCCACATCGAGGTGCAAGTATTCGGCGATGGCGAGAAAGCGGTGCATCTGTTCGAGCGCGATTGCTCGCTGCAACGGCGCCATCAGAAGGTAATCGAAGAAGCCCCCGCGCCGGGCATGACGGCTGAGATGCGGGCCGCCATGGGGCAGGCGGCAGTCCGCGCGGCGGAGGCGATTGGCTACAAGGGCGCGGGCACGGTGGAGTTCATCGTCGATGCCTCCGACGGGCTGCGGGCGGACCGGTTCTATTTCATGGAGATGAACACGCGCTTGCAGGTTGAACACCCTGTGACGGAGGCGATCACGGGTGTTGACCTGGTGGAATGGCAGTTGCGGGTTGCGGCCGGGGAGCCTCTGCCAATGGCGCAGGAGGATCTGGCGATTGACGGCCATGCCTTTGAGGCGCGGCTTTATGCGGAGGATGTGCCGAAGGGGTTCCTGCCTGCAACCGGGACGCTTTCGCACTTGAAGTTCCCTGACGGGGCGCGGGCCGATACCGGCGTGCGCAAGGGCGACGATATCAGCCCGTGGTACGACCCGATGATTGCCAAGCTGATCGTTCACGGGGCTACGCGGGAAATCGCTCTGGCCAAGCTGGAACGTGCCTTGGCAGGCACGCAAGTGGCGGGCTCGGTGACGAACCTCGCGTTCCTGCGGGCGCTGACGACGCATGGCGGGTTTGGGCGCGGGAAAGTGGATACCGGGCTGATCGATCGTGAGGTTGAGGATTTGGCGCGCGCCCCGGTGCCATGTTCTCGTACGCGCGCCTTGGCGGCTGTTGGAGCCGCCGCGCGTGGTGGATCGCTGGAGGGGTTCACCTTGTGGGACCCGGTGCCGCAGAGCGTTGTCATCGCACAGGACGGCGAGGCTGAGATCGCGCGGGTCACGACGCTGGCCGAAGGGGATTACCGCGTTTCGCTGGACGGGGCCGAACACGAGGTGAGGCGCGGCACGGGTTGGACCGTCGACGGTGCGGCGATTGCGGCGGAGGTTGTTCAGCATGCGGCAGGCTTGAGCGTGTTCTGGGGCAATAACTACCATTTTGAGGTGCCGGACCCGCTGGATGTTGAGGCGGAAGCGGCAGGTGGGGGCCGTATCGAAGCCCCGATGCCTGGTTTGGTGAAAGCCGTGTTCGTCGAGGCAGGTGCTGCGGTTTCGGCTGGCGACCGGTTGGCCGTGCTGGAGGCGATGAAGATGGAGCACGTGCTGACGGCGGGCCGCGACGGCGTTGTGGCAGAGGTGTTGGCTGAGGCTGGTGCGCAGGTGGAAGCGGGCGCGCCGCTGATCGTGCTGGAGGATGAAGCGTGATCCGGTTGCATCACGTGCCTTGGGGGCGGTCGTTTCGGGTGCTATGGCTGTTGCAGGAAATGGGCCTGACGCCTGAATTGGAGCTCTACGAGATCGGCACGCGCAAGATGCAGGAGCCTGTTCTGAAAGATCACTCTCCCGCCGGGCGCATCCCGGCTTTGGAGATTGACGAGCGCACGATTTTCGAAAGCTCCGCGATCCTGCAATATCTGTGCGAGACCCGGCCCGAGTTCGGGTTTGGGCGGGAACCGGGCCATCCGGACCGCGTGGCATATCTGGAGGCGATGGGATTTGCGGAAACCCAAGCCTCACTGATCGAGCAGTTGAACCTGAACCATCTGTTCCTGCGGCCCCCGGCCAAGCCGTCGCCGGCGGTGGTGAAGTTGAATACGCTGCGGCTGAAGGGTACGCTGGATGCGCTCAACGGGATGGTTGCGGGCGACTATTTGCTGCCTTCGGGCTTCTCGGCGGCGGATGCGATGTTGGGGTTCAATCTGTTCGCGGCGCCTTTTTACGTGAAGCTGGACCCATGGCCGGGCTTGCAGGCCTACTGGGCGCGGCTGCGAGCGCGACCCGCGTTTCAGGCGGCGGCGGAGATTGAAGGGCCGCAGACGTTTTACGCCAAGGATTTCTACGAGGTGCCCGTTGCCTGAGACAGCCGAAATCGTCGAGGTCGGCCCACGGGACGGGCTGCAGAATGAGGCGCGGTTGATTCCGACGGAAGAGAAGATCGCTTTGGTCGATCTGCTGTCGTGCGCCGGGTTCCGCCGGATTGAGGTTGCGTCGTTCGTCTCACCGAAATGGGTGCCGCAAATGGCGGACGGGGCGGAGGTCCTGTCAGGTATTCAGCGGTGGGATGGTGTGCGCTACATGGCGCTGACGCCGAACATGCGCGGGTATGACGGGGCGAAGGCGGCGGGTGTGGATCAGGTCGCCGTTTTTGCCAGTGCCTCGGAAGGGTTTTCCAAAGCAAATTTGAATGCTTCGATCCCCGAAAGTCTGGAGCGGTTCGAAGAGGTTGTTAGGACGGCGAAAGCCGATGGGCTTTCCGTTCGCGGCTATGTCTCTTGCGTGACAGACTGTCCGTTTGACGGGGCGGTGGCGCCCACAGAGGTGGCGAAGGTCAGCGCGGCGCTTTTGGCGATGGGATGCGACGAGATATCCCTTGGTGACACCATCGGACGCGGCACGCCCGATGCGGTAGACGCAATGCTTGCGGCGGTCCTGCAAGTGGCCGAGATGGATATGCTCGCCGGACACTTTCACGACACGAGCGGGCTGGCGTTGGAGAACGTGGACGTCGCGCTGGAGCGGGGTCTGCGGATCTTCGACAGCGCCGTGGGCGGGCTTGGCGGATGCCCCTATGCCCCGGGTGCGGCGGGCAATCTCGCAACTGAAAAACTGGACGCGCACCTTGTGACGCGCGGTTATCATACCGGCTTGCAGCGTCATTTCGTGGCAAAGGCCGGGCGGATGGCAAAGGAGATGCGTAATGGCGGTGGTTGAGTTGAACGTCGATGATCGTGGCGTTGCGTGGCTGCGCTTGAACCGGCCCGAGGTGCACAATTCCATGGACGCTGCGATGATCGCCGAGCTGACTCTGGCAGCGGGCCGGTTAGGACGCGATCCGGCGGTGCGGGTCGTGGTGCTGACGGGAGAAGGTAAAAGCTTCTGTGCGGGCGGCGATCTTGGCTGGATGAAGGCGCAGATGGGTGCTGATGCCGAGACCCGGGCCCGGGAGGCGCGGGCGCTGGCCGAGATGTTGGGCGCGCTGGATGCGATGCCCAAGCCATTGATCGGGCGCGTTCAGGGGCAGGCCTTCGGCGGCGGTGTCGGGTTGATGTCTGTGTGTGACGTGGCGGTTGGGGCAGATCACGCGACATTCGGGCTGACAGAAGTCCGCCTCGGGCTAATCCCGGCGACGATTGGGCCCTATGTTGTAGCGCGCATGGGCGCGGCACGCGCGCGGCGGGTGTTCTTCTCCGGCCGCAGGTTCGGGGCGGAGGAGGCCGTCGCCTTGGGTTTGCTAGCCAATGCGGTACCAGAGGCTGAGTTGGATGAAGCCATTGAGGCCGAGATCGCGCCGTACCTGAGCGCCGCGCCGGGTGCCGTGGCCGCTGGCAAGGCGCTGGTTGCACAACTTGGCGGCGCGCCGGACGAGCGGCAGGTCAGCGTCACAATCGATGCGCTTGTTGCGCGATGGGAAAGCGATGAGGCAGCGGAAGGGATCGGTGCGTTCTTCGACAAACGCAAACCGGGTTGGGCGGGGTAGTGTTGAAAACCTTGTTCGGACGACTCTTCGCGAAAAAGCCTGAAGCACCGCCCCCGCCGCTTGCCGATACCGAGGCGGATGCAGGCCTTGGCTTTGGGTACAAGACCGGATGGATCACGGTGCCTTCGGAGGACCCGGACTCGGTTTTGGCCGCCTTGGGGGCCGAGAACATCGTGCCCTGCACCTGGCGGCGCGGCATGGCCGCTGTTCAGGCGGAACTTGGGCCGGTCACGCAAGTCTTCGCGACGCCCGCCAAGAATGGGCATGTGTGTCTGGTGCTCGGGCTACAGGGGGCGATGGAATATGACGAGCCCATCGCCGATATGTTTGCCCGGTTGGAGGCCTTGTCGAAGCGGTTCGGGCGCGTCGCCTATTTCGGCTCCTACCGCGTTGTGGACTATGTAGCCTGGGCCTTTGCCGATGGCGGGCGGATCACACGGGCCTTTGCAACGGTCGAAGGGCAGGTTCAGGTTTTGACGGGCGAGCCCTTGGCGGAGGAGAGGGCGCTGGGATTGCCGTTTGAACGCGGGCAGTCCGAGGAGTCGTTTTCAGAGGCGTTGTATGCTCAGGCGGAGGGGGAGGGGGCGTTCCCAAATGAAGCGATGCCGCTGATCCTTGCGGCAGAGACCTGCGTCGATCCGAGAACCTTTGATGGGGTTGAGTTGGGGTTGGGGCGTCTGGCTGTACTTGCTGCTGACTGAGGCATAGGGACGTCGGGTGACGCTCGCCCATGGGCCTCGCCCCACCCGCCGTCCCGTCATTGGCTCTGGACAGAGGCGTGCGTCCTCCGCAATCCTTGCCGCACACGGCCCGATCCAGAGGCCGGGTCTGGGAGGACATCATGGCAATTTTCGAAAGTCGGCATGGCACGGTCGAGGTTCCGAACATCTCGGTCACGCAAAAGCTGTTCGAGGGGTTTGAGGGGCGCGCAGATGATGTGGCCATGGTGGATGGCCCGACCGGGCGCGAGGTGACGGCGGGCCAGATGATCGCGCAGATCAAGGCGTTGGCCGGCGGATTGACCGAACGCGGTGTGCTGCCGGGTGGCACCGTTGCGCTTCTGGCGCCGAACCTGCCGGAATACCCGATCGTGTTCCATGGCGTGGCCTGGGGCGGTGGCACGGTGACCACGATCAACCCGACCTACACGGCACCTGAAATCAAGCACCAGCTTGAGGATGCGGGCGCTGAGATGCTGGTGACGATCTCGATGTTTGCTGATGTGGCGCGGGCGGCCATGGAAGGCACAGCCTGCCGCGAATTGGTTGTGATCGACGGGGCAAATGGCGCGCTGTCGCTGGCCGATGTGATGGGTGCGGAAATGCCTGAACAGGCCCCGGTGGATGTGGCGGAACATGTGGTTGTGCTGCCCTATTCCAGCGGCACGACGGGGCGACCCAAGGGCGTGATGCTGACCCATCGCAATCTGGTGGCCAACGTCACGCAATCGGCGGCCGTTGCGCAGATCAAGCCCGATGATGTGACAATCGCCTTCCTGCCGTTCTTCCACATCTATGGGATGACGGTTCTGATGAACCTGTTCCTCAACCAGCGGGCCAAGATCGTGACGCTGCCGCGTTTCGATCTGGAGCTGTATCTGAAGCTCATACAGGAGCACCGCGCGACGCGGCTTTATATCGTGCCGCCGGTCGCGCTCGCCTTGGCAAAACATCCCATGGTGGATGAGTATGATGTCTCGTCCGTGTCGGAGATCTTCTCAGGCGCTGCTCCCTTGGGGGCCGAGATTGAAGCGGCTGTGGGGGAGCGTTTTGGGGCAAGCTCGGTTCAGGGTTACGGCATGACCGAGCTGAGCCCGATCAGCCATATGACGGTTTTCGGCAATATCCGTCATGGATCAAGCGGGCAGGCGGTGCCCTCGACGGAATGCCGGATCATCGATCCGGAGACGTTGGAAGATCAGCCAACCGGCATGGAAGGCGAGTTGTGGATCCGGGGACCACAGGTGATGAAGGGCTATCTGAACAATCCCGACGCCACGGCTGAGACGATGGCCGAGGGCGGCTGGTTGCGCACGGGTGATCTGGCCGAGATCGACGAGGACGGCTTCATGTACATCCGCGATCGGTTGAAGGAGTTGATCAAATACAAGGGCTTCCAGGTCGCGCCCGCTGAGGTTGAGGCCGCGTTGTGCGCGATGGAGGGCGTGACGGATGCCGCCGTGATCGGCAAGGCCGACCCGGAAGCGGGCGAGGTGCCGATTGCTTTTGTCGTGACCAATGGCACGGTCGAGGAAGACGCGATCCGGGCCTATTGCGAGGGGTGTCTGGCCAGTTACAAGCGGCCGGAGGAGTATCGGTTTGTAGAGAGCGTGCCGAAATCGGCCAGTGGCAAGATTCTGCGCCGCGAGTTACGGGATGCTTTAGCCGTCGGTTAGGGCGCTGTCAGAGCGGGGAGCCGCTATTCTCGCAAGACAGGAGCCAACGGTTTGTCCGGGCTGTGCCACCAAAGGTTGAGATCGAGCGGAGCTCACCTGTGCGGAAGCCCGGTGTCGAGATGGGTGACAGGCGAAGCTCGTAGGCGAGGTCCGGGTTCGTCTCACCAGTGAAGCGGTTGAAGCCCTGGTGTCGCGCCGTAAGAACGCCGCCCGGCGATCCGGTGATCCGGAATTGGAAATCGCTTGGCCAATTGCCCGCATCCGGGACGAAAAGGTCGATCACGCCGTCTGTCGACAGGTCGATCACGAAACGCCGGCCCTCATTGCCCCGAAGGAACGGATCATCTTCATCTCCCGGATGGGCGATGAATTGCGCGGTTGTGCAAGTCAGCTGATCGTCCGAAAGCGTGGAGGGGTCCGTCGCGGTCTGGCAAGCGGAAAGAAGAAGCGCGCGCAGAACGGCGGAAAGGAAGCGTTTGGTCATGGAGAGGCTTTTCCACATTAGGAGGTCGGAGGAAAGATGGCAGGCCCGGAACTCTTTGCCGCACGAACCGTGCGTTGACCCTTTTGCCCGCGCACCGTAAACCGACATTCGACCGGACCAAATGAGACCGAGATGACCGAGCTTCTGTCTAACTACGCCCCGATCCTGATTTTCTTGGCGATTGCTATCGGGCTTGGCCTTGTGCTGATGCTGTCGGCGGTCGTTCTGGCGGTGCGCAACCCGGACCCGGAAAAGGTCAGCGCCTATGAGTGCGGTTTCAACGCATTTGACGATGCACGGATGAAGTTTGACGTGCGGTTCTACCTCGTCTCGATCCTGTTCATCATTTTCGATCTCGAAATCGCGTTCCTATTCCCTTGGGCCACGGCCTTCCCGGACCTCAGTGACACGGCGTTCTGGTCGATGATGGTGTTCCTTGCGGTCCTGACCATCGGCTTCGCCTATGAGTGGAAGAAGGGCGCGCTTGAGTGGGAGTGACCATTGCTCACGCGTGAGCAAGCGGGTCATGCCATTGAAATATATCGAGGAACGTATTTTCGTTTACCTTCGGTTAACCTATTCTTGCGGCCATGGCGTCGCCTGAACCCTATCAGCCTGTCACCCGAAAACCGTCTCCTTGGAAAGGGGCGTTCGTCTGCTTGGTGATTGGATGTGGCGGGTGGATCGCGCTGAACGCTTCGTCGTCTGAGTATAGCCCTCCTCTTATCACCAAACGCGAAACGCCGCCGCCTTCCGGAGTGATCGGCGGCGAAAGCCGTGTGCCGCTGGCCGATTTCGTACCGGAGGATCCGAGCCTGTTCCCCGGTTGGGAGGATGCGATTGCCGCCGTGGTCCGAATCTCCTGCAGGGGCGGGATGACCGGCGGTGGCGTCCTGATCGGTGACGGCGACCGGATGCTGACAGCGGCGCATGTGTTTCTAAACGAGGATGGTAGCCAGCGTGGGCGCAACCCAGATTGCGTGGCGGTTCACACCGGCGGCGATGTGGTGCTGCTGGACACGGCCGGATTGAAGGCCGGACCGTTTCGGGTGCCCGAAGCACTGATAACCCACCTGTCTGTTCCCATAACGCGCACCGATTGGGCGGTGGTTCGGCTGAGCCGTGTGCCGCAAGGGGCGCGGCCTTTGCCAATTGCTGCGGAAGCAGACCTCACCTTGGAAGAAGGGCACCCGATCCTGAACGTGACAGGTGGGAACGACACCTACCGAACGGACGGCTTTCTTGCCCAGATATGTCAGTATCGCGGGGTGCCGCCGACGACGTCGGACCTTGATGAAAATGGGGAGGTCGTGGGGCGGCTGGCCGAGCCGCGCGATACCTTTGAAGTTGCGCGTTACGACTGCGACAGCGGGAGCGGGGCCTCAGGCTCCCCGATGATTGGCTGGTCTGAGGGGGGGCAGCCGATGATCTGGGGTGTTCTGACCGATAGCCTGCGGGGCCGGGAGCGGTGCCCGGACGTGGGGCGGACGTTCTGTTACACGGCGGGCCCGCTGGCACCGGCCATGGACATTGTCCCTTAGCGTTCAAGGAAGCGCACCCGGGAACTGCGGGTTCCCCTTACCTGAGGGTTTCCTGAATTGACGGCCTTGCGCGCTTGAATGCGTGGCCTTGGTGGGTCTTTCTAGGTGCGATGTCGCCGGGGCAAACGGGGTGACTCTCAAACAGGATTGGCGGGCTGTGCGGCGAACTGGGCGCTGTGCATGGCATGCCTCCGATAGGGGAGAGGGCCGTTGCCATTTCATGGCCGGTGGACGGGATTGAACAACACCAAGACACATGTCCGGCGTCGTGCCGGAGCTGTTTCGTGTTGCCTGCGCAGCGAAACGAATACCTCACGGAACCGCAGACGCGGCCCGTGCCGCTGGCCGGTGACGCCCTCTTCCAACCTGACAATGCCATCCGGCCGTGGTGCGCCTGCGCAACCGCGCGGCGGATGGTGCGGAAACCCACGCCGCTAGGGGTGGGCCAGCAGGCGTGGCCCTGTCCATGACCAGCCCCGATTGGGTGAGGTCACGCCTGCGACCAGAACCATGCTAACACCAGTGCAGACAGGGCGCATACCGGCGTTCGCGCCAGCTTTGCCTGCGACCCCTTGTGGCATTCGGTGCGCGCGCCGTTGACCCCTGCCGCGCGCGCCCGTATCTGGTGGAGCGAACGACCATATAGGGTGAGCCACAATGGGTGTAGCAACGACCCCCAACCATGCCGGCGCCGACCGTGAGGTTGCGACGCAGACACTGAACCGCGAGCTTCAGGATAAGGGATTCCTCGTCACCTCGACAGAGGATCTGATCAACTGGGCACGCACGGGCTCGCTGCACTGGATGACCTTTGGTCTGGCCTGTTGTGCGGTTGAGATGATGCACACCTCCATGCCTCGGTATGATGCGGAGCGGTTCGGGATCGCCCCGCGTGCGTCCCCGCGCCAGTCGGACGTGATGATTGTGGCCGGTACGCTGACCAACAAGATGGCGCCCGCTTTGCGCAAGGTTTACGACCAGATGCCCGAGCCGCGCTACGTGATCTCGATGGGATCGTGTGCCAATGGCGGGGGGTATTACCACTATTCGTATAGCGTTGTGCGCGGCTGCGACCGGATCGTGCCGGTCGACATCTACGTGCCCGGCTGCCCGCCGACAGCAGAGGCATTGCTTTATGGTATCCTGCAGTTACAGCGGAAAATCCGCCGCACCGGCACCATCACGCGCTGAGGGATTTTTAGAATGACCCAAGCCCTGCAAGAGCTGGCGACCTATCTGAGCGAGAAGCGTTCGGACGCGGTTTTGTCAACGGATGTGAACGCGGTTGGTGAGCTGTCGGTGGACGTCGCCCCGGCGCAGCTGGTGGAGTTCGTTGAGTTTCTGAAGACGGACCGGTCCTGCCAGTTCTCGACCCTGATCGACATTACGGCGGTGGATTACCCTAGCCGGGATCGCCGGTTCGATGTCGTGTACCATTTCCTGAGCATGTACCAGAACCACCGTGTTCGCGTGCGGGTGGCGTTGCGCGAGGATGAGACTTTGGCCTCGATCACCTCGGTCCATGCCAGTGCCGGTTGGTATGAGCGCGAAGTCTACGACATGTTCGGGATCCTGTTTACGGGCCACGACGACTTGCGCCGCTTGTTGACGGATTACGGGTTCCGAGGCCATCCACTGCGCAAGGATTTCCCGACGACGGGTTACACCGAAGTTCGCTACGACGAAGAGCTCAAGCGCGTTGTGTATGAGCCGGTGAAGCTGGTGCAGGAATACCGCCAGTTCGATTTCATGAGCCCGTGGGAAGGTGCGGAATACGTGCTGCCCGGCGATGAGAAGGCGGATGCGGAGGAGAAGGCATGATGGACGGCGATATCCGCACGAACACCTATGACGATGGCTCCACCGATTTCGAGACCGGTGAGCAGAAGATCCGCAACTTCAACCTGAACTTCGGCCCGCAGCACCCCGCAGCGCACGGCGTGTTGCGTCTGGTGCTGGAGCTGGACGGTGAGATTTGCGAACGCTGTGATCCGCATATCGGGCTGCTGCACCGTGGCACCGAGAAGCTCATGGAAAGCCGGACGTATCTGCAAAACCTGCCGTATTTTGACCGGCTGGATTACGTGGGCACAATGAACCAGGAGCATGCCTGGTGTCTGGCGATTGAGCGGATGACGGGCACGGAAGTGCCACGCCGCGCGCAGTTGATCCGGGTGCTTTATTGCGAGATCGGGCGCATCCTGAACCACCTTCTGAACGTCACGACGCAGGCGCTGGACGTGGGCGCGCTGACGCCGCCGCTTTGGGGCTTTGAAGAGCGCGAGAAGCTGATGATCTTCTACGAGCGGGCCTCCGGCGCGCGCCTTCATGCGGCCTATTTCCGGCCCGGTGGCGTGCATCAGGACCTGCCGCCGGAGTTGGTGGAGGACATTGATGCCTGGGCGGACGCGTTCCCCAAGGCGCTCGATGACATCGACACGCTGCTGACGGAGAACCGCATCTTCAAGCAACGGAACGCGGATATTGGCATCGTAACCGAAGAAGACATCCAGAACTGGGCGTTCTCGGGCGTGATGGTGCGCGGATCGGGCTTTGCGTGGGATTTGCGCCGGTCACAGCCTTACGAGTGTTACGACGAGTTCGAGTTCCAAATCCCCGTGGGCAAGAACGGCGATTGCTATGACCGCTACCTCTGCCGGATGGCGGAGATGCGCGAGAGCCAGAAGATCATCAAGCAGGCCTGCGAAAAGCTGCGGATGCCGGAGAACCAGGGGGATATCATGGCGCGGGGCAAGATGACTCCGCCCAAGCGCGGCGACATGAAGACGTCGATGGAAGCGCTGATCCATCACTTCAAGCTCTATACCGAAGGCTTCCACGTGCCTGAGGGTGAGATTTACGCCGCCGTCGAGGCGCCCAAGGGTGAGTTCGGCGTGTATCTGGTGGCCGATGGGACGAACAAACCCTACCGCGCCAAGCTGCGTGCGCCCGGATTCCCGCATCTTCAGGCGATGGATTACCTGTGCAAAGGCCACCAGCTGGCGGATGTGTCGGCGATTTTGGGCTCGCTTGATATCGTGTTCGGGGAAGTGGACCGCTAGCGCTGCGTTCACAACCTCGTAAGGTCAGGGAAGCCCGCCATTTGGTGGGCTTTTTCTTTGTGTTAGAGGTCGCGTGACTTATTCGAAGGACCCTTTCCCATGCGCATTTTCAGAATTCCACTCCTCCTCGGGCCTGCGGCCCTCCTCGCAGCGTCCATGGCTCATGGGCAGGCGGCGACGCCGGAGGATCATCCGGGCTATCCGTTGGCCCAAGCCATTGCCGCGCAGGGCTGCGTTTTGCATCAGGACGATGTGAACGCGGTGATGGACAGCATCGGCGTGGAAAGCGCGATGTTTCCGCAGATGGCGGTGCCCCTGATGCAGACGGGATTTCTGCGGTCGTCCGGCAATGGGACGCTGACCCTTGTGAATTGGGGCCTTTGCACGGGCGACGTGCCAGCCCAGGCCGGAGAAGAGGCCGAGGCCACGCCGGACGAAAGCGAAACCGAGACGGAGTAAGCTACGGATTCCCTCCGTTGTGGGAACGGGCCGCGAGGGGCAGGTTGGGTTCACGAACACGTGACACCCCTGACACGAAGGACCTGCCCCATGCGCCCGCTGCTGCCACACGCGCCCATCGCTGAAAAAACCCTCGATGATCCCTGTATTGCCCGCGCCTCCAAAGTGATCGCCCGGATGCAAGCAGGGGGTCGCACTGTCTCGAACCCGACGAATTGGCGTCCCGCGCAATCCCCCTGGCGCTGAACGCTACCGCTTAGCCCGGCGGAAAGAAGGGGTCCGGCCCGGGCGAGGGCGCTTTTCCTGACATCGTGCAGGAAAGGCGCCCTACTTTTTTGTTGCCCCCAGTCCGAGGTCCGATGGCTGCGGACTGGACAGGATCGAGGCTGGCTGCCACGCTGGCCTGATGTCGCACAAGCACCTGATAATCTGTCTCGCATCGGCCCTGACCTGCCTTGCTGCGCCTGTCTTCGGCGCTCAAGGGCAACATGATCCCGTGGTTTCGGTTCAGCTTGAGGTGCCGCGAGGCTCCGTCTTGGAGCAAGCGGAGGCGCTGGACGGCCCTGCTGTGGAAGCCATCATGGACGAGGCTTATGCCGCGATCGGCTGTGCCTTGCCGAGCGATCTTGTGACGGTGTTTGAGGTCTACCTTGTCGATCAGGCCATGATCGCCTTGGGAGAACCGGTTGGAGCCGACGTCGCACGGGAAGGATTCTTTGCCCTCCGGTTGCGCAGCACCACAATCCGCCACCCGGAGGCGCGCGCCGTTCTGGCCGTGGCGCGCGCGTTGGAGGGCCGCGTTGCAGCCGACATGCGCAGCGGGCGGTTGCGGATGGTGCAGGGTTTGTTCGAGGTTGAAGACTGCACACCGAACGGCACGTTGTTCGCCCTGTCCCCCTACGCCATCCAATAGCTAGCCTGCGCCATAGCGCGCATGGACATCCCGTTTCATTTGCGCGAAACCGTGGCCCAACGAACGACCGCCAGGGACGACCTACATGCTGCGACGCCTGCACCCCGAGCAACCGGACAGTTTCGCTTTCACGCCCGCCAACCAGGAATGGGCCGAAGCGCAGATCACCAAATACCCCGAAGGCCGTGCGGCCAGCGCGATCATTCCGCTGCTGTGGCGCGCGCAGGAGCAGGAGGGGTGGCTGACCCGTCCGGCGATTGAGGCGGTGGCCGATATGCTGGGTCTGGCGCATATCCGCGCGCTTGAGGTCGCGACTTTCTATTTCATGTTCCAGCTGCAGCCCGTGGGCTCGGTCGCGCATATCCAGATTTGTGGCACGACCTCGTGCATGATCTGCGGGGCCGAAGATCTGGTCGCCGTGGCCAAGGACAAGATCGCGCCACGCGCCCATGAGTTGAGCGCTGATGGCAAGTTCAGCTGGGAAGAAGTCGAGTGTCTAGGCGCCTGTGCGAATGCTCCGATGGCCCAGATCGGTAAGGATTACTACGAAGATCTAACGGCGGAGAGCTTTGGTGCGCTGATTGACAAGATGGCGGCGGGGGAGGTTCCCACGCCAGGGCCACAGAACGGGCGCTATGCGTCTGAGCCTGCGGGTGGCCTGACCTCGTTGAAAGAGCATGAGGCGGGCAAGGATGGGCTGAATGCCTCGGCTCGTCTGGCGGCTGATATTGGCGACACGATCAAGCGCATCGACGGGACGGAAGTGCCAATGCTGGCCCCATGGGGCAAAAAATCGGGTGACGGTGTTCCGGCAGAGCCCGCGCGGCCGAAGCCCGCCAACCGCGCCAAGGCACCTGCAGACAAAACCGGTGTGACCAAGGCACAGGCGAAGGCCGTGTCCAAAGCCAAGCCGCCGTCGAAAGCGGAACCGGTGGAGGCGGTCGAAGAGCAAGCCCCTGAGCAGTTGAGCGGGCCGCGCGATGGCGGTGCAGATGACCTCAAGCGGATCAGTGGTGTTGGCCCTAAGCTGGAAGGCGTGCTGAACGAGATGGGCTTTTACCATTTCGATCAGATCGCGGCCTGGGGCCCTGCGGAAGTCGCTTGGGTTGATGCGCGCCTGAAGTTCAAAGGCCGGATTGAGCGGGACAACTGGATCGCACAGGCGACCGAATTCGCCAACGAAAGCTGACCTTTCAGGCGGGGAAAATGTGTGGCCCCGCTGCAAAGCTGCGGCAATCTGTCAATGTTGCGGAAGACAGGGGCCGAATCCTGCGCTAAGACTCCCAGCGACACGATAAAAACGTTGAATGACGGGGGGTCTTACAATGAACAAATCCGGTGGAGTGGAATGCCTGGCCTGGACCTGGGGGATTGCCGCTTTGGTTGGCGTCTTCACGGCGGCAGCACTTTGGGTTTTGGGCGGTTGGAGCTTTATGCAGGGCGCGTTCATGGGCGTGCTTGTGCTGCTTATTCTGGGCGCCATTCTGACGATCACGATGTGCCGCGCGCCCGCGACGCCGCATAACGCGGGGTCTGGGCAGGCAAGCGCAGGCGGGTCATCGACCGCGGCTAAGACGGCCGCCGCAACCGCCCCGGCCGCCGCTGCGGCTGATACCAGCGCTGCGGACGCCGCACGTGAGGCGGAAGCCGCAGCCGCCGCTGAAGCCGAAGCTGCCCGCGCTGCTGCGGCCGCCGAAGCTGAGGCCAATGCCGCCGCTGAGGCCGAAGCGGCCCGCGCCGCCGAAGCCGAAGCTGCTGCTGCCGCAAGTGCCGCCGCTGCTGCGCCAGCTGCTGACCCCGGCCCTGGCACGCGACCTGAGGCCCTCGACGGCCCGCGCGGCGGGCAAGCCGATGACCTGAAGCGGATCAAGGGTGTTGGGCCGAAGATGGAAACCCTTTGCAACGAGCTTGGTTTCTACCATTTCGATCAGATCGCGGCCTGGAACGCAGAAGAGGTGGCTTGGGTTGACCAGAACCTCAAAGGGTTCAAAGGCCGCGTCAGCCGTGACAACTGGGTCGAACAGGCGAGCCTTTTGGCCGCAGGCGGTGAGACCGAGTTTTCCAAGAAAGTCGATGACGGAGATGTATATTAAACCTTGGGCCGCAGCCCTTCATTAGGTGAGATATGCAACCTGACGACATCATCACGCTGCGCGGCCCGGTCGCGCAGCTTTCTTTTTGGGGCCACTGATGCCTGAGAAAAAGCCTGTATCGCCCGAAGAACAACGCCGCGTGCGCCAGATCCGCCGTGCGGCTGTCGTGATGGCCGCCACCATGGTGCTGTGGATGGGCGCGCAGTTTGTGGGCGGGCAAATGGGCTGGCCCACGCGCGTGGTGTTCCTCTTTGACCTTGCGGCGATTGGGGCACTGGTCTGGGCGCTTGTGGTGACGTATTGGGTGTGGAAAGAGCGCAGACAAAGCTAGACGCGCGACCAGACCCCGCGCGAGCGATCAAGGATTTAGCCAATGTTGCAGGACAAAGACCGGATCTTCACCAACATCTACGGGATGCATGACCGTACCCTGGCGGGCGCAAAGGCGCGTGGCCATTGGGATGGGACGAAGGACTTGATCGGCTTGGGGCGCGACAAGATCGTGGAGATCATGAAGGCCTCCGGACTGCGTGGACGCGGTGGCGCGGGCTTCCCGACGGGTCTGAAATGGTCGTTCATGCCCAAGGAATCGGACGGACGCCCGGCCTATCTGGTGGTGAATGCGGACGAATCCGAGCCTGGCACCTGCAAGGACCGGGAGATTATGCGCAATGATCCCCACACGCTGATTGAAGGCTGCCTGATCGCGTCTTTCGCGATGAACGCCAACGCCTGCTACATCTACATCCGCGGCGAATATATCCGCGAGCGCGAGGCGCTGCAGGCTGCGATTGATGGGGCTTACGATGCGGGCCTATTGGGCAAGAACGCCGCCAAATCCGGCTGGGATTTCGACCTTTACCTGCACCACGGGGCAGGGGCCTATATCTGCGGCGAAGAAACTGCGCTTCTGGAATCGCTGGAAGGTCGCAAGGGCATGCCCCGCATGAAGCCGCCCTTCCCGGCGGGCGCGGGCCTTTACGGCTGCCCGACGACCGTGAACAACGTCGAATCGATTGCCGTTGTGCCGACAATCCTGCGTCGCGGTGCGGAATGGTTTGCTGGTTTTGGTCGCCCGAACAATGCGGGCACCAAGCTGTTCGCCATTTCCGGCCACGTGAATCAGCCCTGCGTCGTCGAAGAGGCGATGTCGATCACATTCGAGGAGCTGATCGAGACGCATTGCGGCGGTATCCGCGGCGGTTGGGACAACCTCAAGGCGGTGATCCCCGGCGGCTCGTCCGTTCCCTGCGTGCGCGGAGAGAACATGAAAGACGCCATCATGGATTTCGACTACCTGCGCAACGAGCTGGGGTCTGGCCTTGGCACGGCGGCGGTGATCGTGATGGACAAGCAGACCGATATCATCAAGGCGATCTGGCGTTTGGCGTGCTTCTACAAGCACGAATCCTGCGGCCAGTGCACGCCCTGCCGCGAAGGCACCGGCTGGATGATGCGGGTGATGGAGCGTCTCGTGAAGGGCGAGGCAAATGTCGAAGAGATCGACATGCTGTGGGATGTGACCAAGCAGGTCGAAGGTCACACGATCTGTGCCCTTGGTGACGCAGCCGCATGGCCGATTCAGGGCCTGATCCGCAACTTCCGTGACGAGATCGAAGACCGCATTAAGGTGCGCCGCGACGGCACCGTACAGGTGGCTGCGGAATGAGGGCGTTTGCTGCTGTTGCCTTGATCGCGCTTGCAGGGTGCGTTTCGCAGCCCACTGGCGTGCAGGCGCAATTCGAAGCGTTTGCGGGAAATGCCGCGACCGCTGACATAATGGCCGGGATTTGCCCGCAATATCAGATGCGCAATTCCATCGAGCAGCTAACTGAGGGGTTTGTCGATCAGATGTTGGCGTCAGGATATTCGGAATTGGATGTCTTGCAGGCCATCCAGAACACACCCGAAGATCGCATTATCGAAGATGTGATTTCCGAGATGGGCCGCCAGGGCGTGACACCGGGTGATGCTGCTGCCCTTTGTGCCTATGCGGAACGTGAAGTTGCCGCGGGCAGCCAGATTGGCCGCTTCCTGCGCTGAGGGAGACGCTCATGTGTTACGGACATGTGAATGTGAAAGTGCTAGAGCGAGAAGTGCAGGATCGATTGCGCGCTGCGCACACAGTCGGCAACCTTGCACCTGAATGTGAACCCCAAGCGATGCCGCCAGAGCTGATCGGAGGGTTTCGCGGGCTTTGGGCGCGTATGCGGGCAGGGCCTTTGGCACGCCTTGGACTGCTTGTTGCGGGTTAGACCCACAATCGCCGCTCCCATCATCGCGCTTTGCGCTTGCGCCCCCGATGCGTCCGATCATCCGCGTTCCTATGCATCGATCCAGCCGCCTGAAACTCGAAGCGTGGTCGACGTCGAGGGCGCACATTATGTCATTCGGACCTTTTTGAACGTCGATCAGGGGCTGGGTCCCTGCCATCCGTCCGTCCCGTGCGCCCCACGCGATGAACGGGAAACCATGACAGAGGTTTTCGTGCTGGACGGGGCAGAACCGTTCGAGTTCGGCACGGATCAGCGCGCGGAGGTGGCCGCTTTTGCGCGATCGGTCAGATGCCCAGAAAACACAACCATCGCCGTGCGGGCGAACTTTGTTGGCGTTGATGATCCCGAGTTTGGCGCTTGGCACTTCTTCGGCCTTTGCCCGGGAGACGCACCTGACGGGCTGTGACCGTGAGGACTCACCCGTTTGACAGCCGCAGCGCGTGATCTTGCTGGATTCAGGTGATTTTCCTATCCTCGCCGCAAAATGACCGCGCGAGCGCTATGCATCGCGGCGGCATCCTGAGGGCAAGAGGGCAGCTCGTATGGTTCGCGTATACTGGTATTCTCTGGCGATCATTTATCTGGTCTGCGCCGTCGCGGGTGCAGGCCTGTGCTATCAGCTATGGGGCGTCGGCGGCGGCATTCTGGGTGCGGTGATGGGTGGCATGGTAGCCTCGGGCATCGCAATCGTGCTGAATACACCTGAGCGGATGGAAGCGGCGATCTACATCATTCTGGCCATCCTTTTCCTGACCTTGCTGGTCTGGCTGATCATCACTTTCTGGGGCGTGCGGATATGAGGCTTTGGCCTGCGTTGCCGCTGGCCCTTGCGGCCTGCGTGACGCCGCAGGTCTATGTCACCTCCATCGGACCATTGCAGGTTCAGGCGGATCCAGCCGTAATCATCTTCAACCCCGTCGCTTTGCCCGACGGCTCTGAGATCGAGCCGATCCCGATTCAAGGT
Organism: Gymnodinialimonas sp. 202GB13-11; assembly: GCF_040932485.1. Classification (NCBI taxonomy): domain Bacteria; kingdom Pseudomonadati; phylum Pseudomonadota; class Alphaproteobacteria; order Rhodobacterales; family Paracoccaceae; genus Gymnodinialimonas; species Gymnodinialimonas hymeniacidonis. Next base: position 2,379,133 of record NZ_JBFRBH010000001.1, on the reverse strand, counting down.
GGATTGGTTGTGCGTACGCTGAATGGCCGGGCGGTCCCGTTTGAGGCGCGTGAAGCCGCCCTGGAGGCGATGCAGGCCCATTGCCTTGATTATGACCTTGAGACTGTGCCGCTGTTCTTTGGCTGGCGCGCCGTGGGTGAGGAAAGCCTTTGGTCCGCGGCAGGATGCGACGTGCCGGTTGGCGAATAGATGCCGAAAGGCGTGATGACTCATTCGTGACATTGAATAACATGGGGCCTTGTCCCCATGTCCGTCTCTGGAAACGGGCCAACCTATTCAAAGGGACAATAAAAATGCTTACCCCCTTCCGTATCGCAGCCGCTGCAGGTGTGCTGCTGGTGACCGGGCTGTTCACGACGATCGGCCATGCGCAGAACGCAAGCTGGCAGGTCTTGCGCGATGATCCGGAAATTCACGCCGGACTGACGACGATTTCTGTCGGACGTCATATCCAGAACGTGTGCGATGATATTCGCCCCCGCATGGTGCGGGCCTGGGCCTTTGCAGAAGGTCTGGTGGACCGGGCGCAGGATCTGGGTGTGGAACGTCGCGATGTGGACGCGTTCATTGATGACCGCACCGAGCAGGAGCGCTACCGCGCCATCATGCGCGACTGGTTTGCCGCGCGCGGTGTGGATGCTGGGGACGCGGCAGCCGTGTGTCGCGTGGGGCGCGACGAAATTACCGCCGGTTCCCAGATTGGCAGATTGCTCCGCGGGGGTTAGAAGACGGTCCAGACATGAGAGCGCGCGCGGGCGCGTTCAGGGAAAGGACCGGTCCCCATGAGCGATTTGCGCAAGATCATCATCGATGAGAACGAGATCGAAGTTGATCCAGCCATGACCCTGATCCAGGCCTGTGAGCAGGCCGGGATCGAAATTCCACGTTTCTGCTATCACGAGCGTCTGTCCATCGCGGGCAATTGCCGGATGTGCCTTGTGGAAGTTGTGGGCGGCCCGCCGAAACCCGCCGCCTCCTGTGCGATGCAGGTGAAAGACTTGCGCCCCGGGCCTGAGGGCCAGCCGCCGGTGATCAAGACGAATTCCCCCATGGTGAAGAAGGCCCGCGAAGGGGTGATGGAGTTTCTACTCATCAACCACCCGCTCGATTGCCCGATCTGCGATCAGGGCGGCGAATGTGACCTGCAGGATCAGGCCATGGCGTACGGCGTGGACTTCTCGCGTTACCGCGAGCCCAAGCGCGCCGCGACCGAGCTGGAGCTGGGGCCATTGGTCGGCACCGCGATGACGCGCTGCATTTCCTGCACCCGCTGCGTGCGGTTTATCACCGAAGTCGCCGGTATGCCCGAGATGGGGCAGACGGGTCGGGGTGAGGATTCGGAGATCACCTCCTATCTGGGTCAGACGCTCGAGTCAGAGATGCAGGGCAATATCGTCGATCTCTGTCCGGTCGGTGCGCTCACGTCGAAGCCTTACAGCTTTACTGCGCGCCCATGGGAACTGACCAAGACCGAAAGCATCGACGTGATGGATGCGTTGGGGTCGAACATTCGCGTTGACACGAAGGGCCGTGAGGTCATGCGTATCCTGCCGCGCAACCATGACGGCGTGAACGAGGAATGGCTGTCCGACAAGTCGCGCTATGTCTGGGACGGGTTGCGCCGCCAGCGGCTCGACAAGCCATACATCCGCGAGAACGGCAAGCTGCGCCCGGCAAGCTGGGGCGAGGCGATGGGTCTGGCCGCTGAGAAGATCAAAGGCGCGTCCAAGCTGGCCGGTCTGGTCGGTGATCTGGCCTCGACCGAAGCGGCGTTTGCGCTGAAGGCTTTGGTTGAAGGGCAGGGCGGTGTTGTCGAATGCCGCACCGATGGCGCGAAGCTGCCCTCGGGCAACCGCGCGGCTTACGTCGGCACGGCTTCTGTCGAAGATCTCGACGATGCAGAGTACATCATGCTGATCGGGACGAACCCGCGTGTTGAAGCACCGGTTCTGAACGCGCGTATTCGCAAAGCATGGAGCAAGGGTGCCAATGTGGCGCTTATCGGCGAACCCGTTGATCTGACATATGAATATGTCCACATGGGCACGGATCGCGCGGCACTGAAAAAGCTGACGGAGCACAAATTCGGCGATGTGAAGGAGAAGAATTCCATAGTGGTCATCGGACAGGGTGCTTTGCAGGGCGAAGATGGCGAGGCAGTCTTGGCCCATGCACAGGCTGCAGCCGCTGCGATGAATTCAAAGCTGTTGGTGCTTCACACGGCGGCAGGCCGCGTCGGTGCGATGGATGTGGGGGCAACGAACCCCGATGCAATGGCGGCGGTCCAAGATGCTGCTGTTGTCTACAACATGGGTGCCGATGAGGTTGAGATCGCGGCTGGTCCGTTTGTGATCTACCAAGGCTCCCACGGGGATCGCGGCGCGCACCGGGCCGATGTGATCCTACCGGGTGCGGCCTACACGGAAGAGCAGGGCCTCTTCGTGAACACCGAAGGGCGGCCCCAGCTGGCGATGCGCGCGGGCTTCCCGCCCGGCGATGCGCGCGAGAACTGGGCGATCCTGCGGGCCTTGTCGGCTGAAGTTGGCGCGACGCTGCCGTTCGACACGATTGGCGCGCTGCGGGCTGAGATGGTGAAAGACGCCCCGCATCTGGCGATGATCGACGATGTGGCCGAGAATGAGGGCGACGCGCTGCCGCTTGGCGCGCTTGGCTCGGGTGATTTCGCCTCTCCCATCGCGGATCATTACCTGACCAACCCGATCACGCGGGCCTCCAGCCTGATGGCGGAGCTCAGCGCCAATGCCAAAGCGCGGCGAGACGCGCCGATGGCGGCGGAATAAAGCCCATGCTGCGCAGCCCCTTATCCACCCTGACGGGTGTCTGCGCAGCTGCTTTGATCGCGGGATGTGTGCCTGAGACCGAGGGGCCGACACTCGAACAGGCGCCACCGGCCACTTACGACGGAATCGAAACGCGTTTGCTGGACGATGATCTGGTGAATTTTCGCGCGCAAATGACAGGTGTCGCCACTCGTGCCGACCTTGATGCCTATACCCGCTGCGCTGCCGCGCAATACACGCTGATCCGCGGTTATACTTTTGCGCGACATGTGCGCACAAGTATCACGGAAGAGGGTGGCGTTTGGGTCGCAGATGCGGTTTACACCATCTCGCCGGAACTCCCGCGCGGGTTGCAGACGCTCGAGGCTCAGGTGGTTGCGGCAGATTGCGCGGAGCAAGGGATACCGTCGGTCTGATAAGAAGATCGACAAGGGCCCGAGCCAAGGGACGAACGACCGATGGAATTTTTCGATACCACCCTCGGGATCATCCTGATCATCGCGGCGCAATGCCTGTTGGTGATCGCGTTCGTGATGATCTCGCTGTTGATGCTCGTCTACGGCGACCGCAAGATCTGGGCCGCCGTAATGATGCGCCGTGGCCCGAACGTTGTGGGCGCCTTCGGTTTGCTGCAGGCCGTGGCGGACGCGTTCAAATACATCATCAAGGAAGTTGTGGTGCCGGCGGGCGCGGACAGGCCGGTGTTCTTCATCGCGCCGCTGACGTCTTTCGTGCTGGCAATCATCGCCTGGGCGGTCATTCCGTTCAATGATACTTGGGTTTTGGCCGATCTAAACGTCGCCATCCTCTATGTCTTCGCCATGTCCTCGCTTGAGGTTTACGGCGTGATCATGGGCGGATGGGCGAGTAACTCGAAATACCCGTTCTTGGGCTCCCTACGCTCCGCCGCGCAGATGATTTCCTATGAGGTCTCCATCGGCTTGATCATCATCGGTGTGATCATCTCCACCGGTTCGATGAACTTCGGCAATATCGTTGCTGCGCAGGACACCGGGTACGGCCTACTTGGCTGGTACTGGCTGCCGCATCTGCCGATGGTGATGCTGTTCTTTGTGAGCGCCCTGGCCGAAACCAACCGTCCGCCCTTCGATCTACCGGAGGCTGAGTCGGAGCTGGTCGCGGGCTATCAGGTCGAATACTCCGCCACGCCGTTCCTTCTGTTCATGGCGGGCGAATATATCGCCATCTTCCTGATGTGCGCGTTGATGACGTTGCTGTTCTTCGGCGGCTGGCTGTCGCCCATTCCCGGCCTGCCTGATGGCGCGCTGTGGATGGTGGGCAAGATGCTGTTGGTATTCTTTGCCATCTCGATGGTGAAGGCGATTGTGCCGCGCTACCGCTACGATCAGCTGATGCGTCTGGGCTGGAAAGTGTTCCTGCCGTTCTCGCTCTTCTGGGTGGTGTTCGTGGCCTTCATGGCGAAGTTCGAAGTGTTCGGCGGGTTCTACGCCCGCTTTGCGATCGGAGGCTGATCAATGACCCAGATCGACTATACCCGCGCTGCGAAATACTTTCTGTTCACCGACTTCTTCAAAGCCTTTGGGTTGGGGATGAAATACTTCTTCTCGCCCAAGGTCACGGTGAACTACCCGCACGAAAAGGGGCCTCTGTCCCCACGATTCCGGGGTGAACATGCGCTGCGCCGCTATCCAAATGGCGAGGAGCGCTGCATCGCGTGCAAACTGTGCGAGGCCGTGTGCCCCGCGCAGGCGATCACGATTGATGCCGAGCCGCGCGAAGATGGATCGCGTCGCACCACCCGCTACGACATCGACATGACGAAGTGCATCTATTGCGGCTTCTGTCAGGAGGCCTGCCCGGTCGATGCCATCGTGGAAGGGCCGAACTTCGAGTTTGCGACGGAGACCCGGGAGGAGCTGTTCTACGACAAGGAAAAGCTGCTTGATAACGGTGAACGTTGGGAAGCGGCGATTGCCAAAAACCTTGAATTGGACGCGCCCTACCGATGAGCGATCAGAACCCCTTCGAGGCGCTGTTCAAGCAGACGCAGGACATGACGCAGGAATGGCTGAAAGCGGTCAATCCGGCGATGGCGTCGTTCACGCCGACCTCGATGGATAAGATGTGGCCCACCGTTCCGGCAGAGATGCTGGAGGCGTTCATGGGCAAGCAGTTCAACCCCGGCGGGTTGGATGCGAAGACGCGGCTGTTGCTGACGCTTCTGGGGTTGACGGTGCAGGGCGCCGTGGCCGAGGCGCAGATCCGGCTGACGGTGCGCCACGCGATTGAGGCGGGTGCCACGCAGCAGGAGATTGCGGAAACCATTGGTGTGGCTGCGATGTTTGGCGGGGTGCCCGCGATGACGAAGGCCATGGAACTGGCGCAAGAAGCGATCCAGGGGGACGAGGCATGACCGTAGCTGATTTTACCTTCTATCTGTTCGCGCTGTCGGTGATCACGGGCGGGCTGTTCACGGTTGCCTCCAAGAACCCGGTGCATTCGGTGCTGTGGCTGATCCTGGCTTTCCTGAGCGCGGCGGGCCTGTTCGTGCTGCTCGGCGCAGAGTTCGTCGCGATGCTGCTGATCATCGTCTATGTGGGCGCGGTCGCGGTGCTGTTCCTGTTCGTGGTCATGATGCTCGACGTGGATTTTGCCGAGTTGAAGGCCGAGATGGCGAAATACGTGCCGGTCGCAGGGCTGATCGGCGTTGTTTTGTTGATGCAGCTGACGCTGGCCTATGGCTCGTGGGAGTTCTCGGAAGGCATTGACCAGCGCCTCGGCAACCCCGCGCCGCCCTTAGATGTGGCGCACAACACGCAGGCCCTCGGCCTGATCCTTTACGACGATTACTTCCTGCTTTTCCAGATTTCGGGCCTGATCCTGCTGGTCGCGATGGTCGGTGCCATTGTGCTGACGCTGCGCCACCGCGTGGACGTCAAGCGCCAGAGCCCGGTCGCCCAGATGATGCGCGATCCGGCACAGGCGATGGAACTGAAGGATGTGAAGCCGGGGCAGGGCCTTTAAGGCACTGCATCGCAAGAACGACTAATCGGGGAATATCCCCGGAGGGACAGACATGACCATAGGTCTCGAACATTACCTGACGGTCGCTGCGGCGCTGTTTGTCATTGGGATTTTCGGCATCTTCCTGAACCGGAAGAATGTCATCATCATCCTGATGTCACTGGAATTGATGCTGCTGAGCGTGAACATCAACATGGTCGCGTTCTCTTCGTTCTTGGGCGATCTGACGGGGCAGGTCTTCACCCTGTTCATCCTGACGGTTGCGGCGGCTGAGGCCGCCATCGGCCTTGCCATCCTTGTCTGTTTCTTCCGCAACCGCGGCACGGTCGACGTGGAAGCCGTCGACAATCTGAAGGGCTGAGACCATGGAACAAATCCTTCTCTTCGCCCCCATCGTTGGCGCGCTGATCTGCGGGTTTTCCTGGCGGTTGATCGGCGAGCAGGCGGCGTGTGTCGTGGCCACGCTGATGTTGGCGCTGTCATGTCTGCTCAGCTGGGTCATCTTCCTGACCTTCGACCCGAGCGCCCATGACAACGGCTATTACACCGAGAGTGTTCTGACCTGGATTGAGAGCGGCACGCTCTTCACCGATTGGGCGATCCGGATCGACCGTCTGACGGCGGTCATGCTGATCGTGATCACCAGCGTTTCGGCGTTGGTCCACCTGTATTCGTTCGGCTACATGGCCCATGACGAGAACTTCAAGGAGGGTGAAAGCTACCGCCCCCGGTTCTTCGCCTACCTGTCGTTCTTCACCTTTGCGATGCTCATGCTTGTCACGGCAGATAACCTGCTGCAGCTGTTCTTCGGCTGGGAAGGGGTGGGGGTCGCATCCTATCTTTTGATCGGGTTCTACTATCGCAAACCCTCTGCCGGTGCGGCGGCGATGAAGGCGTTTATTGCCAACCGTGTCGGTGATTTCGGCTTCCTGATCGGCATCTTCGCGATCTTCTGGATGACGGACTCGATCCAGTTCGATGTGATCCTGCCGATGGGTGCGGAGATCGCTACGATGTCGATCACCTTCCTTGGCATGGAATTGAACGCGGCTGAGATGATCGCCTTCTTCCTCTTCATCGGGGCGATGGGCAAGTCCGCGCAGCTTCTGCTGCATGTCTGGCTGCCGGACGCGATGGAGGGTCCGACGCCTGTGTCGGCGCTGATCCACGCGGCGACCATGGTGACGGCGGGGGTCTTCCTTGTCTGCCGCATGTCGCCGTTGATCGAATACGCGCCCCTAGCTGGTAACTTCATCATCATCGTCGGCGCACTGTCGGCCTTTGTGGCGGCCACGATTGGTCTCGTGCAGAACGACATCAAGCGTGTGATCGCCTATTCGACCATGTCGCAGCTTGGCTACATGTTCGTGGCCGCGGGCGTGGGCGTCTACTCCGTCGCCATGTTCCATCTACTGACCCACGCCTTCTTCAAGGCGATGCTGTTTCTTGGCGCGGGCTCGGTCATCCACGCGATGCACCATGAGCAGGACATGCGGAATTACGGCGGGCTGCGAAAGAAAATCCCTTACACGTTCTGGGCGATGATGCTTGGTACGCTGGCGATCACTGGTGTCGGTATCCCGCTTCTGTATTTCGGCTTTCCGGTCGGCTTTGCAGGCTTTGTGTCGAAGGATGCCGTGATCGAAAGCGCCTATGCGTTTGGTCCGGGCCTTGGTGAATTCGCGTTCTGGATGCTGGTCGTCGGTGCGCTTTTCACCAGCTTCTATTCGTGGCGCCTGATGTTCCTGACGTTCTACGGCGAGCCGCGGGGCGACAAGCACACCCACGATCATGCACACGAGAGCCCCATGACCATGCTAGTTCCGCTTGGCGCGCTGGCCGTCGGGGCGGTGTTCGCGGGCATGGTCTGGTACGGCAGCTTCTTCGGCAAAACCAACTATGTCGCCCAGTTCTTCGGCGTGCCTTATGCGGCGGAAGAGCATCATGGCGAAGAGCATGCGGATGCGGGCCATGGTGAAGAAGAGCATGGCGATGAGGGCCATGGCGATGAACATGCAGATGAAGAACACGCCGATGCAGGCGATCATGCGGGTGAGACGCATTACGTCTTCACTGGCGCTCCCGGTGAGGGGGCCATTCACCATGCGCCCGACAACCATGTCCTGAATGATGCCCATGCTGTGCCGACCTGGGTCAAGCTTGCGCCCTTCTTCGCGATGCTGTTGGGTTTCGTGACGGCCTATGTCTTCTACATTGTGAACCCGTCGCTTCCCGGACGCCTCGCGGCGCAGCAGCGCCCGCTATACAACTTCCTGCTGAACAAGTGGTACTTTGACGAAGCCTACGATTTCCTTTTCGTGCGGCCCGCGAAATGGCTTGGCCGGTTCCTGTGGAAAGGCGGCGATGGGGCTGTGATCGACGGCGGGATCAACGGGCTGGCCATGGGCATAGTGCCGTTCTTCACGCGCACGCTTAACCGGCTGCAATCCGGCTACATCTTCCACTACGCCTTCGCCATGGTGCTCGGGATCGTGATCCTCGTCACCTGGATGACGCTGAGCGCAGGATAAGAAATCATGGATAACCTGATCTCCATCGTCACCTTCCTGCCTGCGGTTGCGGCCATCATCATGGCCGTGTTCCTGCGTGGCGATGACGAAGCGGCGCAACTGAATGCCAAGCGGCTGGCGCTGGCGGCCACCGCTGCCACCTTCCTCGTGTCGCTGTTCCTGTTGGTCCAGTTCGACGCCACGAACACTGGCTTCCAGATGGTTGAAGAGAGCGAATGGCTCTTCGGCCTCCAATATCGCGTCGGCGTGGACGGCATCTCGATCCTTTTCGTGATGCTGACGACCTTCCTGATGCCGATCACCATTGCGTCCTGCTGGGGCGTGACGCATCGCGTGAAGGAATACATGATCGCGATGCTGGTGCTTGAGACGCTGATGATCGGCGTCTTCGTGGCCCTCGATCTGGTGCTTTTCTACCTGTTCTTCGAAGCGGGCCTGATCCCGATGTTCCTGATCATCGGCATCTGGGGGGGCAAGAACCGCATTTACGCGAGCTTCAAGTTCTTCCTCTACACCTTCCTCGGCTCGGTCCTGATGCTGGTCGCCATGATCGCGATGTATGTGGATGCGGGCACAACCGACATCACGCAACTTCTGACGCACAACTTCGCGACGGAAACGTTCAACGTGTTGGGCATTCAGGTCATCGGCGGGTTGCAGACGATGCTGTTCCTCGCCTTCTTCGCCAGCTTCGCGGTGAAGATGCCGATGTGGCCGGTGCACACATGGCTGCCCGACGCGCACGTTCAGGCCCCTACGGCAGGCTCCGTCATTCTGGCGGCGGTTCTGCTGAAGATGGGAGGCTACGGCTTCCTGCGGTTCAGCCTGCCCATGTTCCCGGTCGCCTCTGACCTGCTGGCACCGCTGGTCCTTTGGATGAGCGTGATTGCCATCGTCTATACCTCGCTTGTGGCGATGGTGCAGGAGGATATGAAGAAGCTGATCGCCTATTCGTCCGTCGCACACATGGGCTTCGTGACCATGGGTATTTTCGCCGCGAACCAGAACGGCGTTGACGGCGCGATCTTCCAGATGATCAGCCACGGCTTCATCTCCGGCGCGCTCTTCCTGTGTGTCGGCGTGATCTACGACCGGATGCACACGCGCGACATCGACGCCTATGGCGGGTTGGTCGTGCGGATGCCGGCCTATGCGCTGATCTTTATGCTGTTCACCATGGCCAATGTGGGCCTGCCCGGCACCTCCGGCTTCGTGGGTGAATTCCTGACTCTGATCGGGGTCTTCCAGGTCAACACATGGGTCGGCGTCTTCGCCGCGACCGGTGTTATCCTGAGCGCTTGCTACGCGTTGTGGCTCTACCGTCGGGTCGTGTTCGGCGATCTGATCAAGGAAAGCCTCAAGACCATTCAGGACATCACCCCGCGTGAGCGTGCGATCTTTGCGCCGCTGATCGTGATGACCATCCTTTTGGGCGTCTACCCCAGCCTTGTGACCGATGTGATCGGCCCCTCGGTCGGTGCCCTTGTTGAAAACTACGATGTGGCGGTGGCGGCGTTTGAGCCACACACCCATGTCGCCGCGAACCACTAGAGGACGCCTGATATGATCGGAGCTGACCTTGCCATTCTGACGCCGGAAATCGTCCTGTCGCTGTTCGCGATGGGCGGGTTGATGGCGGCGGTCTACACGTCGAAAGACGGCCTTGCGCCTGCGCTCACTTGGGGCACGGCGCTGCTGTTTGTGATCATGGCGTTCTATATCGGCGTCACCGGCGAAGGCGCACGCACGGCCTTTGACGGCATGTTTGTCGATGACGCGTTCAGCCGCTTCGCCAAGGTCACGATCCTTCTGGCGGCGGCAGGCATCCTTGCCATCAGCCAGGATTACATGAGCAAGACAAACCTGCTTCGCTTCGAATTCCCGATGCTGATCGTGCTGGCCGTGGTCGGCATGATGATCATGGTTTCCGCAGGCGACATGCTAGCGCTTTACATGGGGTTGGAGCTTCAGTCGCTCGCGCTTTACGTGGTTGCCTCCCTGCGCCGCGACAGCGTCCGCTCGACGGAAGCGGGCCTGAAATACTTCGTCCTCGGCGCACTGTCTTCGGGCTTGCTGCTCTATGGCGTCTCGCTGACCTACGGCTTTGCGGGTACGACTCAATTCGAAGGCATCATCGAAGCGGCGAACGGTGAGTTGTCGCTTGGCCTTCTGTTCGGCCTCGTCTTCATCCTCGCCGGTCTGGCCTTCAAGGTCTCCGCTGCGCCCTTCCACATGTGGACGCCCGATGTGTATGAAGGCTCGCCCACGCCCGTCACTGCCTTGTTCGCTACCGCACCCAAAGTCGCAGCAATGGCTTTGTTTGCCCGTGTTGTGCATGACGCGTTCGGTGGTGTTGTTGGCGATTGGCAGCAAGTTGTGGCCTTCCTCGCTGTGATCTCCATGTTTCTCGGCGCAATCGCCGCGATTGGCCAAACGGATATCAAGCGCCTAATGGCCTATTCCTCAATCTCCCATATGGGCTTTGCCCTGATGGGTTTGGCTGCTGGCACGGCTGTCGGTGTTGAGGCGATGCTGATCTACATGGCGATCTATGTGGCGATGAATATCGGCACTTTTGCCTTCATCCTGACGATGGAACGCGACGGGCGGCATGTGACCGACATTTCCTCGCTCAGCGCCTTTGCCTCGAAAGAGCCGGGCAAGGCGATGGCTCTGTTGGTCCTGATGTTCAGCCTTGCCGGTGTCCCGCCGCTTTTGGGCTTCTTCGGCAAATACGCGGTGCTTGCCGCAGCGGTTGAGGCCGGGATGGTCTGGCTGGCGATTGCTGGCGTGATCGCCTCCGTCATCGGCGCGTTCTACTATATTCGCATCGTCTACCTGATGTATTTCGGCGAGGCGCGCGAGGGCCTCGATGGCCGGATGGGCCTTGCGACCTATGCGGGCCTGATCGCGATGGCCTTGGTCATCGGCCTGGGCTGGGTTCCGGGGATCAACCTGTTCGGGATCGAAGGCCCGGCGGAACTCGCCGCTGCGATGCTGACCCGCTGATATGACCGATTGGCCCACCGGCGTGGGCCGTCGCGTCCTGGCTGAGACCGACAGCACAATGGCGGAGGCCGCTCGGGCTGCACCGACCTTGGCGGGTCCGGAATGGGTGCTGGCGCTGAACCAGACTTCGGGACGGGGCAGGCGCGGTCGGGCATGGTCTATGCCTGCGGGAAACTTCGCAGCCTCGCTGACCATGCGCCCGGACGGCCCGGTTGATCAGATTGCATTGCGGTCGTTCACGGCGTCACTGGCCCTGCGCGACGCGTTGATTACCGTCGGATGCCCGGAAGGCGCCTTGTCGCTGAAATGGCCCAATGACGTGCTGCTTCACGGCGGAAAGCTGGCTGGCATCCTGCTAGAGAGTGTGGGTGACGGGAAAGGCGGCGTCAGCCACCTGATCATCGGTGTTGGCGTGAACCTGGCCGCTGTCCCCGAAGCCGCCGCCTTGGAGCCGCATGCCGTGGCCCCCGTATCGCTGCGAGAGATTGGCGTTACCACCACACCCGAAGACTTCCTCGTTGCGCTTGCCCCTGCGTTCGCCCGACATGAGGCCAGCCTTGCGACCTACGGCTTTGGCCCGACCCGCACCGAATGGCTCGCCCACGCGGCCCGGATCGGCGAGGTCATCACCGCCCGCCTGCCGGGCGAAGAGTTCACCGGCACATTCACGGACGTGGACGAGACCGGCAACCTTGTGCTTGAAACACCCAAAGGCCCGCGCCGAATTGCGGCGGCGGATATCTATTTCTAGGGGGACGCGCCCATGCTCCTTTGCATCGATTGCGGCAACACGAACACGGTTTTCTCGATCTGGGATGGGGAAAGCTGGCTGTGCACGCTGCGCACGTCCACCCATCATTCGCGGACGGCGGATGCCTATTTCACGTGGTTCTCCACGCTGCTTGGCCACTATGGGATCGACCCGAAGATTGACGACGTCATTATCTCATCCACCGTGCCGCGCGTGGTCTTCAACCTGCGCGTCTTCTGCGACCGTTTCTATGGCTTGCGCCCGTGGGTGGTTGGCAAACCCGACTGCGCCCTGCCCATCGAGCCACGCGTGGATTACGGCACGGGAGTGGGGCCTGACCGCTTGGCCAACGCCGCCGGCGCATTCGCGCGTCACGGCGGCGATTGTGTCGTGGTGGATTTTGGAACGGCCACGAATTTCGACGTGGTTGCTGAAGATGGTGCCTATGTGGGCGGCGTGATCGCGCCGGGTGTGAACCTGTCGCTGGAGGCATTGGCCCTTGGCGCGGCCGCGCTTCCCCATGTCGACATCACGAAACCAGAAAAGGTGATCGGCACCAATACGGTCGGCTGCATTCAATCCGGCGTTTTCTGGGGCTATATCGGCCTGATCGAAGGCATAACGGCACGGATCAAGGCCGAATACGGCAAGCCGATGAAAGTCATTGGCACCGGCGGCCTCGCCCCCTTGTTCGCCCAAGGGGAGCTGCTATTTGACACCATCGAAGACGACCTCACCATGTACGGCCTGACGGTCATTCATAAATATAACAAGGAAAACACCCCCTCATGACAGACCGGAACCGGCTGATGTACCTCCCCCTCGGTGGCGCGGGGGAGATTGGGATGAATTGCTATGTCTATGGCTATGGGCCGGAAGGGGCAGAGCGGTTCATCGTGGCCGATGTGGGTGTTGCCTTCCCCGATATGGACGGACAGCCGGGTGTAGACCTGATCCTGCCCGATGTCGCTTGGCTGGAAGAGCGGCGTGACCGCATTGACGGTATCTTCATTACGCACGCGCACGAGGACCACGTGGGCGCGGTTGGGCACCTGTGGAACCGCCTGCGCGCGCCGGTTTACTGCCGGACTTTCACGGCGATCCACGCCACGCGCAAGATCGAGGAAGCGGGCCATGACAGCGCCATGGTCAAGGTCGTCGGCGCCTACCCTGAGGTGGTTGAGGCCGGCCCCTTCCGCGTATCCTTCGCGCCGGTGTCGCATTCGATCCCCGAAGCCTCGGCCCTTGTGATTGACACTGACGCGGGCAGGGTCGTGCATTCCGGTGACTTCAAGATCGACCGTGATCCTTTGGTTGGTGAGGCGTTCGACGAAAACATGTGGGCGGAGATCGGCGCCCAGGGTGTGCTGGCTTATGTCTGCGACTCCACAAATGTCTTTAACCGCAATCCGGGTCGCTCGGAAAGTCAGTTGCCGGAGCATATCAACGCACTGGTGGCACAAGCCAGCGGTATGGTCGTGGCAACAACATTCGCGTCCAACATCGCGCGCGTGAAGACGCTTGCTGAGGCTGGTGCAGCCGCAGGCCGTTCGATCTGCCTGATGGGCCGGGCGATGCAACGGATGGTGAAGGCTGGTGTGGAATCAGGCGTGTTGACCGATTTCCCGTCGACTTTATCGCCCGAAGACGCGCTGGATGTCCCGCGTGAGAACCTGATGTTGATCGTGACCGGATCGCAGGGCGAACGCCGCGCAGCGTCAGCGAACCTCAGCCGGGGTAAGTTCCTGGGCCATGAGTTGAAGGACGGCGACACGTTCCTGTTCTCGTCCAAAACCATACCCGGCAACGAAGTGCCCGTCGCGCACATTCAGAATGCACTGGCTGAAATCGGTGTTGAGATTGTCGATGACAACAGCGGCTTCTACCACGTCTCGGGCCATGCCAACCGGCCCGATCTGGAAGTGATGCACGATGTGCTGAAGCCCCAAATCCTGATCCCCTGCCACGGAGAATTCCGCCATATCCGCGAACATGCGCGGCTCGCGGCGTCGAAGGGCATGGCGGGGATCGTCGCGCCCAACGGCTCGGTGGTGGAGCTGTCGGGCAACGCGCCGGGTGTCGTGGAATATATCGAGACAGGGCGCACCTATCTGGATGGCGAGGCCTTTGTCGGTCAGTTCGACGGCGTGATCCGCGAGCGGATGAAGATGGCGCTGAACGGCATGGTCGTCGTGGCTTTGATAGTCGATGAAGGCGACGAAATGCTGGAAGATGCCTGGGTGCAGCTGAAAGGCCTGCCCGAAGTTGGTTCCTCCGGCGCGCCGCTGCAGGAGTTGATCGAAGACGACATCGCCAAGCTGCTTCCGCGTCTGGATGCGAAGGTGATCGAGGATGACGACAAGCTGGAGGAGTCGATCAAGCGGGTCGTGCGCCAGACCTGCAATCAGGAGATCGGCAAAAAGCCCGAACTTGCACTTCTGGTGAGCCGGTTAATGGCTGAGTGAGTCTGCACCGCACGTAACGAAAAAAGCGCCCCACATTCAGGGGCGCTTTTTTTGTTCAATCCTCAGGGCTTGGTGCCGGAGCTTCGGCCTCCGGCGTTTCAGCCTCCGCCTTCTTCTTGCGTGGCGCACGCTTTCGTTTGGGTTTCTCAGCCTCCTCAGGCGTGGGTTCAGCCGCGTCTTCGGCCGCAGGCTCCTCGACCTTCTTGCGGCGACGGCGCTTGGGCTTTTCCTCTGGGGCCGGCGCTTCGGCTTCCGGCGTTTCGGCTTCAACCGGCGTTTCTTCAGCCGGGGCCTCCTCTGCCTTCGGCTTGCGTGACCGGCGACGCTTGGGCTTTTCTTTCGGGGTTTCTTCGGCCTCAGTTACCGGTGCCTCAACGGCCTCCTCTTCCTCCAGCTCCTCGGTCAGGTCACGGGCGGGACCGCCGCGACGTTCATCGAAACTAAGCGAGATGAAGTCCGGCGTGTGCTCGCCCATGCCGACAACCTTGGGCCCACGATCCCTGTCGCGTCCGCGCCCACGGCCACCGCGTTCGCGGCGGGGGCGGTCGTCGGATTTGGCTTCCGGCTGTGCCTCGGCCTCCTGCGCTGGCTTTTCCTCAGACCGTTGTTCCTCGTCGGAGTTGCCCCGACCACGGCGGTTGCGGCGTGGCTTGTCTTCAGTCTTTTCGTCATCACGCTTCCGGCGTGCGTCTTGCACTTCCATGGGCGGAACACTACGCGGAATGGGCTGTTCGATCAGGTTCTCAATCGCGCCGAGATACTTTTCGTCAGCAGGAACGCTAAGGGTTATCGCAACACCGGTCTTGCCGGCGCGGCCCGTGCGGCCAATGCGGTGCACATAATCTTCGGCATGGCTCGGCACGTCATAATTGATGACATGGCTCACGTTCGGGATGTCGAGGCCCCGCGCGGCCACATCGGAGGCGACCAGTAAGGTGATGGAGCCGTCGCGGAACCCATCAAGCGTGCGCATCCGGTGGGATTGGTCGAGATCACCGTGGATCGGTTCGGCGTTAAGACCGTGCTTTTTCAAGGATTTCGCAACGATATCCACATCGACCTTGCGGTTGCAGAAGATGATCGCGTTGTTGAACGCCTCGCCCTCTTTTTCGATGCAGGCACGCAGCATGTCGCGCTTTTGCTTGGCGGCCATGTCACGGCGGGTCGGTTTGAATTCGATCAGACGCTGTTCGATCGTGTCGGACGTTGTCGATTGGCGCGCGACTTCGATCTTGGCGGGGTTCGACAGGAAGGTGTTGGTGATCCGCTCAATCTCCGGCGCCATGGTGGCCGAGAAGAACAGGGTCTGCCGGGTGAACGGCACAAGGCCAAAAATGCGCTCGATATCGGGGATGAATCCCATGTCGAGCATCCGGTCCGCTTCGTCGACAACCATCACCTTCACGTCATTCAGGATCAGTTTGCCGCGCTCGAAATGGTCAAGCAGACGGCCGGGCGTGGCGATCAAAACGTCGACGCCTTTATCGATTGCGGCCTCTTGCTCCTTGAAGGATACGCCGCCGATCAACAGCGCCTTGGTCAGCTTCACATGCTTGGCGTAAACGTCAAAGTTTTCAGCGACTTGCGCGGCGAGTTCACGCGTCGGGCACAGAACCAGCGACCGTGGCATACGCGCGCGGGCGCGGCCACGGGCCAGCATCGTGATCATCGGGAGCGTAAAACTGGCAGTCTTGCCGGTGCCGGTTTGGGCGATCCCGAGAACGTCGCGCCCTTCGAGCGCGGGCGGGATGGCACCTTCCTGAATAGGTGTGGGGTTTTCGTAGCCCGCCTCGGCGATCGCTTTCTGCACTTTGGGATTGAGCTGAAGCTCTGAAAAGGTCGTCATATGCGTCCAATCTGACCGACCGATGGGTCGGAAGGGTGATGGAGCGCATGATACCTGGTCGCGCTCCGCGAAGGGCCTGGCGCGGACCGCCAAAGCTCAATGGCACATAGGCCATTGGCGCGCAGAGGTCAAACAGGCGCAGCGCCGATTGGCCCGGGCCGCGCTATTCCGGCAACGCGCGAAACAGGGTGGCAGGGACCCGGATGTTAATGGCGTCGCTTGTGCCGATCAGACGTGCGGTCAGGCCCGTCGCGCGCACCTCCTGAAACAGCGCATCGGACAGCAGGATCATGCCCACTGCATTGTCGCGGCAATGGCCGTGGGTGCACCCATCCAGCCGCCGGTGCGTAGCTGTGAATGGGAGGGCCGTGCCGCCATTCCATGCCTCAGACATGCGCAGGCGATGCACGCCGTCGCGGCGTTGCCCGATCACGAGGGCACGGGTGCGCGCGCCGTTTTGAGTGAAATCGATGACGTGGCCCATCAGAACATGATGGGGATGGTCGGAAATAGCGATCTGTTCCGTGAAATCGCCCTGTGCCCCAAGCGCGGGCGAGCTCAGCGTGCCCGATTGCGGCGTGCAAGCTGCACAGAAGAGAACCAGGAATAGGGCGAGAATACGCATAGCCGCAATCTGCCCTGAATTGGTTAACCGATGCCTAACCTAATGGGGCGGGCGCGGCTGTCAGGTGCAGTTTTGGGCGATAGCCGTGTCGCAGGATCTCGATCAGACTTGGCGGAGTTAGGGCTTCCGCAGGGCCGTCCATGCGCGGTTTTGGGGGACGGTAGCCATTAGGCGTGTAGGGCAACAGCGCATCTCCCATCACCAGCATGGGGCGTTCATCCTGCAACACGAACGCCCCATCCGGCATATCTTGCAAACGCACCGAATGCAGCCGTTTTTCCCGCCCATTCAGCCGTTCGCCGTGCAATATCTGGTCCATTTCGCCCGCTTTCAGGCCGCCCCAATGCGCCTTGAACTGGTTGTAATCGGCTCGCCTGCAATAAGCGCAGGGGCGATGCCCGGCTGAAAACGCCACGGCCTCGTCCAGGAAAAACAGCTCGGTCCAGGTGCGAGGTTGCGCGACCGGGCGCCTGCGGCCTCGAAACTCCAAAACGCATGTAATCCAAGCCTTTAGCGCCCATTGGCGATTGGTCATCCGACCGTCGCGATCCACCAGAATGCCGCGATTGCCGGTGAGGGTTCCCCGGGCCGGGTCGGCGACAATCTGGCCCGTGGGCAGAACGCGGTTACGCAATGGCATGGGAAACAATCCTTCACTGGCCCAGAAATTGTCCCGCTTTTTGACGTATTTCAACGAACAATCGGCACGTTCGGCAGCGAATGTTCCCATACGCAAAACACTAAGAGCAGAAGGACGTAACAAGTGACACGGAGTTTGAGTGATTTTGGGGGGCATGCTTATGTGCAGGTCTCGTTCCCCCGCAGCCTTGATGAGATCCCCACATATTTGGCCAACCTTGATCCCATGACAGCTGGCCTGATCCTGCTGGCGGGCTGTGCCGCATTTCTGGTTTGGGCTGGTTCTGACCGCGAACGCTCCGCGCGCCGGGCGCGAAGCCGATCCGGGCGCGGTGTGACATTGCCGCCGGGTATGGTCCCGAAGGACTACATTGATCCGACAGGTCGCGCCGGTCGGCGGTAATCAGAGACTTGAGAAAACATACCTGTCCGGGGTCACGCCCTCGGGCAGGTTTTTCTTTTGGGGTTATGCACCAGGCTTGACGCCGCCGCCGCCGGTCGCGCATTCGGCGAAGTCGAAGGAAAACGCCGCGTGGGTCACCGAGAATGTCGGGGATCAGGCGGCTAACCAATGCTTCGGCGACACGATCGCCGGACGCGCGTTTCCAGATGCGGGTCGCGACGGATCGATCCAGATCGCCGGAACCGACGGCAAAGGCGTCGAGATCAAGCGGCAGGCGCGCGGGCGTGCGTTTACCGCCAAACAAATCCTCGGGCGCGGTGCCTGAGAAGAGGCGCTCGGATTCATACAGCTTCATCATGTCGGCTAGCATGGCGAGTTCTGCCCCGGTGATCCGGCTCACTTCGGTCGGGCCATATTCGGCCAAGGTCCGGCAGGACGAAATCAGCCAGCGCGCATCGTGCAAATCGGCGAGGTCATCGGCGTGGGCGGCCCAAAGTCGCGCGAAAAGGCCTGGGATGTGCGCGGGTGGATTGCGCCGGCGCAAGAGGGCGATCAGACGGGCGTTCAGCAGCAATAGCGCGGGCTGACCGGCAAAGGCGCGGGCGAGGTTGTGCGATTTCGCGGCAAAATCGCTGGCGGGGGCGGGTTCTTTGGGGCCATCGGCCGGAGGGACCGTTTCGTGCAGAAGGGCTGCGAGATCGGAGTCGGCGGCGGGGACCGCGTCACCAAGCACGGTGAAGGGGGCGGTCGCCTCCTCCTCCAGCTTCAGCCAGGTGCGGATGGACGGGCCGGCGGTCAGACCATCAGCTCCTTTGTCGCTGACAAGGTCACGTCCGGGTAATCGCGTTCCACCCGGTCGATGTCCCATTGCAGGCGTGTCAGGTAGACTGGATCACCGTCATTATCCTCGGCGATGTGCTGCTTGTTGGCGGCGGCGAATTTCTCGACCGCTTCTTTCGGGCCATGGACCCAGCGGGCAGAGGTGAATTGCGACGCCTCGAAGCGTACGGGCAGGCCGTATTCCAGCTCAATCCGGCTGGCGAGCACTTCGAATTGCAGCGCGCCCACGACGCCAACGATGAAGCCCGAGCCGAAGGTCGGTTTGAAGACCTTGGCCGCGCCTTCCTCGGCAAACTGCATCAGGGCCTTTTCCATGTGCTTGGCCTTCATCGGATCGCCCGCACGGACCGATTGAAGCAGTTCAGGTGCGAAGGAGGGGATGCCAGTGAAGCGCAGCGCTTCACCCTCGGTCAGCGCGTCACCGATGCGAAGCTGGCCATGATTCGGGATGCCGATGATGTCCCCGGCCCAGGCCTCTTCCGCCAATTCGCGGTCGCTCGCCAAGAACATGACGGGGTTGGAGATCGCCATCGGCTTCTTGGACCGCACATGGGTCAGTTTCATCCCGCGGTTGAAATGGCCGGAGGCGAGGCGCACGAACGCGACGCGGTCGCGGTGCTTTGGGTCCATATTGGCCTGCACTTTGAAAACGAAACCGGCGACCTTCTTTTCTTCGGGCGCGACTTCCCGGGGCTCGGCGTTTTGCACCTGCGGTTCCGGCCCATATTCGGCGATCCCGTCCATCAGTTCCTTCACGCCGAAGGAGTTGATCGCGGAGCCGAACCAGATCGGCGTCAATGTGCCCTGGCTGAAGGCGGTCGCGTCCATGGGGGGCAGAAGCTCCCGCGCCATCTCGACCTCTTCGCGCAGCTTGGCGAGCAGGTCTGCGGGGATGTGTTGCTCAAGCGCGGGATCATCTAGGCCGTTGATGGAAACCGACTCCGCCACCTTGTTGCGGTCGGCGCGGTCCATCAGTTCGAGCCGATCGTGGATCAAGTCGTAGCAGCCGAGGAAGTCGCGGCCCACGCCGATGGGCCAGCTTGCAGGCGTGACGTCGATGGCCAGGTTTTCCTGAATTTCGTCAATGATCTCAAACGTATCCCGGCTTTCGCGGTCCATCTTGTTACAGAAGGTCAGGATCGGCAGATCGCGCAGGCGGCAGACCTCGAACAGTTTCTGGGTCTGGCTCTCCACGCCCTTGGCGCCGTCGATCACCATGATCGCGGCGTCCACGGCGGTGAGCGTGCGATAGGTATCTTCCGAGAAGTCGGAGTGGCCAGGCGTGTCGACCAGATTGAAGCGGTAGTTCACGTCCGGTGTGGCAAAGTCGAAGGACATGGCCGAGGCGCTGACGGAGATGCCGCGGTCTTTTTCCATCTGCATGAAGTCCGACCGAGTGCGGCGTGCCTCGCCTTTGGCGCGGACCTGACCGGCCATCTGGATGGCGCCACCGTAAAGCAGGAACTTTTCGGTCAGCGTGGTCTTGCCCGCATCTGGGTGCGAGATGATCGCGAAGGTGCGGCGGCGCGCAATCTCGGGCGGAAGGGTGGGGCGATTGTCCAACATGAGCGCCCGTATATTGAGAGCGGCCAGTCGGGACAACGCCCAAGTGCCTTAGCCCATGCCGGTATCGGACGGCTCGCTGTCGGCGCAGCCATATTGGCGGGTGCCGGGGATTTCGTTGCCGCTGGCGTCTTCCTCGTACCAATAGAACCAATCATCATCTTCACAGAACACGGGTGGATTGGCCGTTGTTCCGCGCGGCTCTCCGGGGGCGCGCAATGTGGGGGCAACTGGTAGCGGAGCATCGGGCAGGGCCCGGATCTGCGCCTGTGCCGAGATAGAGGTCGGGGCCATCGGCAAGGTAACCGCGCAGGCCAGCGCGATCACCCCGCCAATCCGGCGATTTACCTTACCCGTCATCGGGCAGGCATTCGGTCTGGATGGTGCCGGTAATTTCATTCCCGTTTTCGTCCTCTTCCCACCACTGGAGATATCCAGCCTCGCCACAAATGACATCCCAGGCGCTTGTGCCAGTGGGCGTTTGCGGGCCTTGGGTGCGGCTATCCGGCAATGCGCCAGCGGTCAGGCCACGCACGGTGGGTTCAGCGGGTTGAACGCGCAAGGTTTGGGCCGAAGCCAGAGCAGGGGTCAGCGCCAGTACGGCGCACAGGGTCAGTTTCGTGATGCGGGTCATCGTAAGGTTCCTTCAGGTGTTAGGGCGATGATCCCGTTTCCCGAGGCCAGTTTGTGACCATGGGGCGACACTGGGAATGGTGGCATTCCCGACTGGTCAGCAAGGATCCGCCAAGAAAATGCCCGCCCGATTAAGGGCGGGCCGGAATGGTCGTAGCGATCAGCGGAAGACCACGCATTCGCGCGAGAATGACGTGGGAATTGGATGGCCATCTGCGTCCATCTCAAACGACACGCGCAGCTCGCCATTGGGACATGGATCGGGCGCGGTGTTCGCGATGTAACCGTCGCCACCACCATGGCTGACGGCACCGCCGCCGCCACCACCACCACCACCGGTCGGGTTGGGGGCAAAACCGCCGGGCTCCCACGGGTCGGGGCCATTGCCGCCGGGGGCGAAATCAGTTGCGCCATCAAAGGCAACGGCAGGGACAGCCGTGAAAACGACGGCGGACGCGATCAGAAGATGCGACGCAAAGGTCTTGAGGTTGGTCATTGAAATGCTCCGAATAAAAAGGTGTTTTTGCGAAAAAATACTCGCACCTTAGGTATACGGGGCAATCACGGGGCCGTGATATGGTGGGTTTCCTGACTGGTCGGCAGGGACTTGCCGAATGGCATTTCGACGGGTTGGCGCGATTGGCCCGCCCCGAAGAAGCAGGCCATTTCAGCATTTCCGTGTCTTACCGCAGGGCAACACATTCCCGCGAGAAAGAAGTCGGGATCGGATGATTGTCATCGTCCATTTCGAACGAAACCTGCATCTCACCGTTCGGGCACGGATCGACAAAAGCCGTTCCGATCAAATTGTCGCCGCCTACATGGGCAGGCTGACCTGTGCTGTTTCCGCCCCCATTGCCACCGCCGTTTTGCGGAGGAGCAATGTCACCCGGCAGATCGAATTGTGGGCCGGGATCAAAGTCAGGTGCCTGAATATCGAGCGCTGCAGTAGGGGCCGCGATGGTCAAAGCGGCGGCGAAGGCAATAAGGGTTTTGGTAGGTTTAATCTCGAGTTTCAAAGTAATTATCCTTTATAATGATATGCGTGCCTATGAATTGGCAGGGCGGTGTTTAGGCGCGTTCACAGAACCGTGAAACTACGGAAATCCTGACATCGTCTGTCAGGAGCCTGTCTTGATCTTGATGACAAAAGGCCGGAAATCGCGCATCATGTGAACATTACATGAACATCAATAGGGAGTGAGAAGATGAGTCTATCTGATATTGCCAATACCTTGGTGGAGGCCTGCCGCACCCAGAACGAGGCCTCGCTGCTCGAAAACCACTACCACCCCGACGCGGTCTCCGTCGAAGCGGCTGATTTCTCAGGCATGGGACGTGAAACCAAGGGCGTGGACGGCATCAAAGGCAAACACGAGTGGTGGGTCAGCAATTTTGAGGTCCATGGCGGCGATGTGCAGGGGCCGTTCCTGCATGGCGATGACCGGTTCGCGGTGATCTTTTCCATGGATGTCACCAAGAAGGCATCGGGTGAACGCTCGCAGATGAGCGAGGTTGCAATCTACCACGTCGCCGACGGCAAGATCGTTCGGGAAGAGTTTTACGGAACCGCCTAGAGTTTCCCCTTCGAGGCGCGCGACAGGCGTTCAACCATGTCACTGGCCTCTTCATTGATCTCCAAGGCCGCGGCGGACGCTGCGGCCGCGGTCCCGGCCTCGATGGCCAGATCTTCTGGCAAAAGGGTGCGGGTTTGGCCCGTCACCAGAAGCGATTCCACGGCTATGCCTTCGGCGTAGATGATCTCATGCCCGTCAAAGACGATCTGGTAGCTGTCCACATGGCCCCCGGCCTCGCGTACGACCGTGTCGCCGTTCACGAGCAACTCTGCCTTTACCATGACCTCGGCACGGCCTGTGCCGAGTTCGTCGTTGCGCTGCCAGATGAACAAGCGGTGCTGCGGCGACAAACGCAAATCGCGAGAGGTGTTGAGCGTACCTTCGGTGATACGCACGGGCGCCGCAGCGCCAACGGCCCGGCGGGTCTGGAAGCCGATCCAGCGGATCGCTTGCGGGCCGTGATCGCGGGTCAGAAGCACGTCGCCGACGCTGAGAAGCTCGACCGGGACCTGCTTGCCATTGGCCATCGTCAGATGTGTGCCGGCCAGGAAGCTGACGGACGCGATGTCCGCGAACCGTTCGGGGGCGGAGGCCGTTTCGGTGCCGACAAGTTCGTATTCCGTGTCGGGCTTGAGGTCCGAAAGCGGCAGAACGTGCAGGCTTTCGTTGGCGTCCGAGGTCAAAGTCAGGATCAAGACCTCCACGACTTCGCCCGACGGTCCCATGAGCATGTGACAGGCCGAAATCGCCAGCGGATCGCCTGCATCGCCCACGGCAGACCCATCGGCCACGCAAGGTTGATTGCCTGCACCTGCATCCGAGATGGCAAGATGCGCGGCACTGGCGGCACCGGCAAGGCGGTAGACATCGCCGGGAAGGGCCGCATCTTCCAGCCCGATCCCGTCGCCCACATTCGCCCCGGCCACAGCGCGCAGGGCGGCTGCGGGGAAGGTCTGGAACCTGAGCAGGGGGGGATGGCTGGCCATAATCGTCCTCGGGATCGTGTGCGAACGGTTAGACAAGCGCTGCGCGGAGGGGTCAAGGCTGGTGGAGAGATGGGGCCGCTGCTAAGGCTTAAGAAATTGGATCAAATCGGGGGAGGTCGAGATGGATCTTGGAATTTCAGGAAAGCGGGCACTGGTTTGTGCCTCATCAAAGGGCTTGGGCCGGGGCTGTGCCGAGCAGTTGGCGGCAGCGGGTGTGAATCTGGTGATGAATGCCCGTGGGGCCGAGGCGCTGGAAGAGACGGCGCATGCGATCAGCGATGAATACGGCGTGGAGGTTGTGGCAGTGGCTGCTGACATCACGTCGGAAGAGGGACGCAGACAGGTTCTTGAGGCGGCAGGCGCCGTGGACATCCTGGTGACCAATGCAGGCGGGCCGCCGCCGGGCCTATGGTCGGATTGGGGGCGGGAGGATTTCCTGGCCGCGCTGGATGCCAACATGCTGACGCCGATTGCCCTGATGACCGAAATCATGCCGAAGATGATCGACAAGGGCTGGGGCCGGGTTGTGAACATCACCAGCCAATCGGTGAAGGCACCGATCCCGCAGCTGGGGCTTTCCAATGCCGCGCGCACCGGTCTGACCGGTTACGTGGCGGGCACGGCGCGGCAGGTGGCGCCGTTCGGGGTGATCGTGAACAACATGCTGCCGGGGATCCACGCGACGGACCGGGCGATCCAGCTGGACACCGGCGTATCGCAGAAAGAAGGCATCTCGATGGACGAGGCCAAGGCCCGGCGGGAGGCGACGATTCCGGCGCGGCGCTATGGGACTCGGGCCGAGTTCGGGGCGATGTGTGCGTTCCTGTGCTCGGAACATGCGGGGTTCATCGTGGGGCAGAATATCCTGTGCGATGGCGGCGGGACGAACGCGACTATCTGATCTTGCTCACGCGTGAGCAGAGGGGTTAAGGCTTTGAACGGAAACGAAATACCGATTTTCGTTCAGCTTTTGCTAACCATGAATTTCCGGGAGGGACCGCCATGGCTGAGCGCTTTTCGCTGAAGGATCATCTGTTCAACGCGGAGACGATTGCGCAGTTGGCGGTGGAGTTCTCGGCGCTGCCGGGATTTGATGCGGAGGCGTTCCAGGCGGAGGTTCTGAGCGGGTTCGCGGAGCGGGAATTGCTGGACCGGCTGGAATGGATTGCGGATTGCCTTGAGCCCCGGTTGGCCGCGGACTTCCCAACGATGGCCGACCAGTTGGAAGCGGCGATGCCCGCGCGGCTGGACCCGACCTTGCGCGACGATGATTTCGGGCAGTTCATCCATGCGGTGCCCGGTATCCTCGCCGTGCGACACGGGTTGGAAGACCACCGCGACCGGGCGCTGGACCTGCTGGAAGAGGCAACGCAGCGCTTCAGCATGGAGTTCTACATTCGACCCTTTCTCAACCGCTGGCCCGACGAAACCATGGCGCGGCTAGCCGATTGGGCGGGGCATGAGAATTACCATGTGCGGCGGTTGGTGAGCGAGGGGACGCGGCCGCGCCTGCCCTGGGCCAAGAACATCACGATTGATCCGATGGCGCCTTTGCCGTTTCTCGACCGGCTCCACGCCGATCCGACGCGGTTCGTGACGCGGTCGGTCTGCAACCACATGAACGACCTGAGCCGGGTCGATGCGGGACGGGTCATGGATGTGATCGACGGCTGGCGCGCGCTGGGCAGGCAGGACGCCAAGGAGTTGAAGTGGATGACAAGCCATGCGCTCCGCACGCTGATCAAGCAGGGCGATGCGCGGGCGATGGAGATGCTGGGCTTTTCGGCAAAGGCGCAGGTGGATGTGGACCGGTTGGAGATGATCCCGCCGGACCCTGCGATCGGCGACAAGGTGGTGGTTGAGATTGAGCTTTCAGCGGCGGAGGAGACGCCGGTTCTGGTGGATTATTCGATTGGGTTCACTCGGCCCTCAGGCGCGGTGAGTGACAAGGTGTTCAAGGTGAAGCAGGGCGTTGTGAAGCCCGGCAAGCCTTTGAAGCTGAAGAAAACGCAGGTGTTCAAGGGCGATGCCACGACCTATTCGCTGGTGGCGGGGCCGCATGAGCTTTCGTTGATGGTGAACGGAGTGGTGCGCGAGAGGTTGGGATTTGAGCTGCGGGGGTGAAGGGTTGCTGATCGTGACCCGGATCTTGTGACCCATGCCGGGGTCAATAGACCAAGACCGGCGTGATCGCGAAAAGGGCTACGGCGATCACGAACGAGCGCATCAGCCCTTTCTCTTTTTCCGCGAATTGGCTTCTGAGGATCCGTCCAACGATTGTGGGATCCAAGATAATCAGGACGAATAACCTCAGGGCGAGGAAGAGGCCACCAGCGAGGGTCAAGAAGGGCAGTATTGCGTAGAGCAGTCGCAGAAATGACCAAATGACATCCAATGCGTGCACCCTTTCCAATCCTGATCCGATTTGTCGGGTGAGCTAGCGAGCAAATACGGCGCTTTTGAGGACGGCTGTTTGTTGTGGTGTTGATATGAGAGACCGCGTTGAGGTGGTTTGGTGCAACCGTTTTCGAAATCGGTTGCTTCCGCGCGTTCGAACGCGCTTGGTGCAGGCTTAAGGGTCTTCCGGCTCCCACCCGAAGACATCCTCGATGCCGACACCGAATTGCCGAGCGATCAGAAACGCACGCTCAAGGCTTGGCGAGTAATGGCCCTGCTCGATGGCGATGATGGTTTGGCGGCTGACCCCGATGGCTTTGGCGAGGTCGGCCTGGCTCATCGCGCCATGGGCCTCGCGCAGCGCGCTGACACAATTGGTGATGGGTGGCTTCTTTTTCACTTACCCGATTTCCCGGCGATGCAAGAACAGAACAACGAGCAGTTTCGCCAGTTCGGTCACCGCCACGACTGCAAGAATACCGTTGACGAATTGGATCGGATTGAGCGGGGCGAATGCCAGCCAAGCCAGTACGAGGAGACCGACATAGATGGTAAGTACGCCGATCCCTTCGGACTGCCGTTCGATTTTTTCCTCGCGTTCATCGGGCAAGAGGGGCGCGCCCTGGCGCTTTTGCATTACAAGTGCACCGGCGAAGGAGGTGACAATGGTCACGCCGATGATGACGCCGAGGCGGACGAACATCTCAGTCTGGGTCGAGGGGGCCACGCCGAACAGGCCGAACACGGTCCCGAAGTGCCAGAGCACAACGATGAGAAATCCAATCGTCATCGCATTCGAAAACCTCAGATAGCTGGTCATGGCATCCTCATATGTCAAAAATCTTTGACGTGTATCTAGGTAGGTCTTTTGGCGATGTCAAATATTTTTGACACGACCTATGCGAGGCTTGGCGCTGGCAAGGGAACCTGTTACCTGCCATATCCGATTGAAATGATCGGACTTCGCCTGACGTGACCGCCCCCCGCCTGCAAATCGAACATGCCTGCGCCCATTTTGATGGGCGGGAGGTCGTGTGCGGCGTCGACCTGACGGTGCGCGCAGGGGAGATCCTGTGCCTGTTGGGGCCGTCGGGCTGCGGCAAATCCACGACGTTGCGGATGATTGCGGGGATCGACCGGCCAAGTCGGGGTCGGATTTTGGCGGATGGAGAGGTTCTGTCGGATGGCGACATTCACCTGCCGCCGGAAGCGCGCGGCGTGGGGCTGATCTTTCAGGATTTCGCACTGTTTCCGCATCTGAGCGTGGCGCAGAACATCGCGTTTGGCCTGCGTGGCAGTGGCGTAGATGTCAAAAAGCGCGTTGACGAGTTGCTGGAGCGGGTGGACCTGGGCGGATATGGCGACAAGCCGCCGCACATGCTGTCGGGTGGTGAGCAGCAGCGGGTTGCGCTGGCCCGTGCGCTGGCGCCGCGTCCCCGGATCATGCTGATGGATGAGCCGTTTTCGGGCCTCGACAACCGCTTGCGCGACGGGATTCGGGACGAGACGCTGGCGCTTCTGAAGGAAGAGGGCACGGCGGTGGTGCTGGTCACGCATGAGCCGGAAGAGGCGATGCGGATGGCCGACCAGATTGCGTTGATGCGCGATGGGGGCGTGGTTCAAACGGGTGCGCCGTATAACATCTACACTTCGCCTTGCGACAAGGATGCGGCGGCGTTCTTTAGTGATATCAATGTGATAACGGGCGAAGTTCATGGGGCGTTGATTGATACGGCCTTCGGGCAGTTCCTTGCGCCCGGCGTGCCCGATGGCGGCGAGGTGGAGATCGTGTTCCGCCCGCAGCATGTGAAGATCGACTTCGACCGGAAGGGCAAGGGGCCCAACCCGACGCCGCAGGACGGTGTGCCAGCGCGTGGCGTGGTGGAGCGGGCGCGGTTCATGGGGCACGAGAGCCTGGTGGAATTCCGCATGGACTTTGACGGATCCATGCTCAAAGCCACGGTTCCCAACGTTTTCCTGCCTAAACCCGGCACAGCATTGTGGTTAACGATCCGCCGGGATCGCTGTTTTGTGTTTCCAAATCGGAATTGAAGGCCGGGAAATGCGTTTTTGGGCTTTGATCTGACGGCCCGAGACCATACCTATGCATGGGAATTAAAGACAAACGTGTGCCGCGCGCCCCGTTCGTGCGCGTGCCCGAGGGAGAAAAGCAATGCTCAACAATATCGGACCGGCTGGTCTTATCCTGATCGCCATCGTCGTTCTGGTCCTGTTTGGTCGCGGAAAGATCGCGGGCCTGATGGGGGAAGTCGGCAAGGGGATCACGGCATTCAAGGATGGTGTGAAGTCCCCTGACGCCGATGAAATCGAAGACGCCACGGAAACCGCAGACGCGGCCACGGCGCGCGACGTGACGCCCGAAGAGCGCACCGAACGCGACAACGCCTAAACCCCGGAGTTTGACGGCGAGGGGAATGGCCTATGCCTGACATTGGCATGATGGAGATGCTGGTCATCGGGATCGTGGCGTTGATCGTCGTGGGCCCGAAAGACCTGCCCAAGATGTTCCGCAAACTGGGGCAGATGACGGGGCGTGTCCGGTCGATGGCCAAGGAGTTCTCCAACGCGATGAACGACGCGGCGGATGAGACCGGCATGTCTCAGATGAACCGCGACCTGAAGGCGGCGGCGAAGTTCACCAACCCCAAGGCTATGGCCAAGGATATGATGGGCGACGTGATGGATGACATCGACCCGTCGAAGTTCGAGGAAGGCAGCGCGACCCGTGCGATCGCCGAGAAGAAAGCCGCAGCCCAAGCCGAAACACGCGAGCGGATAGCCGCCATGAAGGCGGAGCGGGCAGCGGAAACCTCGGACGAGCCCGAGGAAGCGTCTGCTGATGCCACACCCGAAGAGCCTACTTTCGTGGCCGATGCCGATGCGCCGGAAGGTCCGGTCAAGGTGATCCAACCCGCTGATCCCGGCCCCGCCAATGTGGAGCCTGAACGCTCATGAGCGACGCGCCCAACACGCCAGAGGAGGAGCTGGACGACAGCGCCGCCCCGCTGATCGAGCATCTGGCCGAGTTGCGCACCCGGCTGATCCGCTCCGTCATGGCTTTCATCGTCGGCATTGTGGTGATGTTCGTGGTGGCAGAGCCGGCCTACAATTTCATCCTGGAGCCGCTGCGCGACGTTCTGGAAGAGCTGAACCTGCCGACGCAGATCGTCTACAATGCGCCGCAGGAATATTTCTTTGTGTTGGTGCGTATTTCGATCATCCTGGGCTTTGCCGTTTCTTTCCCGGTGATCGCTCATCAGCTTTGGCGGTTCGTGGCGCCCGGCCTCTACAAATCGGAAAAGAACGCCTTTCTGCCGTTCCTGTTCGCCTCACCCTTCCTGTTCATGCTGGGCGCGAGCTTTGCGCATTTCGTGGTGACGCCGCTGGCGATGCGCTTTTTCATCGGCTTCGCTGACGCGATCCCGGCATTCGCCGCCTTCATCACTGGACAGGAATTCGTGCCGTCCGAGAACAGTAATGAGCTGCAGACTGTCTTCCTTGGTACAGCCAAGGATTCACTGGACCTGTCACTGAAATTCATCTTCGCCTTCGGCCTGTGTTTCCAATTGCCTGTGGTCCTGACCCTTATGGGCAAGGCTGGTCTTGTGAGTGCCGAGGGTCTGGGCAATGTGCGCAAATGGGCCGTTGTCGGCATCCTGACGCTGGCCGCGCTTGTGACGCCGCCGGACGTGATAACGCAGGTGATCCTATTCACCGTGGTCTACGGCCTTTACGAGATCTCCATCCAACTGGTCCGCTGGGTCGAACACGCCCGCAACAAACGCCTGCGCGCTGAAGGTGTGCTGGGTGAGGACGAAACCCTTTGAACGATAAGTCGTTGGAGCGGATTGCCGAGGCGCTGGAGCGCCTGCGCCCGCCGTCTGCGACTGCCCCGGATTGGACCGCGGCCAGCGCCTTTGTTTGGCACGCTGAGCCCGATCATCTTGAGCCCGTAAATTCCGTCAACCGCGTCCCTCTGGACCTGCTGCACGGCATCGACCGGTCCCGCGACACGTTGATGGCGAATACCCGCCAGTTTGCCGAAGGGCTGCCCGCGAACAATGCGCTTTTGTGGGGCGCACGGGGGATGGGGAAATCATCGCTGGTGAAGGCCGTGCATGGGGCGCTGGAAGGCGATTTCCCGAGGCTGAAGTTAGTGGAGATCCAGCGTGAAGATTTGCCGTCGATTGGCCGCTTGCTGGCGCTTTTGCGCGGGGCGGATGTGCGCGCTTTGCTCTATTGCGATGACTTGTCGTTCAGTCACGACGATCAGCACTACAAGAGCCTGAAGGCGGTTCTGGATGGCGGTGTGTCGGGGCGGCCCGAAAACGTGGTCTTCTATGCCACGTCAAACCGCCGCCACCTGATGCCGCGCGACATGATCGAGAATGAGCGCGGATCGGCGATCAACCCGTCGGAGGCGGTGGAAGAAAAGGTCTCTCTCAGTGACAGGTTTGGCCTGTGGCTGGGCTTCCATGCCTGCGATCAGGACGCGTACCTCACGATGATCCGGGGCTATTGCGCTGCCTTTGGCGTTGCGATTTCCGACGAGGACTTGCGTGCGGAAGCCATTGAATGGCAGGCCACGCGCGGCTCCCGCTCTGGCCGAGTCGCCTGGCAATACTTCACCGATCTGGCTGGACGGCGCGGTGTGGCGCTTGGCTGAGGCCTAGCGCGTGGCGGCCCGGATTGCTTGCAGCATGGCGTCCGTTTCAGGGTCGTCGGAGAGCGGCGCGGCCTCAGGGGCCTCCTGCTTGGGTACGACCGGGCTGTTGGGGGCCGCGTCTTGCGGGTTGGCGGTGACGGGCGCTTGAGTGGGTTCAGGCGCGGACTGCGCGGCAGGTTTGGGCGCCAGATGGGCGGCCTGTGCCGCCTCCATCACCTTCAGCGCGCGCTTGTCCATCATTCGGTGCCAGGCGGTTGGCACGGTGGCGATCATGGCCATGATCGGCATCGAAAAGGGCAGGGTGGGCACCTGTGCCTCGGTGTCGAGACGCTCATAAGGCTGGTCGGGGTGCATGTGATGCTCGGAATGGGCCGGGGCGTTCATCATCAGGTAGGAGGAGAAGCCCTTCGGCGCGTTCCAGCTGTGATGGGCAGCTACTGGTTCAATACGCCCATTGGGCAGGATCAAGCGTTGCAGGCCGTAGTGCTGAACGTAATCCGACATCAGGATCTGTGCGCCGGTGAGCGCACCAAGCCCGATCAGCACCAGAAGGCCGCCAAGGCCCGCGCCCGTCAGCACCGCGATCACAGTCAGCAGCGCGCCGCCAAGCCAGAGCCAATAGGGGTTGGAGATATGGTTCGGCCCGTGGCCCTTGCGATCGAGCCGTTCGATCTCCTGCACAATCCCGGTCTCGAACGAGCCACGCCAGGCACGGGGCAGGTAGGCCCAGAACGACTCTCCCGGAAGCGGTGTGTTCGGGTCCTGTTCGGTGCCCACATGGCGGTGATGGACGAGCCGGTGGGCCGAGACATGGTGGCCGAACCCAACAGAGGTGTAGACCGCCGCGCCAAGCGCCTTGAAGATGGGGATGCGGCGATGGATCAGCTCATGCGCATTCGGGTGGCTGACCTGGCCGAAGAAGCTCGCCGTGGCGAGGAACAGCGCGATGCTTTGCCCGAAGGTCAGGCTGGCTGAGCCCAGGGCCGTGCATGTGGCAATGAGAACCAGAAGGTGCCCAACGCCGAGGCCGAAGGACAGCGTATCGGACCAGGGCAGCGTCTCTTCCTCTGGTGCGGGTGTTTTCGGAGGCTCCAGCAGCCGGTCGGCCACGGCGGCCACGATCGTCAGCCAGGCCAGCGCGATCCAGGCGAACCCACCCCAAGCTGTTGCGGCAAGCAAGAGCAGGAACATCGGCGGCAGGGTTATGGCGGCGTAACGGGCGATGACGGGCATCGTGGGGTCCTTTGGGTCGGTCTGCGTGCTGTGCACGCGTCTACCATGACAATCGGGCGAAAGAATGGCGGTTTTGGCGGGCCTTTCCAAGCGCGCTTTCGGGTATTAGGTGGGTTGGGTCAGGCAAAGATATAGGGTGCCCATGTCCTTTTTCCGCAAATTGAAGGATCGCATGTTCAAATCGTCGTCGAAGCTCGACGAGGGGTTGGATGCGATTATTGAAGAAGGTGCGGTTGAAGAGGAGGCCGTAGAGGAAGAAGAGTTGCGCGCGGCGGAGGCTGTGGCAGATATTCCTGAGCCTGAGCCTGAGCCTGAGCCTGAGCCTGAGCCTGAGCCTGAGCCTGAGCCTGAGCCTGAGCCTGAGCCTGAGCCTGAGCCTGAGCCTGAGCCTGAGCCTGAGCCTGAGCCTGAGCCTGAGCCGGTTGAACCGCCTGTACCGGTTGAAATGCCGGAACCGGAGCCCGCCCCGGTTGAGGCGCCCGCGCCTGCGCCCGTGGAGCAGCCGATCCCCGCGCCGGACCCGATGCCTGAACCTGCGCCCGTTGAAATGCCCGCCCCCGCGGTCGATCCGGCCCCCGCGCCCACACCCGTGGAATTGCCACCCATCGAATCCGTGGCGCCCGACCTGACAGAGGCCGCGCCTGCAAAGAAGCCCGGCATTCTGGGTCGCCTCATGGGCCGGACGTCCGAGCCGAGGCGGGCGCTGGATGACGATATGCTGGAGCAGCTGGAAGAGCTTCTGATCACCTCCGACATGGGCGTCGACATTGCATTGCGTGTGACCTCGAACATGGCCGAGGGGCGGTATGGCAAGCTGATGTCTGCCCGTGAAATCAAGGAGTTGCTGGCCGAAGAGGTCGCGCGGGTGATGGAGCCTGTGGCGCGGCCTTTGCCGATTTACCCAAAGAAGCCGCAGGTCGTGCTGGTGGTGGGTGTGAACGGGTCGGGCAAGACGACGACCATCGGGAAGCTTGCCAGCCAGTTCAAGGCGGCGGGCAAGAATGTCGTGATCGCGGCAGGCGATACATTCCGCGCCGCAGCCGTTGAACAGCTTCAGGTCTGGGGTGAACGAGCCGGCGTGCCGGTGCTGACAGCGCCAGAAGGCTCAGACCCGGCGGCACTGGCGTTTGACGCGATGACCAAGGCCGAGGCCGACGGTGCGGATCTGCTGATGATCGACACGGCGGGACGGTTGCAGAACCGTGCCGACCTGATGGAGGAGCTGGCCAAGATCGTCCGCGTGATCCGCAAGAAGGACCCCGACGCGCCACACAATACTCTGTTGGTGCTCGATGCGTCCACGGGCCAGAACGCGCTGAGCCAAGTGGACCTCTTTGGTAAGATGGCGGATGTATCAGGGCTGGTGATGACCAAACTCGACGGCACAGCGAAGGGTGGCGTGTTGGTGGCGCTGGCAGATAAGTTCGGCCTGCCCATTCATGCAATTGGCGTGGGCGAACAGATTGATGATTTGCAACCCTTTGATCCCCAAGAATTTGCAGATGCCTTGGTTGGTTTTGACCGTTCCTGATTTTCCTCCACAGCCCCTGTGGATAACTTTGCGAGGCCATTGATGCGTCATTTTCTGCTAGCCACTGGCCTGATCGCTGGCCTGACCCACCCCGTTTTCGCCTTTGACACCGCTGAATGCGGTGAGATCGAAAGCCAGATCTACACCATCCTTGATGCGGAATTTGGCTGGGAAGTGACGCAATCGCCGACCTCTACGGTGGAGGCGCGCCCGGGTGCTTGCTCGGTCACGGATCTGGAAATCTACGTCCAAGACCTTGGCGTGCGCTACACAGCGCGCGCGGCCAGCCTGCTGGCACCGGAAGCGATGGATTGGGTCCGCGGCGATGTGATCCTGCCCGCGACTGTGTCGCTCGAAATCCTCGACGTGGTTATCGACACCGAATTCGGCGTGCCGGATGACCTCGCATGGCTTGTTCCGGTTTCGGCAGACAGTATTTCACTGCATTCCAGTTGGGATGAGGCGACGCAGGCGCTATCGCTCCGCTCCCTGCGCATTGATCTAGGCGACGGCAATTTTGTCGGGGTCGCACTGGACGGCGTTGCTGCCGGGTGGCAGCCCTATGTTTTGGAGGCCGAGAATTTCGCGCTGTTGGACCTGAGCGTTGATATCGGCTTCAACGGCCTGTTCGAGCAAGCGATTGCGCCGCCGATTGAGGCCAATGGCAACGATCTTTCGCCCGCCTCCATGGCGTTCTTTGCGGCGATGGCAGACGGATTGCTGGCCAGCGCGCCGCAGCGGGTCATTTCACCGGAAACGCGGGTCGAAATCGTGGATTTCCTTCGCACTTTGCCGACGCCGCGCGGGACTTTGGCGTTGTCGCTGAACAACGACCAGCCCTTTCTGCCCGGCCGGATCTTTGAGGATCTGCGCACCGGCATCCCGGTCGATATTGCCATTCCCGACCGCCTGACGCTGACCGCCGACTGGACGCCTGCAAACTAAGTGAGTGCGTGGGTCCAAAGTATTGAGGGCACGCCAACCGGGGCCACCCTTGCCCTGATCCTAGCGCTGATGGCCGCCGTTTTGCACGCAGCGTTCGGGGCGCTGCAAAAGGGTCGCCATGATCCGCTTCTGTCGCGGGGCGTGATCGACATCTGCTATTGCCTGATGGCAGCGCCCTTCGCGTTCTTCGTCGTGCCTTGGCCCGAGCCGCATATGTGGCTGATTTTCTTAGGCGTTTTCGTGATCCATGTGCCTTACAAGTGGGCCGTCTTATCGTCGTTTCGGCGCGGGGCCTACACAGTCGTCTACCCGGTCATGCGCGGCACGGGGCCTCTGTTCACCATCTTCGGCGCATGGTTGTTGTTCGGCGAGACGTTCAATGTGGTGCAATGGATCGGCGTGGCCGTGCTTCTGGCCGGGCTTTACGGGCTGGCCGCTTACAACATGGCCAAGATCACCGTGGCGCGCGATACGCTGATCCCCGCGCTGGGATTTGCGGTTCTGACGGGCCTATTCGTGGCGCTTTACACAACGTTCGACGCCTATGGCATCCGCGCGACGGCGGACCCCTTCACGTTCCTCGCCTGGTTCTTCTTCATCGACGGGCTGCTGTTCCCCTTCCTCGCCCTGCGCTTCTATCTGCGGATGGAAGAGCGCCCACCGCTCGGACCGTTGGCCCTGCGTGGCATGGCGGGTGGCTTGATCGCGCCGTTCTCCTTCGGCGCGGTGATGCTGGCCACGCGACTGGACACTGTGGGTGAGGCGGCGGTTTTGCGCGAAACCTCGACCGTGTTCGCCGCACTCATTGGCTGGCTCTTCCTGAAAGAGAAGGTCGGCCCGACGCGCGTGGCGCTGATGGGGTTGATCGCAGCGGGGGCGGTGATAGTTGAAGCAGGTGGGTAAGGAGCATTCATGGCTGAAGAACGCGCAATCAATCCGTGGCTGAAAAACGGCCTCGAACTCGGGCCGCCGATCCTGTTTTTCATAGCCTATCTGCGGCTGGAGGACACGACGGTCACGGTCGGCGGAACGGAATATGACGGTTTCATCATTGCCACGGCTGCGTTTGTGCCGATCCTGCTGGCCACCATTGCGATCCTGTGGAAGCTGACAGGCGTTATCTCACGCATTCAGGTGTTTACGGCGATTATGGTCGTGTTCTTCGGGGCGCTGACCGTGTGGTTCAATGACCCGCAATTCTTCAAGATGAAGACCACGATCGTTTATGCCTTCTTCGCGGCAATGCTGGGGATCGGGTTGGCGCGGGGGCAATCCTACCTGAAGTTCCTGATGGGGGACCGGCTGCCCATGGCGGACGAGGGCTGGATGATCATGACTAAGCGGCTGGCGCTGGCCTTTGTGGCGATGGGCGTGGCGAATGAAGTCATCTGGCGCACGCAGTCGGACCGCTTCTGGGTCACGTTCGAGACCTTCGTGCTGCCCGCGTTCCTATTCGTCGTCTTTATGTCCCAGGCCCCGCTGATCGAGCGGTTCAGCCTTGAGGAGGACGAGAGCCCCGACGAGGAGACTTAGCGCCCTTTTTGCGCAGCGATGTGCCGGGTTTTGCCGCGCCAGCGGGCTTTTTGCGGCGTGGCTTGGGCTTGGCTTCGGCATGGCCTTCGGTGGCGGCGTCCAGCCCCAACTGGTCGCGCAGCACGCGGGGGCGGACTTCCTCGACTTCGCTGGCCTTGAGCTGGTTCAGCCGAAACGGCCCGTAGGAGATGCGGATCAGGCGGTTCACGACCAGGCCGATCTCTTGCATGGCGCGACGAATTTCACGGTTCTTGCCCTCGCGCAGGCCAATGGTGACCCAGGCGTTGGCGCCCTGCTGGCGGTCGAAAGTGATATCCATGGGCTGAAAGCGCTCGCCCTCGATCGTCATGCCCTTGCGGAGGGGGGCGAAATCCTCATCCTTGGGCGCGCCCTTGATGCGCACGCGGTATTTGCGCACCCAGCCGGTGGAGGGCAGCTCCAGCTTGCGCTTGATGCCACCGTCATTGGTCAGGAGCAGCAGACCTTCGGAGGTCAGGTCAAGGCGCCCCACGGACATGACGCGCGGCATTCCCTCGGGCAGGTCATCGAAAACGGTCTTGCGGCCTTTCTCATCCGAAGCGCTGGTCACGAGGCCCGAGGGCTTGTGGTAAAGCCACAGGCGCGGGCGCTCGACTTCGGGGATCGGGTTGCCGTCAACCAGAATAGTGTCGCGCTCGGTCACGTTCAGCGCGGGGCTGTCGATGACCTTGCCGTTCACCGAGATGCGGCCCTCGCCAATCATGCGCTCGGCTTCCCGGCGCGAGGCGACGCCGGCGCGGCTGAGTACTTTTGCGATGCGATCTCCGTCCATGGGACAGCCCTACAGGTTTGACACCCCGCCCGAAAGCGGCAACCAACGGGCCATGAGCGATTTCACCGATTTCATGCCGGAAGCCTTGGCTGAAGCGCACGCCGCCGCCGCGCGGGGCGAGGTGCCGGTTGGCGCCGTGGTGGTGAAAGATGGCGAAATCATCGCGCGGGCGGGGAACCGAATGCGCGAATTGTACGATCCCACCGCCCATGCGGAGATGCTGGCGATCCGCGCGGCCTGCGCAGCGCTGGAAACCGAACGCCTGACCGGCTGCGCGCTCTGGGTCACGTTGGAGCCGTGTCCCGCCTGCGCCGGGGCCATCGCCGCCGCGCGACTGGAGCGCCTCTACTACGCCGCGCCCGACCCGAAATCAGGGGGCGTCGCACAGGGCCCCCGCGTTTTCGAGCATCCCCAGGCCCATCACGTTCCCGAGGTCTACGCAGGCCTTCACGAGGCGGAGGCCGCCGCCCTGCTCAAGGATTTCTTCGCAGCGCGTCGCGATTGAGCCTGTTTTCCATGTGCCGAAAGTATCCTGGGGGAGTCCGTCAGGACGGGGGCAAAGCCCCTCGCGCGCATCGCGTGCCCCTAAAAACAAATTTTGCGCGGAGGGCCTGTAAGCCGGATTTTGTCCAAGGGGCGAACCCCTCTGGATGACCATTCCTCTCGGCGACCGGTTGCCCGGCCACTCTAGCTGCCAACCCGGACCGCGGGGTGAAGCCCCCATAATGCGGTCCCTATTCGGCATTGCTCCCGGTGGGGCTTGCCATGCGAGCCCTGTTGCCAGGGCCCCGGTGGGCCTTACCCCACCGTTTCACCATTACCATGCAAGCATGGCTGTCTGTTCTCTGTGGCGCTTTCCGTCGGATTGCTCCGCCCGGGCGTTACCCGGCACCGTCTCTTCAGGGAGTCCGGACTTTCCTCTAGGGCGTTTTTCAAAGCCCCAGCGGCCATCCAGCCCTCCGCGCGAGGCCCGCTCTACGCGCCGGCCGCACCCCGTTCAACCCCGAAGCGCGCGGCCAGATCTGCCATGATCGCACAATCCGTGCCATCTAGTGGCCCACGCGCCCAAGGCCGGAACCGCATCCGCACAACCTCCAGCAGCAGATCATCCGCCATCGCGCCATAGCCAAAGGCTGTGGCATCGCGCCGGAACGCATCTGCATCCACGGCCTCACCCACAGCGTTCGACCAGACCGCCGCCCCCAATCGCGCCAGTCGCTTCCAATCGAACCGACGCCCGGGATCGATCTTGCGGCCCGGGGCCATGTCGGAATGGCCGATCACGCCCTCTGCTCCAATCCCGTAAGCTGCGAGGACACCCGCAGGGCGGAGGAGGAGCGCCTCAAGCGATGCCATGAGCGGCGCGGAGAATGGCGAAAACCCATCGTTATCCAGCTCGATCCCGATGGAGCGGGAATTCACATCGCCCGCCCCGCGCCATTCGCCCTGTCCGGCGTGCCAGGCGCGCATGTCGGGATCGACCAGCTCAAACACCGTGCCATCGCGGCCAATCAGGTAATGGGCGGAGACCTCGCGTTCAGGATCGCAGAGCGCCTTCGCAGCCCCCGTGCAAGTCTTCATCGCAGTGTAATGGATCACCACAAGTTCGGGTCGAAGCCCGTCGCGCCTTTCCCCGAAATTCGGGCTTCTTATGGAGCGATCAATTTGCAGGTTCGACAGGCGCTTCTAGCGGATCACCGAATTGCGGGATCGGCTCCGGCGCGTTGGCGGCAGCCGCGTCTGAGCGATAGCCGGCGGGATCAAAGCCACAGACAAAGCCGTCGCCGTCGGGGTCGAGGCCCATCGGATCGCGTTCCGGCCCGCCTTCGCGCAGGAAGGCGTCCTGCGCCAAATCGCGGCTCTCATAGCTTGCGCAATCGGCGCCATTGTTGCGGCGGAACGGGTTGCGTCGCCATTGGCGTTGGCCCGGCGCGTGGGTCGTGCGGATTGCAAAGGCGGCCACGCGCGGGATGATCGGCGGGGGAAGTGCATCGGCTGCATTTTGCGGCTGGATATTGTCGAAGACACCACCACCGCCAGTAGACCCGGACTGTTCCGCTTCGGCAATTGCACCGGCTGCAATGCTTTCGATGCTACCGGACGGTCCGGCCGCGGCAGGCTCACCGGCCTCGAACGGGGTGGCCGAGATCTGGCCAATGGTAGGCCGCTGGCCCACGGGCCCAAGATTGGTTTCCTGCTGCAAACCCGGAGACACGTCATTGGGAACGTCGCCACAGGCCCCCAGGGCCAGAAGAGCACATGCCAGAGCACCTGCTGAAATACGGGGGGACACCATCACTTTACTCGCCTCATTCGTCTCGTTGACGGGCAACCTACCACCAACGGGCGGGCTTTTCCACAAACCCTGCGGCGGATTCCAGCGCATAAGCGGTGTTGAGCAATTCGCCTTCCTCCCATGGTCGTCCAATCAACTGCAGGCCAAGGGGCAGGCCGTTGCGATCCATGCCCGTGGGCACCGCTACGCCGGGCAGGCCCGCTAGGTTCACGGTCACGGTGAAAACGTCGTTGAGGTACATCTCAACCGGGTCGCTGACCTCTTTACCCAATTCAAATGCAGCAGATGGTGTGGCGGGCGTCAGGATCGCGTCGACGCCTTGCGCGAAGACGTCATCGAAGTCCTGCTTGATAAGCGCACGCACGCGGCGGGCGCGGTTGTAGTAGGCATCATAGAAGCCTGCCGACAGCACGTAGGTGCCGATCATCACGCGGCGCTTTACCTCGGCCCCGAAGCCTTCGGCGCGGGTTTTTTCGTACATCTCGGTGATGCCGTCACCGGGCGCCATCTCGGCCCGGTAGCCGAAGCGTACGCCATCGTAACGAGCGAGATTTGACGACGCCTCAGCCGGTGCAATCACGTAATAGGCGGGCAGGGCGTATTTGGTATGCGGCAGCGAGATATCGCGGATCTCAGCGCCCGCATCTTTCAGCATCGCGGTGCCTTCGGCCCAGAGCTTTTCGATCTCGTCCGGCATCCCGTCCATGCGGTATTCCTTTGGAATACCAATGACGTTGCCCTTGATATCGCCGGTCAACATCGCCTCGAAATCCGGCACGGGCAGATCCGCCGATGTGCTGTCTTTCGGGTCATGGCCCATCATCGCCGCGCCCATGATCGCGGTGTCGCGGACCGTCTTGGTCATCGGCCCCGCTTGATCGAGCGAGGACGCAAAGGCCACGATGCCCCAGCGTGAGCAGCGGCCATAGGTGGGCTTGAGGCCCACGGTGCCGGTGAAGGCGGCAGGTTGGCGGATGGAGCCGCCGGTGTCTGTGCCGGTGGCGGCAAGGCAGAGGTCCGCAGCCACGGCGGAGGCCGAGCCACCCGAGGAGCCGCCCGGCGTCAGCGCGGCGTCGGAATTGCCAGACCGCCACGGGTTGATCGCGTTGCCATAGACCGAGGTCTCGTTCGACGAGCCCATGGCGAATTCGTCCATGTTCAGCTTGCCGAGCATGACGGAGCCCGCATCGCGCAGCTTACCTGAGACGGTCGATTCGTATTCCGGCTTGAATCCTTCAAGGATGCGGGACGCGGCTTGGCTGGCCACGCCTTCGGTGCAGAACAGATCCTTGATGCCCACGGGGATGCCGCACATGTCGGGCGCATCGCCCGCCTTGATGCGCGCGTCCGCCGCCTTGGCGCGGTCCATGGCAAGTTCGGGCGTTTTGTGAGCAAACGCGCCAAGCGCGTCGGCTGCGTCGATGGCCGTGAGGCAGGCTTCGGTCAGTTCAACGGAGGTCACGTCGCCCTTGCGCAGCGCGTCGCGGGCCTCGGCGATGGTCAGTTTGTTCAGATCAGACATTATTCCACCACCTTCGGGACCGAGAAAAAGCCTTCGCGCGCGTCGGGCGCGTTGGACAGCACCTTGGCGGGCTGGTCGCCATCGGTGACCACATCCTCGCGCCGTTTCAGGCGTTGCGGCGTGACCGACACCATCGGTTCCACGCCTTCGAAATCGACTTCTTCGAGTTGCTCGATGAAGCCGAGGATGGCGTTGAATTCCTGAGCGAGGGC
Source organism: Gymnodinialimonas sp. 202GB13-11 (assembly GCF_040932485.1). Classification (NCBI taxonomy): domain Bacteria; kingdom Pseudomonadati; phylum Pseudomonadota; class Alphaproteobacteria; order Rhodobacterales; family Paracoccaceae; genus Gymnodinialimonas; species Gymnodinialimonas hymeniacidonis. The sequence goes on along the minus strand of NZ_JBFRBH010000001.1, from coordinate 2,338,291 downwards.
CGGAAGCTCGGCCTCTTCGACTTTGATCCGGGCCAGTTTCGCGACCTTGGCGGCGGTGGCGGTATCGATGGACATAAGCGGTTTATCCTTTGACAGAACGGGCCGGGTTTAGCGGCGGCGCGCGGGGGCTTCAAGCGTGGTTGCGCCGTTGGGCGGGCGGGCTAGGCTGGAAGGGTGCGGAAATAGGGAGATGAGCGATGAAATACACATGGTTGGGCCATGCGAGCGTGCGGTTGGAGATCGGCGGCGAGGTCCTGCTGATCGATCCGTGGTTGGAGGGTAATCCGTCCTTCCCTGATGAACGGCGGGCGGAGGCTTTGGAGGGGGTGACAGCGATCTTGCTGACCCACGGCCATTTTGATCATGCCGAGGGTGTGGCGGAGATGGCGAAGGAACTGGGCGTGACGCTTTACGGCATCGTCGAATTGGCCGGGTTTCTGGCGGAGGTTCATGGAGTTGAAACGGTTGGGTTCAACAAGGGCGGCACCGTTCGGATTGGAGAGGTGGCCGTGACAATGGTGAATGCCGCCCATTCCTCGTCGCTGACCCATAATGGACGGATGTACAATGCGGGCGACCCGGCTGGGTACATGATCGAGGGCGAGGGGCGGTGCGTCTACGTATCGGGAGATACGGACGTGATGGCCGATATGTCGGTGTTGCAGGGTATTCATGCGCCCGAGATTGGGATCCTGTGCGCTGGCGGGCATTTCACGATGGATATGAATCGGGCGGCTTATGCGGCCTCAAAGCTGTTCCGGTTCGAGACGGTGATCCCGGTTCACTACAAGACGTTTCCGTTGTTGGAGCAGTCGGCTGAGCCGTTGAAGGCGGCGTTGCCGGGCGTGCGGGTGTTGGACCCGGAGGTGATGGAAACGGTCGAGCTCTAGGGTTGGGATAACGGAAGATGGGGCGCCGCGCGGGGGAGAGGTCCGCGCGGCGCCGGGGATCCGCTGCGCTGATGCGAGTCAGAGCGCGCGGATCATTTCGACCGCCGGGAAGGCGATGCCGGGGCGCAGGAGAATGTCGATCTCGCCGCGCCGCTGGAAACCCATGGCGGTGTAGAAGGGCTCGGCCGTGCGGGTCGACTGGCACATCATCCAACGCACGCCCGACGCCTTCGCCGCACCGAAGCTGCGCTGTAGGATCGAGCGGGCGAGGCCCTTTCGTGTCGCGTCCGGGTGCGTGACGACGTGGCGGATATGGCCCACATCGCGGGGGCCGACACCGCCTTGCGGCGCACCGTGGGTCCAGCCGCCTGCCGCCAGCGCTTTGCCGTTTTCATCCTCGGCCATGTAGTAGGAGCCACAGCGGAGCAATTCCGGTCGTGCGCGGGTGATCAGGGGCAGGCAGGTGACGAGAACCGACGGCGGGTAGTCGGGTTTCAGAAGCACCGGGTAGGACGCAGCCAGAAGCGCGTCGATGGCGGGCAGGTCGGCCCCGCTGGTGGTTCTTATGACGATCTCTTCAACCATGGCCCTGTCCTCCTGTTTGTTGGGCCGCTCTGTCGCCAGAGCAAAAGAAAAGGCCGCGTCGATTGCTCGGCGCGGCCTTTTGTCGGTCTTTGGAACGGGGGGATCTTACTTGATCTTGCCTTCCTTGTATTCGACATGCTTCCGCGCAACGGGATCGTACTTTCGTACGACCATCTTCTCGGTCATCGTGCGCGCGTTCTTTTTGGTCACGTAGAAGTGGCCCGTACCGGCGGACGAGTTGAGGCGGATTTTAATTGTGGTTGGCTTCGCCATGGTCAGGCTCCTGCAAAGTCGGGGCGGGCGGCACCGGGCCGCACTCGCGAACGTCTGGTAGAGACGCGCCTTTTACCGGCGTGGTGCCCCGAGTCAACACCTCAAATCACAGATATGCCGATCCCTGCCGCTGCCATGATTGGCAGCACGATCAGCAGGTCCCATTTGCGCCATACGAGCAAGACGGCGGCCAGCGCTGAGAGGGCGAGGGCGCGTAGGTCGAGCGCTGAAAGGGTGAACGTGCCCCCGGTGAACCAGACATTGAGGGCGAACCAGACAGAGAGGTTGGCGATGACGCCTACGACCGCTGCGGTGATGCCGGACAGTGCGCCGGTCAGGCGGGGGCGGGTGGCGATCCATTCCACGTATGGGGCGCCCGCGAAAATCCACAGGAAGCAGGGGGTGAATGTGACCCAGAGCGTGACCAGCGCGGCCAGCAGACCCATCCCCCAGCCGCCCGCTTGTTCGCCTGCCAGAAAGCCTACGAATTGCGTCACAAGGATCAGCGGTCCGGGCGTGGTTTCGGCCAGCCCCAGCGCATCCATCATCTGGTCGGTGGTCAGCCAGCCGTATCCCTGCACGACCTCCTGGACCATGTAGGCCAGCACCGCATAGGCCCCGCCGAAGGTGACGATGGCGAGTGTAGAGAAGAAGGTGGCGATGTCCGCGAGGAGGGCTGGGGCGAACAGCCACAGGCCGAGGAGGGGGGCGAGCCAGAACGTACCCCACAGCGCTATGGTGCCAAACGTGCGTGTGGCAGAGACGGTGATGGTGGGGGCTTCAGATGTATCCCCCTGCATGGTCATCGCACCGATCAGTGCGGCGGCGGCGATGAGGAAAGGAAAAGGGATGCCGAGGGCGAAGATGGCTGCGAAGGCCGCGACGGCGAGGGCATAGGCCATGGCGTTTTTGAGCGCCTTGGCGGAGACTTTCAGTAGCGCCTGTAGGACGATAACGATGACGGTTGCCTTGATGCCGAGAAAGGCGGCTGCGACCCATGGAACTGTTCCGTAGGCCGCGTAGGCGGAGGCCAGCGCGAGGATCACGGCGGCACCGGGCAGCACGAATAACAGCCCCGCGATCAGCCCGCCAAGTGTGCCGCGCATCCGCCAGCCTGCGTAAGTCGCCAGCTGCATCGCCTCCGGACCCGGCAGCAACATGCAGAAGCTGAGCGCATTGAGGTATTGCCGCTCGGTCAGCCAGTGGCGGTCTTCGACCAACTCCTTATGCATCAGGGCAATCTGGGCGGCAGGCCCGCCGAACGACAGCAGACCGATGCGCCCGAAGACGCGGATCATCTGGGAAAGGGATGCTGTGCTCATGCCCGGACCTCTTGCATGGCCATTTCATGGCGTAAGGCCCCGCGAAAGGCGAGGTCGAAGGTGGGGAAGAGTGCGGAGGGCGGGGCCGCGTGCAGGGCGAGTGTGATGGTATCGAGACTGTTAGCCAGCGCGGAGAGGCCGGGTATGGCGGGCAAAGGCAGTGCTTGGCTGGCGTTGAACCGGGCGCACACGCCGTCCAAGTAGGCGCGAGGCACTTCCAGCACCTCCGCTTGGGGGGCGATGAAGCGGCAGGCGGCCCAAAGCGCCAGAGCGTCTTCTGCGTTGGACTCGAGCGGGCCTGCGATTATTGCCGGGCTGTCGGTTTGTGTCACCGGCAGGCCCGCCGCGTCCCAGCCGATATGGCCGCCGCTGAGGCGTTGCGCCGTCACACGGTGCAGGTTCAGGCGAGCGGTGGCCCCGGCACTGATCTTGAGGCCTTTGTGGCAGATGACGATGGCCCCGTGTGGGCAGAGCGCGGCTTGTTGCGCCACATCCTCGTAAGGGACAGCGACTGCACCGAGGATGCGGGTGCCGTCTTGGTCTTCTGGCAGCCGCACGTCCAGCAGGGTTGGGGCGGTGTCGCTGGCCATGGCGGCAAGCGCCTCAAGGGGCGTGATTTTGGGAAACTGTGCGGGCATGTTCTGGCCCTTCCTCCGGATCGTCCAAAGCGTCGCATTCGCAAGCCTTGGGCCCTTGGAAATCCGGTTGGTCGGGGGCCTGACGGGGCGCCGCTGCCCCGTGGGTCGACCGTGCCATTGCGGCAGGACCCTTGCAACAAAAAAGGGCCGGGGAAGACCCGGCCCTTTGGTATCAGATTTCCGCAGACTTACTCGCGATTGCCGAGGAAGCTGAGGATGATCAGGAACATGTTGATGAACGACATGTAGAGGTTCAGCGCGCCCATGATGGCGGATTTCTGAAGCCACTCGGTGTCGCCATATTGTGCATGGTCGATGTAGTCCTGCTTGATCGTCTGCGTGTGATAGGCGGTGAGGCCAGCAAACACGAGCAGCAGCATCAGCGAGATTGCGATGTCGAAGCCCGGGATCACGATGCCGAAGAAGGCGCTCATGACCAGCGAGATTACCATCAGCACGATACCACCAATCAGGCCCATGATCAGGAACGCACCCCAGCCGGAGATGTCCTTCTTCGTCACATAGCCCCAAAGGCTAAGTGAGGCGAAAGCGACGGCCGTGGCCAGGAAGCTCTGCACAATCGACGCGCCGGTGTAGACCGCGAAGATGTACGCGATCGAAGCCCCCATGACGGCGGAAAAGACGTAGAAGAACACTTGCGCCGCAGCCGCGGACGCGCGCGTGATGATTGCGCCAAACGCGAAGATCATGGCAAGCGGGGCAAACATCACGACCCAGCCAAGGATCGTGGGCTGCAGCGTGACAGGATCATTCAGGATCGACAGCAGCGCCGGGTTCGAGCCAAAAGCCCAAGCCACCGCAAAGGTCACCAGCAGACCAATCGACATGGTCCCGTAGACTTTGTTCATGTGCGCGCGCAGGCCGGCGTCGATCTCCGCGGCGGAGGTCGCCATGCCCTGGGAGCGCATCGTCTGATATTCAGCCATTTGGTCCTCCAAAATCAGGCAAGGCCCGGAAAGGGCCCTTCACGGGAGAATATCGGTGACGCGGGGGGCTTTTTCAAGCAATCGGTCCCTATGGAAACCACAAGGACCGATAGTTTTTTGCTATGAGGCGCCCTCAAAGCCGCCAAGTTGTGGGTACATCCCAGATCGGGCGTTCCACCTCGCGGTGGATTTGGGCGTCCGTTACGCCGATATCGCGGCGCATATGGGCGTCGAGCCGGTCGAGGTGTTGGCGCTGACGCCACACGCCAAAAATCCGCTGAAAGACGGTCAGGCGGACCTCTGGCGCAGTCTTTGCACTGCAACCGATATGGGGACGGGACAGGGATAGATCAGCCATTTGCTTTCCTTTCAGCGTTTGTGACGAAATGGGGAGAGTTCATTTCGATATGTGATGTATGGACCGGTAGATTACATTTTGATAGTGAATGATTGTGAAGCTTAACATCACGGAGATTGATGGATGCCCCGGAACCTCGACCTCACCTCGCTCCGCGCCTTTGTGGCGGTTGTGGATGCGGGCGGTGTCACGAAAGCCTCGGGCTTTCTGAACCTCACGCAATCGGCGGTCTCGATGCAGCTCAAGCGTTTGGAAGAGGCGCTGGATGTGGCCCTGTTCAACCGCGCCGAACGCAAGCTGAACCTGACCGGCGCGGGTGAGCAGATGCTGAGCTACGCGCGCCGAATGCTTGAGTTGAATGATGAGGTGCTGGGGCGGCTGACGGCCAAGGAATATGAGGGCGAGATTTCCCTCGGCGTTCCCCACGATGTCGTCTACCCCGCCATTCCGGAAGTGCTGCAACGCTTCAACAAGGCCTTTCCGCGAATGAAAGTGCAGCTTCTGTCGATGGGCACAATCAACCTCAAAGCCGCCTTTGCGCGGGGCGAAATCGATGTGATCCTGACCACGGAAGAGGATCTGGACCGAGGCGGTGAGACGCTGCTGGAACGGCCCATGGTCTGGGTTGGTGCGCAGAACGGGCAGATGTGGCGGCAGCGGCCCTTGCGGCTGGCGTTGGAGGATGCGTGCATCTTCCGTGGCCCGGCATTATCGGCGCTGGATGCGGCCGGGATCAGTTGGGAAATGGCCGTTGAGGCCGACTCGATCCGCACCGTGGAGGCCACGGTCAGCGCCGATCTTGCGGTTCATGCGATCATCGAAGGCACGGAATCGCCCTATGCCGAGAAGATCGAACATAACGGCGCATTGCCCGCGCTGCCGCGCATCCAGATCAACATGTACCGGAGCGAGTTGAAGCGGACGGAGCCGCTCGATTCCCTCGTGGATTTCCTGCGCCAGTCGTACCGGGCTATGTGAGCGGGCCGAAAAACGGCCGTTTTTCGAGTGGAAATCTTGAGATTTCCGCGCGCGCCTAGATCGTGACGACAACCTTGCCGGAGACCTTGCGCTGCCGCAGCAGGTCCATTGCCTCGCCTGCCTCGTCCAACGGACGCACAGCGCCGATATGCGGCTTCAACTGGCCGTCGCGATACATGTCCATCAACTGCCCAAGGCTTTTGGCCAGCCGATCCGGCGCCCACCGCAGGTAGCCGCCCCAGTAGAAGCCAATGGCGTCGATGTTCTTGACCAGCAAATGATTGGCCGGAATTTGCGGGATGTCGCCACTGGCGAACCCGATCACCAGAAGCCTCCCGCCGGGGTTGGTTGCGCGCATCGCGGCCTTGAACCCGTCGCCGCCCACCGCGTCGTAGACGACATCCGCCCCGCCAAGCGCCTTCACCTCGGCCCGGATATCCGCCGTATCACTGTCCAGCACATGGGCCGCACCCGCCGCCTTGGCGACCGCCAACTTCTCCGCCCCGCGCGCCACGGCAATGACCTCGGCCCCCATGGCGGCCCCAAGTTCCACCGCCGTTAGGCCCACACCGCCAGCGGCACCCAGAACCAGCAGACGCTCACCCGCTTTCAGATGGGCGCGATCCGTGAGTGCGAGGTGGGACGTCCCGTAGGCAACGATGAACCCTGCCGCGTGGTCGAACGGCATCTCATCGGGGATCACCACGCAACGTGCCGCGTCAAAGACACCGGCCTCGGCCAAGCCGCCTGCGCCCTCGAAAACGGCCACGCGGGCCCCAATGGCGGGCGCGGTGACGCCGTCGCCCTGCGCTTCGACCACACCTGCAATCTCCATACCAAGCGTGAAGGGCAGGGCTGGCGTATCCTGATATGTGCCTTTGGCCATCAGCAGATCGGCGAAATTCAACCCGCAGGCCTTGATGCGGATTTTGACCTGTCCGGGGCCGGGCGAAGGTTCAGGCACATCGACGACCGCCGGAGCAACCCCATGATCCGAGACAGTAAATGCACGCATATCTTCGCCTTTCTCCGCCGCTTGGACACAGGGCCTAGCCTGTCCGTTCTGGCTTGGCCAGCCCGGCCCAAACGGCAATCGTTGAAAAAATTACAACCATTCATTGAACGCCACCCTTGCCGCACTACCCTTGGCTTAGGAGGCGTCGGTTTCAGACCCCGGCGTTGGTGACGGCTTAAGGGCCAGTATCGGACGACCGTGTTCTATCGAGGGGGAGACCTTGTGAAGCACCCAATTGACGTTCACGTCGGCAAACGCATCCGCCATCGCCGGTGGATGGTGGGCATGACCCAGCAACAGCTTGCCGGCCATGTCGGAATCAAATTCCAACAGATTCAGAAGTATGAGACGGGCATGAACCGTGTTTCGGCCTCACGTCTGTGGGATATGGCCGCGGCACTTTCGATCCCGGTCTCGTATTTCTTTGAGGGAATGGACGAGCAGGAGGGCGCGACTGACGCCCCCCATGAGGCCGAAGGTCTGCCCGGCGATCTGCTTGCGGATCGGGAGGCGTTGGAGCTTGTCCGATCTTACTATGCGATCCCGGAAAACCAGCGCAGGCGTCTGTTCGATCTGGCCCGCGTCTTGTCGGAGTCAGCTGCCGCCTGACCGGCAGGACGCTTGACGCGGCCCCCGGCCCGGTGCACCCCAAGATGCAACCGGACCGGGACCTTGCGATGACTGATCTTTCCAAAGACCTTCAGGATGAGATTGTGGCCTGCGCTCATGCCATGGCCGATGCGGCGCGCGCGGCGATCCTGCCGCATTTCCGCGGCGCGTCCCTTGGTACTGTCTCGAAAGAGGTGGACCACTACGATCCTGTAACAGTGGCCGATCGCGCGGGTGAGGCGGCGATGCGCGCTGTGCTGGCCGAACGCAGGCCAGATGATGCGATCCTCGGGGAAGAGGAAGAAGCCAAACTGGGCACCTCTGGGCTGACATGGGTCCTTGATCCGATTGACGGCACACGAGGTTTTGTCTCTGGCACACCCACATGGGGCGTGTTGATTTCGTTGAACAATTCCAGTGGCCCGCTCTATGGAATGATCGACCAGCCTTACATTGGTGAGCGGTTTGAGGGCGGTCTGGGACATGCGCGCCTTACCGGCCCTCAAGGCGAACGCCCGCTGGCCGTCGCGCCCTCTGCCACGCTCTCTGAGGCCACCCTGTTCACAACCTTCCCGGAAGTTGGCACGGCAGAAGATCGCACGGGGTTTGAGGCTGTGCGCGACCGGGTGCAATTGGTGCGCTACGGTTGCGATTGCTACGCCTATGCGCTCTTGGCCGCCGGGCAGATTGATCTGGTGATCGAAGCGGGCCTGAACGCCTATGACATTGCCGCGCCGATTGCAGTGATCGAGGCGGCGGGTGGCATCGTGACCGATTGGGAGGGCGGCCCCGTCCACGATGGCGGGCGGGCCATCGCGGCGGCGTCTGAGGCGCTCCATGCAGAAGCGATGGCGCTGGTTCAGGGGGCAATCCGTGGCTGAGCTCGTCCTAAAGAATATCGGCCTTGCCGTGACCATGAACGATGCGGGTGATGAGCCGCGTGATGTCGATATCCTGCTGAGAAACGGAGAGATTTCGGAAATTGGCCACGGCCTGTCGGCGGCTGAGACGCTCGATTGCGCGGGTTGTCTGGTGACGCCCGGTTTGGTCAACACGCACCATCACCTCTACCAGACGCTGACCCGTGCCGTGCCCGGCGCGCAGGACGCGGCGTTGTTCGGTTGGTTGCAGACGCTCTATCCGATCTGGGCCCGGTTCACGCCGGATCATATGCGCGTTTCCGCGACAATTGGCTTGGCGGAACTGGCCCTGACGGGCTGCACGACCTCCTCCGATCATCTCTATCTCTACCCAAATGGCGCGCGTCTGGATGACACGATTGAGGCCGCAGCCGAAATTGGCCTGCGCTTCCACCCGACACGCGGCGCGATGTCCATCGGCGTGTCGGACGGCGGATTGCCCCCGGACAGCCTCGTGGAGGATGAGGCCGCCATACTCGACGATTGCATTCGCGTGATCGACACCTTCCACGATCCGTCCCCGGCTTCGATGTGTCGGGTCGGCGTGGCGCCCTGTTCGCCCTTCTCCGTCAGCCGCGAACTGATGCGCGATGCGGCGCTTCTGGCGCGGGACAAGGGTGTGATGTTGCACACCCATCTTGCTGAAAATGATGAAGATATTGCCTATTCGCTCGAGAAATTCGGCTGCCGTCCCGGGCAATATGCCGAAGATCTGGGTTGGACTGGCGATGATGTCTGGCACGCCCATTGCGTGAAGCTCGACGGGCAGGAGATTGACCTGTTCGCACGCTCCGGCACGGGCGTGGCCCATTGCCCCTGTTCGAACTGTCGCCTCGCCTCAGGCATCGCGCCAGTACGCGCGATGCGGGATGCAGGCGTGAAGGTCGGCCTTGGGGTCGATGGATCGGCGTCCAACGATGCGGGATCGCTGGTAGATGAAGCGCGCCAGACCATGTTGCTGCAGCGTGTCGCCTCCGGCCCATCCGCGATGTCTGCGCGCGAGGCACTGCGTATTGCCACCCGAGGCGGGGCAGAAGTGTTGGGGCGCGGCGATGTATTGGGCCAAATTGCCCCGGGGTTCCGGGCTGACCTGGCTATCTGGGACATGACCGGCGTTGAGGCGGCCGGGAACTGGGACATGGCGGCACTGCTCTTGGCCGGGCCACGCCGGGTGCGCGACTTGTTTGTCGAAGGACGGCGCGTGGTGGCTGAAGGCGAGATTACGACGCTGAATTTGAGTACTGCATTAGAGCAGCAGCGGCGTCTTGCGCACGAGCTTGCCGAACAAGTGTAGACTTTCCCGACACAAAAAAGCCGGAAAGACGCTTCCTTGCTATAAATAGTTCATATTTTCGAACATCATTAAATTTTATCCAAAGTTTTATCCACAATCTCATCAAACCCCGATTTCATCACGCTTGCTGCAAGCCTCCGCCTCAGGCATTTTATGCGCATCGAGCAAAAAATGAGGGATCACTCAAAATGAAGATCCACACGATCGCCGCAATCGCGGCATTGGCCATCGGGGCTATGGCCTGCACACCAAGCGTCACCAGCCGTGACACGTCCGGCGGGGACACGCGGCTGACCTTCGGTCAAAGCGTCGACATCGCCACTGTTGGCGCGCGCGTCTCAGCGTTACGGGCCCGCAACGGTTTGACCCGACCTTTGGGCCATTCTGCGGCACTCCAAGCGGCGGCACAGGCCCATGCTGATGACATGGCCCGGACGGGCAATTTCGGGCACACGGGCTCCGGTGGGTCTACGTTGACGACACGCACACGCGCGGCCAATTACAGCGCATGTTTCGCGGCCGAAAACATCGCCTACGGGCAAGCCACTGTGCAGCAAGTCTTCTCCGATTGGATGAACTCGAACGGCCATCGCCGCAATATCCTTGCGCCGCAGGCCACGCAGTTCGGCTTTGCCAGCAATGGGGCATATTACGTTTTGGTCTTGGGCCGCAGCTGCTGAGCGATTGCGCGGGATTGGCTAATGCCGATCCCCGCCAAGATGATGCCCAACGCCCAGAATAGCTGCGCGGGCAGGGCCTCGCCCATGATCGTGACGCCAAAGATCACCGCCCAGAGGGGCACCATATAGCTGGTCAGCGACATGAACAGTGACCCCGCCGTCGTGATCACGCGCACGCGAATTATCGCGGCGATTCCCGTTGGCAGAAGCGCCACGTAGAATAAGGCCCAAAGAGCGGCGGCGCGCGTCAATTCTGGCACGCCTTCGAAAGCATAGGCCAATGGAACAAGCGCTATGGCCCCTATCAACATGCTGCCAGCGGCGAAGGCCACCGGCGGAATGGGCGGCGCACGCCGTGTTACGACCGAGCCCACGGCATAACAGGCCGCAGCCCCCACACAGGCCAGCCGCCCGGCCAATTTACCCTCGCCAAAAGCCCCCGGTCCCATCAGCAAAACCAATCCCGCAAACCCAAGCACGACGCCAACGATCCGGCGGGGGCCAATGCCTTCGTCAGGCGAGAACACCGCCACGAGCGGCAGCACCAGCAACGGCACCGTACCCATGGCAACGCCCGCAAAAGCCGACGGCACCTGGGTCAGGCCCCAGCTGAGAAGTGCGAAGGGTAAAGCGGTTGAAATCAAACCCATAAAGGCGATCACGGCCCAGGCACGCCCACCCCGGACCTTGCCCAATCCCTGCCCCATCAGTGCGCCCACTGGCAGTAAGATCAGCGCGGCCAAGCCCACCCGGCCCGCCGTTATCCACCACGGCGTCAGGCCCGTCAGCGCGGTGGACACTCCCATGAACGCCGTGCCCCAGATCACGCCAAGGGCGATGATCAGAAACCAATTGAGCGCCCCGGGCGCGGAGGGGGAGGCACTCATTGCTGGGTCATCATAATGGCGGCGAAGCAAGCCACGATCACCAGCAGTACGGCCCATTTCCACCAGCGATCCTCAGACTCGGCCTTTGCTTCTTCGCGTTTCACCCGTGCCCGCGCCGGACGGTCGGGGCCGAAGCGCCATGTTGTGCTTTGCGGCGCAAAGCCAGCCGCTTCGAACAACCCACTTGAGGGCGCACCTGTCCAGACATCCGCTGTCAGACTGTCCCAGTCGGCTTCTGTTGCCATGTCCTTGGCAAAGCCCACTAAATTCTGCCCCACGCCTTTGTGCCGCCAATCGGGATGGACCCAGATATCGAGGATCGCGCCGTCTGGCATATCTTCCACATCGGCGCGCAAATGCCAGCTGAGCAACACGAAGCCGACCATCTGCCCACCCGCATCGGCCAGAAACAGATTGCCACTTTCGCCAAGCGGTTCCGCCGTTGGTCCGCGAAAGGCGATTTCGTGCCAGCGCGCCATGCCGAAGTCCCACCCGTTTTCGGCGAAAGCAAAGGGTTGGCGCGCGCGGTGCGCGTCCCACGTTTCCCGGCTGGCCGCCTCAATGGCGGGGCGGTCGTCGGACAGGGCGGGGCGGATGGTGACTTTCATCGCTCAGATGTCGCCCGCGTGGGGCAGGGGGTCAACCAAGCGTGCAATAAATCTCGGTGCGCAATTTGTCGGCCTCCACCGTATCGGGATCGTCGACATAGACCTCCCAAATCGGCATGCCACCCTTGATCCCGTCGGCTTCCATATGCGCCCACATCGCTTGATGGGTTTCGTTCATCCGGTCATAGGGCCCGACATGGACACCCGTCATGGTTGCGCCGCCGGGTAAGGTATCGGCTTTGATCGTGCCGTTGACCCGCGCGGCATCTTCCGCCGACACCGCGAAACCGGCCCGAAAGCGCAGCACCTTGGGGTCCATGCCCAAATAGACCGTCAGGGGCATTGAGAGTGGCGTGATCCCGTTTTCCTGAACAAAGCCATAGACTTCGCCAAAGGCCGATCCCATGGCTTCGGCGATTTCAGGGCCATAGCCGCATTCGCGGTCAACGTAGATGTAGTTTTGTTCGGGCAGGTCTTTCGTGATGAATTCCATCTGAACACTCCTCCTGCGGTTGAGCATAGCCGGAAAGGCCGCCTTTGTCGCGGAGGAGGGGTGGAACTTCATACCGCACTGGCCCGTTGTCTTTGCAGATCGCAACAAACCGGAGAAGACAAATGGAGACGTGGTATTTCCTCGCAGGCCTGTTCCTGATGACGATGCTGGCCTTTCTGGCCTGGGCAACGATCAGCAAGAAGCGCACGGAAGAGCGGCTTGAAGACCCCGACGCGCCGAAATCGTCGCTGGCCAAAGACGGCCCCGGCCCAAACCCGGTGACAGCACCCCGTCGCTGACATGAAAAAGGCGCGCCCCTCCTCCCAAAGGGGCACGCCTTCGAACTGCGGTCGCTCGGGCCGTCAGTTCTTGGACTTGTCGACCATCTTGCCGTCAGAGATCCACGGCATCATGGCGCGCAGCTTTTCACCGACTTCCTCGATCTGGTGCGCGTCGTTCATGCGGCGCGTGCCTTTGAAGAACGGCTGGCCCACCTGATTTTCGGCCATGAAGTCGCGCACGAACTTGCCGGTCTGAATGTCGGTCAGGATCGCCTTCATCTCTTTCTTCGTCTGCTCATAGGGCAGAACGCGCGGGCCGGAGACGTACTCGCCGTATTCCGCCGTGTTCGAGATCGAATAGTTCATGTTCGCGATGCCGCCTTCGTAGATCAGGTCCACGATCAGCTTCACTTCATGCAGGCACTCGAAATACGCCATCTCGGGCGCGTAGCCCGCTTCGACCAGCGTCTCGAAGCCCATGCGGATCAGCTCAACGAGGCCGCCACACAGAACTGCCTGCTCACCGAACAGGTCGGTTTCGCATTCCTCACGGAAGTTCGTCTCGATGATGCCCGAACGGCCACCACCGATGGCAGAGCAGTAGGACAGGCCGATCTCAAGCGCTTTGCCGGAGGCGTCGTTGTCCACGGCCACAAGGCAGGGCACGCCGCCGCCCTTGGTGTATTCGCCGCGCACGGTGTGGCCGGGGCCTTTGGGGGCCATCATGATGACGTCGACGCCGGGCTTGGGCTCGATCAGGCCGAAATGCACGTTCAGGCCGTGGGCAAAAGCGATCGCTGCGCCATCTTTGAGGTTGTCGTGGACGTATTTCTTGTAGGTCTCGGCCTGCAATTCATCGGGCATGGTGAACATGATCAGGTCACACCAGGCCGCCGCTTCGGCGATGCCCATGACCTTGAGGCCTTCGCCTTCGGCTTTTGCGGCAGAGGCGGAGCCTTCGCGCAGGGCGACGACCACGTTTTTCGCGCCGGAGTCGCGCAGGTTCAGCGCATGGGCGTGGCCTTGGCTGCCGTAGCCCAAGATGGCCACGTTCATGTCTTTGATCAGGTTCACATCGCAATCGCGATCATAATAAACGCGCATGTCTTTCTCCCATCGGAATGTGTGTCTAACGCAGGGTTTGCCCTAACGGCTTGGTAAAATCGCCGTTTGCGGTGGAGAAATTCCGATGGTAAGTGAGAAAATCATGCGCGTATCTTTGTTCTGATAAATATCCAATGCTTGACGACAGCGACAGGCGGCTTCTCCGCCATCTGCAAGCCGACCCCTCCCAACCCGTGGGTGCTTTGGCCGAGGCTGCGCGCTTGCCGTTGGCCACGGCCTACAAACGGCTGGAAAAGCTGCACTCCAGCGGCGCCATCAAAGGTCAGCACGCGATCATCAACTGGCAGGCGCTTGGCTATGCGGTTGAGGTCTCGCTTCGCATTATTCTCGATAAAACCAACCCGCGCGCGTTCGATGAATTTCTTGATGCCGCCCGCGATGTGCCCGAGGTGATCGAGATCCAGACTTTCCTGGGCCGCGTCGACGCGCGACTGAAGATCATCGCCAAGGACCTTGGCGAGTATCAGCAGATCTACCGCAACCGCATCCTGACCTTGCCGCATATCGCGGATATCGAGGCGCTGATGCAGGTTGCCACGATCAAAAACTCGCAGAGCCTGCCGCTGTGACCCCCGACGCCACAGACCTTTCCATTCTTCGGCACCTTGCCCGTGACGCGACGCTGAAGGCGTCCGAGATCGGCCGCCGCGTGGGCCTCAGCCAGCCCGCCACATGGCGGCGTATCCAACGCCTGACGGAGGCCGGGATCATCGCGGGCCGCCGCCTGAGCCTCGATGCCGAAAAGCTCGGCTTCGGTGTGACGGTCTTTCTGGGCGTCAAACTCTCCACCAAATCGCGCACCAACCTCGAAGATTTCGAGCGTGCGATCACTGCGATCCCCGAGGTGCAGACGGTCGAACATGTGCTTGGACTCTACGACTACCGCCTGCGCGTCACAGCCCGCGATCTGCCCGATTTCGAGCGCGTCCTGCGCCGCCGCATCATGACCCTGCCAAGCGTCGGCAATGTGGAGGCCAACGTGCTGCTTAGCGAAGAACAGCGCCCCGGCCCGCTCGGCTGACGCCTATCGGAAACACGAGGCCCGGAACGAGGGGCACGGTGCCCGAAGTATGCCAAGATAGACCGTGACGCCGCCATCCGGCACGGGTAGCAACATGCCAAGCTTTTCGAGAAGGATACCGCCCATGAACGCGCTGCTGCCCAACGTCGATCCCGATGGCCTGCTGGAGTATTCGGTGGTCTTCACCGACCGCTCGCTCAATTCAATGTCGCAGGCATTTCAAGGCGTGATGAATGATATCTCGTCGATGTTGAAAGACGTTTATAACGCTGACGCGGTGGCTCTTGTGCCGGGTGGTGGAACCTTTGGGATGGAGGCCGTGGCCCGCCAGTTCGCGCAGGACACTGACGTGCTTGTCGTCCGTAATGGCTGGTTCAGCTTCCGCTGGTCGCAAATCCTCGACGCGGGCGGGTTTGCGAAAGACGTCACGGTGATGAAAGCGCGCCAGACGGGCAACGCGCCGACCTCGCCGTTCGCGCCCGCGCCCATCGAAGAAGTCGTGGCCAAAATCCGTGAGGCCAAGCCCGGCATCGTGTTCGCGCCCCATGTCGAAACCTCCGCCGGGGTCATACTGCCCGACGCCTACATCACCGCCTTGGCCGAGGCCGCGCATGAGGTCGGCGCGCTGATGGTGCTCGATTGCATCGCGTCGGGCTGCGCCTGGGTCGATATGAAGGCGATGGGCGTCGATGTCCTGATCTCCGCCCCGCAGAAGGGCTGGTCGGCACAACCTTGCGCGGGCCTTGTCATGATGTCCGAGCGTGCTGTGGCGCGGATGGAAGAGACGGAATCGAACTCCTTCGCCAGCAACCTCAAGGGCTGGCACAACATCATGAAAGCATATGAGAATGGCGGCCATGCCTATCACGCGACCATGCCCACCGACGCGCTGCGTGTGTTCCGGGACACGATGGTCGAGACGCAGGAATTTGGCTTTGAAAAGCTGAAAGACGCGCAATGGGCGTTGGGCAACGGCGTCCGCGCGATGTTGGCTGAGAAGGGCGTCCAATCCGTCGCCGCCGAGGGCTTCGGCGCACCCGGCGTGGTGGTGAGCTACACGAACGATCCGGCGATCAAATCCGGCGCGGCCTTCATGGAGCATGGGATGCAGATTGCCGCGGGTGTACCGTTGCAAGTGGATGAGCCTGAAGGCTTCATGACCTTCCGTCTAGGTCTGTTCGGCCTCGACAAGCTCTACGATGTCGACGCGGCTTTGGCGCGGTTGAAAGCCGTGATCGACAAGGTCTTTCCGTAACGCAGCCGGGCGCTGCGTTACCCCTTGGTGCCCAACCCCATGCGCATGAGCGTTTTTCGCACGGGTGTGGCTGCGTGCAGGACCCCCAGCGCGCGCATGCGCATGTCACGCAGAGGCTGACTTTCCGTCATTGAGGCACGGTTGAGCGCATCGACCCCGGCCACGCGGGCTGAGATTTCAGGCCAGCGCGCCCGGTTGTATCGGGCCAGCCCGTCTGCCGCACCGGGATCGTCGCGATTGGCTTCGGCTTGATCCAATAGGGCTTCGATATCGCCCAGGCTCATATTCAGGCCCTGTGCGCCGATCGGTGGGACAACATGGGCGGCTTCGGCCACCAAGGCTGTGCGCTCAGCCGTCAGGCGGTCTGCCTTTTGGCTAATGATCGGCCAGATCGTGCGGCGGGAAACGAGTTTCAGCGGGCCGTAGAGATGGGCGGAGCGTTCTGTCATCTCGGCCTCGAATGCAGGCTCGGGCAGGGCGGCCAGCCGCTGCGCCTCGGGCCCGGGTTCCATCCAGACAATGGCCGAACAGGGCCGGCCTTCATGGTCAGGCAGCGGGACCAGTGTGAACGGGCCGCCGGTGCGATGGATCTCGGTCGAGACATTGCCGTGCGGCGCGTCATGGGTGACGGCAAAGGCCAGTGCCTTTTGGCCATAGCGCGTTGTTTGCACGGGCACGCCCACGGCCTCGCGCACCGGGGAGTTGCGGCCATCTGCGGCGACGATCAGCTTGGCACGCAGGCGTGTGCCGTCGCTCAGGCGGATGCGCGCCTCGGTCGCGCGGGTCAGCACGTCCGCCGTGCCGGTGCCGGGGCGGAAGGTGGCGTTCGGCAGGCTCTCGATATGGGCCACCATCTCACGCCGCAAAAGCCAGTTGGGCAGGTTCCAGCCAAACGGCGCGTCCGAGATGTCGGCGGCGTCAAAGTCGTGGCTTGCGCGGGCAACGGGTTCGGGCCCGCCCGCATCGACGATGCGCATGACCTGCAATGGCGTGGCATGGTCGGCGAGGCGCGGCCAAAGGCCAATCCGGTTCAGAAAGGCCTGGCTGGGTTGCAGGAAGGCTGTGGTGCGCAAGTCCGCGCCATCGCTGTCGCGATCCGTGATGGGTGGGGCCGGGTCGGCGCACAGGGTGGTGAAGCCCGCTTGTGCGAAGGCGATGGTCGCCGCGAGCCCGGCCACGCCGCCGCCCGAGACGAAAATGTCGATGTCTTGCAAATCGTTCATGTTTTGAAAGGTAGGCGCTGCGGCGCTGCGGGAAAGGCGGCAGAAGGTCTCGGGGCGTTGGTCAGCGGAGTGGGCTTTGCCCACGCGACTATTCTGCGCCTGCCGGTCCTGCGGCGATCAGGCTTGGGCAGCGCGCGCTGAGCCCCGAGGTTTTTTGAAACAAGGAGGACGGGTCTAGGTGAGTGCGGCGAGGAAGGGAGCGAGGTCGCTTGTGTGGTGGTGGATGTGGTCTGCGGGATTACGTTCAGACGCGACGTGGATCGTGGTCAGGCCCATCGCGTGGGGGACGGCAAGGTTGCGGGCTTCATCTTCAAACATCGCGGCACGGTTCGGCGACAGGCCATCTATTGCGAAGACGGTCTCAAATGCGTTGGAAGAGGGTTTGGGATGATAGGCCGCGTGTTCCACGCCGTAGATTGCGTCGAATAAGCCGCTGAGGCCACGGGCGGCGGTAACGGCCTCGGCATATGGTGCCGTGCCGTTTGTATAGATGATCTTGCGGCCGGGCAGGGCCTTGATCGCCCGAGCAAGCGCCGGGTCGGGCGACAGGACGGAAAAGTCGATGTCGTGCACGGCGACAAGGTATGGCTCAGGGTCGACGGCGTGGTTTTGCATCAGCCCGGCCAGCGTTGTCCCATGCTCCGCATAGTAGCTGTGGCGCAGATGGTCGGCCTCGGCGCGGCTGACGCCAAGCGTGTCCATCACCCACTCTGTCATCTTCGCGTTGACCTGCGGAAACAGCGCCATGCTTGGCGGATAAAGCGTGTTGTCGAGGTCGAAGACCCAGGTTTCGATGTCTGTGAGCTGTGCCATGAAAGCGGGCTACCGGGCTGTGCGCTGATGGGCAAGTCACTGACCACTGGATACTGGACAGTGCGGGCGGGCCTCGCGTAGCGTCCGCACAGGGACTGTAAGGGAAGCGTGACATGAGCGACGTCAGCCAGAGAGACGCCTATGCGATGATCTTGGATGCGATTGATGCGGGCGTGTATCGCCCCGGCGCGCGTCTGGTGGAAAGCGAGTTGGCGGAGCGTTTTGGCGTTAGCCGCACGCCGATCCGCGAAGCGTTGCAACGGCTTGAAACGCAATCGCTTTTGACGCGGGACGGCCGTTCGCTGATTGTGGCCTCGCTGGACCATGGGCAGATGGCGGAGCTTTATACCGTCCGGCAGGAGTTGGAGGGGCTGGCCGCGCGGCTGGCCGCCAAACATGCCGCCTCAGAGGAGGTCGCCGTCTTGCGCGATATGGTCGAACAGGATCGCGCGCTTCTGGGTGATCCGCAGGCGCTTTCTCGCGCCAACAAACGCTTCCATCACCAGATCCATCTGGCCTCGCACAACCGCTATCTCGTGCAGCAATTGGACCTTGTTTATCGCTCCATGGCGCTGATGGCGCGCACCTCTTTGGCGGCGGAAGGCCGGGGCGAGGATGCGCTGGCGGAGCATGAGGCAATCGTGGACGCGATTGCCGATCAGGATGGCGACCGCGCAGCGGAGGCGCTGAAGTCGCATTTGTCGACCGCCTTTAAGGTGCGCCTGAAGGAAGAAGCACAAGGCGCGTGATCGCTCACTCAGCGGCGTGAAGTTGTTTGTCGGCGGTGCCGTTGTCGGCGCTGTGATCCGCGTCTGATCCGCCAAATGCGCCGTGGGTCGTTTTGGCCCAGAAGAAAGGCTTGGCCATCACCTCCACCAATCCAACCCAAGCGGCAACGGTGCCGAACAGGTAGTAGGGTTCGACCAGCGGCGTCATGGGGCGTAGATGGCGCAAATGCGGGGCGCGGCAGGCGTAGAGAGAGACGGCAATAGACAGGATGAGGCCCGCCAGCATCGCCCCGCCGAGGATAAGGCAGCCCTTAGGCGACAGCACCGCATCCAGCGGGTGCCAAACACCGAACAATTTGACCGTAAAGCTCCAAAGCAAGGGCGCCAAAAGAAAGCCAAGCACCGCCCCCAGAAACTGAACTTGCAGGGCGCAGAACCGCCAGGGGCCCAATTCGCGCCAAAGCTCGGACGGGCGGCGCATCGCGGCCCCCCATGTCATCAGGTAACCCTTCAACCAGCGAGAGCGTTGGCGGATCCACGGGCCGATGGCGGCATTGGCTTCTTCGAATGTGGTCGTGTCCACGATCTCGGTCTTGTAACCGGCCCGTGCAAGCCGCAGGCCCAGTTCGGCGTCCTCCGTCACGTTATGGGCATCCCAAGCGCCGACCTGTTCCACGATATCGCGGCGCAGGAACAGGGTGGTGCCGCCAAGGGGCACCACAAGCCCAAGGCGCTGCACCCCAGGCAGCAGCACGCGGAACCACGCGGCATATTCGGCAGTGAACATGCGGCTCAGCCAGTTGTGCCGGGCATTGTAGTAGTCGAGCCGCCCCTGCAGGCAGGCGACGTCTTGCGGCACCTCGGCAAAGCGCTGCACAACGCGGCGGATCTGGTCCGGCTCGGGCCGGTCTTCTGCGTCGTAGATCCCCACAATGTCGCCGCGGGCATAGTTCAGCACGTAATTCAATGCGCGCGGCTTGGTCTGTGGGTGGCCGCGTGGCACGATCACAGCCCGCATCCAGGGCGGCAACGTGCCCATGCGCAGGGCCGACAGGGTAAGGGGGTCTTCCTCTTCAATGGCCAGTAGCACATCAAGCCGTTCATGCGGATAGTCGATCTGGCGCAAGCGGTCGACGAGCGCACCGGCCACTTCCGGTTCACGGAACAGGGGCACGATCATCGAGACGGTGGGCAAGTGCAGAAACTGGCTTTCGACCTCAGGCGGCTCGTCTTGGCCGGAGGCCGCGCGGACGGAAGCGATCAGGGCTGCGATCTTCAATGCACTGTTGGCGGCGAACACGCCAATCGCCAACCCGAAGACAACCACGGTAACGGCTTGGGGCGCGGTCAGAAGGCCAATGGCAATAGCACCCACCGCGGCCAAAAAGATGCGTGTGAGCGTGCTTCCGCGCCAAGACCGACAGGAATGGCGGGCCGGCACGCGGGCCTCGGCCTCGCGCGCAAGGCGCGGGCCATAGACACGGCGTTGCGCCTCGATCACTTGCGCACGGGCGGCTAGAGCCTTGAGAATGCGCGTTCCGGGTGGCAGGGCTGCGCGCAGTTCTTCCATGCGGTCGGGGCGACTGGTGGCAATGACAAGGGTGGAGCCGCTGCGTTGCCAGATCACGGCTTCATGGGCGATGGCTGCTTTGGCGGGCAGGAGCGGCGCAAGGCTGCGGTCCGGTGGAGTGACGTCAAAATCGGCCAGCCCGACGCCGTACATATGGGTGAGGGCGGACAGAAGCTCTGCCTCGCTGATCGCACCTTGTGTCAGAAGGACCTGGCCGAGCGGCAGGGATGTGCCACGCTGTGCGCGCTCGGCCCGGGCGAGATCGGCGGGCGTGATCAGGCCACGGACCTGCAAAAGGGCCGACAAATGCGCGGCTTCGTCGTGATGTTTGGAGGTTTGCCCGGACGCCCTTCGGGCAAGCGCGCGCGCACGCGGCGCCGCGCGGGCCATGACGGATATGGCCCGGGACCGCTCAGGCGGTCGGTGTTCCTGGGGGAGGTCCCCGTCCAAAATCGGCCCTTCGTCTCGTGGTTTCAGTACCAGACTTGGACGAGGCTGGTTAACAAACCGTAAACGATTTGCTGCAAATGCCGATTGATGGCGCTGGCGACGCTTAAGCCGGGGTCTTGGCGCGGGCGTTCACGGCCTCGGCAAAGCGTTCGAACAGGTAGAAGCTGTCTTGTGGGCCGGGGGATGCTTCGGGGTGATGCTGGACCGAGAAGATCGGTTTGCCGTCCACCGCGATGCCGCAGTTCGAGCCGTCGAAGAGGCTCACATGCGTCTCGGACACGCCATCGGGCAGGGTCTGGCTGTCGACAGTGAAGCCATGGTTCATCGAAGTAATTTCGACCTTGCCGGTGGAGACCTCCTTGACCGGATGGTTCGCGCCATGGTGGCCGTGGTTCATCTTGACCGTTCGCGCGCCTAGGGCCAGCGCCAGCATCTGATGACCGAGGCAGATACCGAATACGGGTATGTCTGCGTCGAGCACGCCCTTGATCATCGGCACGGCGTATTCACCGGTTGCTGCCGGATCGCCGGGGCCGTTGGACAGGAAGACACCATCGGGGGACTGGGCCAAAACCTCCTCCGCCGTGGCGGTGGCGGGCATGACAGTAACGTCGAGGCCAGCGGAGGCGAGGCAGCGCAGGATGTTGCGTTTCGCGCCATAGTCGAGCGCCACGACCTTCGGGGCGGGGCCTTCGCGCTTGGTGTAGCCTTCGGGCCAGGCCCACCGCATCTCATCCCAGCGGTAGCTCTGCGCGCAGGTCACTTCTTTGGCCAGGTCGAGCCCTTCGAGGCCCGAAAAGGCGCGGGCGGCGGCGACCATTTCCTCAATATCGAATTTGCCTTCCGGGTCATGGGCGAGCGCAACATGGGGCGCGCCCTGCTGCCGGATCGCGCGGGTCAGCCGCCGTGTGTCCACACCACCGATGCCGATGCGACCTGTGGCGGAGAGCCAATCTACCAAGTGCTTTTGCGCGCGCCAGTTGGATGGGTCGGTCACGTCCCATTTCACGACCATGCCTTCGGCGACCGGCTCCGCGGTTTCATCATCTTCCGCCGTCGTGCCGGTATTGCCGATATGGGGGAAGGTGAAGGTCACGATCTGGCCCGCATAGGAGGGGTCAGTCATGATCTCCTGATAGCCGGTCATGGCGGTGTTGAAGCAGAGTTCCGCCACGCGCATACCGGTCGCGCCGAAGCCTTTGCCATAAAAGATGGTGCCATCGGCAAGGACGAGGCAGGCGGTGGGATGATCGTGGGACATGGCAGCGGCTCC
The DNA here is from genome assembly GCF_040932485.1 of Gymnodinialimonas sp. 202GB13-11. NCBI lineage: Bacteria > Pseudomonadati > Pseudomonadota > Alphaproteobacteria > Rhodobacterales > Paracoccaceae > Gymnodinialimonas > Gymnodinialimonas hymeniacidonis. The sequence goes on along the minus strand of NZ_JBFRBH010000001.1, from coordinate 2,316,055 downwards.
GGGTTCTGATGGCGGCAGGCGGGCAAACTTTCGGTGGTCTAAGGGCGCGGGCGGGGCGGGTCAAGGCTCGTGGGTTGCGCATGGGCCGGACCATCCCTATCTAGGCGCCTTCGAGACACCAAGAGGTGGGAATAGACCCATGGGTTTGAGAACAAAGATCACCGACGGTATCAAATCGGCAATGCGCGAAAAGGATCAGGTGCGCCTGTCCACGCTGCGCCTGATCAATGCGGCCGTGAAGGACCAGGACATCGCTGCGCGCGCCAAGGGCAATTCCGAAGGCGTCGACGATGGTGAAGTGCTGGCGATCCTGGCGAAGATGGTCAAGCAGCGGCAGGAAAGCGCGCGCGCCTATGAAGAGGGCGGGCGGCTTGAGCTGGCCGAGCAGGAGCAGGCGGAAATCGCCGTGATCGAGGATTATCTGCCGCGCCAGCTGTCTGAAGAAGAGGCTGAGGCCGCCGTTGAGGCCGCGATTGCCGAGGCAGGGGCCGATAGCATCCGCGATATGGGCCGCGTGATGGGCGCGCTGAAGGGCAAGTATGCCGGTCAGATGGATTTCGGCGCGGTTGGCCCGATGGTGAAGGCCCGGCTGAGCTGAGCGCTTTCAGCGGTATGAATTGAAAGGGGCGGTTGCGGATGCAGCCGCCCCTTTGCGTTGTCCCCTGCGGGGTTGCGCCCGCTTCGCGGTCGCCGGGGGGCAATTTTTCTTGCGAAAAATTGCGGGCGCGTGGCGCAAGGGACGGGGAGAGAGATCAGCCGTTCGTGCCTTGGGTTACGAGGTCGGGCTGGCAGAGTTGGAACGGGCCGCAGAACGTGCCGGGTTCAGGAAAACTGACCGAGGGCAAAGCGACGCTTTGGGCAGAGGCCTGTGCGGCGAAACCCAGGACGATGAGGGCGGCAAGAAGGGTGGGGCGCATCGGGAAACTCCTGATCTGGATTGCGTGTGTTCAGGAGGATGGGTGCCCCGGCGTTGCGAGGCGCGCCGGGTTTGGAAATCAGTGCAGATTTGCGCGGATCGGCGTGATGTTTTCAGAATCGGCGAGGTCTGGGCTCAGGTCCTCGCAGGCCGTGCGGCGGTATTCGGTAGGGCTTTGGCCCGTATCCGCCCGGAAGGCTCGGTTGAATGGCCCGAGGGAGGCGAAGCCCACGTCATAAGCGATCTCAAGCACGGTCTTGCCACACAGATCGGGGTCGGCCAGTTGCGCCTTCGCCGCCTCGATCCGCTGGCGGTTGATGAAGCTGGAAAAGTTGCGATGCCCCAGCCCGCCGTTGATGGCGCGGCGCAGGCGGTGTTCGGGCACGGCAAGGCGGGCGGCAAGCGCGCCGATGGTCAGCCCTTCCTCCCGCCAGATGCCGTCGGCCATGGCGGCGTCCAACCGGTTGATCAACGCAGCGTCGGGATCTTGCGGGGCGGGTTTGGGCGCGGGGCTGGGCGGCGTGTTCTGGCTGCTAGGCCAAAGCGTGACATCGGGGCTGAGGATCCAGAGGGCGAAGGCGAAGGTCACGGCGAAGATGCCCGTGGATTTCAGCAGCGCCATGACCGCTGTGCCTTCTTCCAACATGCCAAAGGCCTGCCCGCCGGTCAGGATCAGGCCAAGCCCTGCAATCGCGGCAGCAAATCCGGGACGCGCACGGCAGCGGCAATCGACGAGGTCATCGCGAGACGACCAAAGTGCCAGAACGAAAAGCGCGCCGTAGAGGGCCATGCCGGAGAAGGCACAAAGATAGGCCAGCGGCGCGTCGGGCATGATCTGATGCAGGTAGAACAGCGCCGAGACGATGGAGGAGGCAACGAGCCACGGCCAGCGACGCAGCGGCGGGTCGAGGAAGATTGTCACGATCAGCCATGTGATTGCGTTGGGCGACAGGCTTGCCAAAAGGGTCAAGTTGGCGCTGAGCGCGGGCGGAAAACCCAATGGCATGAGCGTGGTGTTGAGCAGAAATGCGGTCTCCGTCGCCGCCACGGCAATGAATGAAATGCGCCCCTCCCACCCGATGCGGGTCTGGCGCACCAGCAGCAAAGCCAGCAGGCCCATCAGAGCGATGGAGGCAATGCGCAGGGCAAGGTCGAGGATTTCCATGAGCAGAGCGCTCCCGATCCGAATGATGGAGGGAAGATAACCGTGGCCCGCCGGATTTGCGCACCGATTTCTCAAAACCGGCCGATTTTCAGGAATCGGCGGGCCGTTCAGTTCAGAAAAGAGAGGCGGCGCCGCCGAAGCGGACCGGTTTGCCGGACCCAAAGGTCCGGGAACGGATGCGCAGTGTTCCATTCCCCGACCGCTTTCGCGGACTGACATTGGAGAAAATGCAAACACTCTGGGGATCCGGTTGGTCGACCGATCCTCTTCTTCCTATGGTGGGGTTAAGAAGGTGTTAACAGGCTAGGCTGAATTTCGCCGCTCTGGGCGACGGTCCGCACCTGCGGAATCGACCCTGCTCATTGTCGTCCATCCAGCAATGGCGGGATTCCCTACTCGGGCCTGGGTCCATAGGCGCGCAGCATGTTCGGGCTCTCACGAACAATACGACCATTCGCAATTTTGCAAACCAAGTCTATTGGAGGCTACCCCTTATGAACGTTTCTCATTTCGAACTTATCTTTAAGCCGCAATCGCCCGTGCCGCCCGCCGATACGGTGTTGCAGGGCTATTTCCTGAGCATCTCGAACCTAGAGGAAAAGGCGCTTTCGTTTCGTCTGGACCTTGTGACCTCGCCTGTCAGTGACCCGATGCGAACCCTTGCAGGCAACACCACAGTGATCGTGGATGTGGCTGGCACCAACAACGATTTCAGCTACTCGTTGTCCGGCAGTGCCGCGTCCAAATCGTTCCGCTTGAACCGGTTCATCACCATCCCGGCCCATGCAACCGCAAAGGTCGCGATCCTTCCCGCTGATCCGTTCCCTGAGCCTATCGGTGACGGCACAGGCGATCCGGCGGATTATGAAGCCCGGGGTTACGTCACGCTGCGCCTTCCGTCGCTGCTGGTCGCCAACGGTCAATTCCTGAGCTTTGAGGCCCAGTTGGATCGGCCAGCGAATGTGCTGCTGACACCGCAGAATCGCGCGACCTATTTCCGCGACGGCGAAGTGATCGAAAGCCAGACACAGGCCGGGTTGCCGTTGGCATCGGGTTCGGCGCTGAACCAGATCGAGGCGGAAAGCGGCTTCCCGTTCCCGATTTTCGAGAACCCGCGCGAGTTCGAACTTATCGACAGTGTGGCCAACCTTGATCTGGATCGCGCCCCGGAGGCGTTGGCGGAGTTGATAGCGGTAGCCGCGGCCTCGGACATCGACACAAAGGCCTTCAATGCAGCGCTTAAGGAGGCTGGGATCGGAATGGCGATCGAGCGCCGCAAGGTCACTGCCCCTGACACGGCGACCAACCGTGTAACCGAAGACGCCTAGACGACGACTGCGCGCCGTTTGGCAGAGGTCAGACGGCGCGCAATTCTTTCTCGATCAGACCCTTGAGCTCCACCCGTTCCAATGGGGTCAGGAACCGGCCCAACTCTACTTCGCGTGCACCGCCGGTGAGCGTCAGGTAGTTCGGCACCGGCCCGCCCTTAGTGTGGAGCGTGGCACGGACCCAATAGGGGTTTGCCTCCCAATCCTTCATGTCGCGTTTGCGCTCGTGCCGTTCGATGCGGATCAGGTCATCCCAGACAGTGACTTCCTCATAGAGATCCATATCGCGCCATGACCGTTTCAGCGCTGCCCACACGCCCCATATCGCTGCGATCAGGAAGGGCAAAAGCGCCCAGAAGACGGAGGTGCCGAGGATGGAGAACAAAGGTACGGAAATCAGCGCGGCGGTCACGCCGATGAACCACACGAACCCTTCGGGCGTGAGGCTTTTGTAGGGCGTCAGCACAAGGTGCAGGCGCGGGGGACCTTTGGGGGTCGGGTCGGGATCGGCGGATTGGATCGGCATTGTCGTCAGGTCGATTTGCGGCGGTGGATCAGTTCAAGAATAGCCAAGGTTAGGCTGGTGACGCTGGCGGTCAGAACCATCGCCACGCCTGTGAAGGTAACGGCAGCGAAGCGGTTGGCAAGGTTCGAGTAATCGGTGTAACGCCATGGCCCCGGATCGCCCAGAATCCATTCAGGATGGGCCCAGAGGAGCATACCAGCAAGGCTGAGAAACAGGCAGGCATAGCTTGCATATAGCATCCAGACGCGGGCGGCCTTGCGCAGGACAAACAGGTGGCTCAACCCTGGCAGTGCAAGAGCCGTTAAGATGCCCATAATCAAATGCACGTGGGCGACGACATAGTAGGCATCCTCGTAGGTTCCTTCGTCTGTGGCCTGGCTGACCCGAATGCCGGATAGGTCCGAGATTATTCCCCAAAGGACGAAGGCGAACCCTGCGAAAAGGGCGGCGTTCAGAAACGTGCGTGCCATTGGCATCATGTGATGGCCCGACCGCCTTCGCGCAGCTTTTGCACCACCGCGATGGCCAGTAGGACAAGCAGAAAAGCGGCACAAAGCACTGCCAGCAGGCTGGCGATGTTGGCGACGGAGTACCAAGTCACAATGGTTTCAGGCGCGTCGATATAGCGGCGGGGCATACCCGTTCCCGCGAAGATGTGCTGTGGAAGGACCATCAGACAGAGGGCTGCTCCCCACAGAATGGCCGCGATAGTCGCGATGCTCCGCAACGCGGCGCCGCCCAACCACAGGATGGCACCGTAAACAGCCGCCCCACCGATGAGGATGAGCAGAAGCTGTCTCATATAATATTGGTGCGCAGCAATGTAGGTGGTGTCGTGAAAGGCCCGTTCGATAGGTGACTGTATCAGCCAATTCGCCCCGGCCTCCGTCCATAGAAAATAGGCGCCCCCGATGAGGGCGCCTATCCAGATCAGTGCTGTGGTCTCAAACCAGCGCATTAGTGGTTTGGTTGCTTGTCCCACATCTCACGCGTCGGAAGCTCCTCAAAGGTGTGCTCCGGCGGCGGGTTGGGCAGGGTCCATTCAAGCGTATCGGCGTGATCGCCCCAATAGGCGGGCTCGGTCACGCGACGGCCAGCGGCCAGTGTGTAGAACACGATGCCGATGAAGAAGATGAACGATGCGAAGGACATGAACGCACCCACGGACGACCACCAGTTCCAGAGCGCGAAGGCCTCCGGATAGTCGATGTAACGGCGTGGCATGCCTTGACGGCCCAGGAAGTGCTGCGGGAAGAACGTCAGGTTGGCCCCGATGAAGAACACGTAGAAGTGCAGCTTACCGGCCCATTCGGGGTACTGACGCCCCGACATCTTGGCCATCCAGTAGTAGACGGCGGCGAAGATACCGAACACAGCTCCAAGGCTCATCACATAGTGGAAGTGAGCCACGACGTAGTAGGTGTCGTGATAGGCCCGGTCGACGCCAGCCTGAGACAGGATGATGCCGGTTGTACCACCCAGCGTGAAAAGGAAGATAAAGCCGATGGCGAACAGCATCGGCGTCTTGAACGTCACCGAACCCATCCACATCGTTGCGATCCACGAGAAGATCTTGATGCCCGTGGGCACCGCGATCACCATCGTAGCCACCATGAAGTAGGCCTGCTGCGTCAGCGTCATGCCGACCGTGTACATGTGGTGCGCCCACACGACGAAGCCCAGACCACCGATTGCCACCAGCGCGTAGACCATCGGCAGGTAGCCGAAGATCGGCTTCTTGGAGAAGGTCGCCACAACGTGGGAGATCACGCCGAACGCGGGCAGGATCACGATGTAAACCTCGGGGTGACCGAAGAACCAGAAGATGTGCTGGAACAGGATCGGGTCCCCGCCACCGGCCGGATCGAAGAAGGCCGTGCCGAAGTTGCGGTCGGTCAGCAGCATGGTGATGGCACCCGCCAGAACCGGCAGCGACAGCAGAAGCAGCCATGCCGTGACGAAAACGGACCAGGCAAAGAGCGGCACTTTGTGCAGCGTCATGCCGGGGGCGCGCATGTTCAGGAAGGTGGTGATGAAGTTGATCGAGCCGAGGATCGACGACGCACCCGAGACGTGGATGGCGAAAATCGCAAAGTCCACCGCGCGAGAGGTCTCAACCCCTTGAGCCGAGATCGGCGGATAGAAGGTCCAGCCCGGGCCGGCCCCGCCGTCGATGAACGTGGCGCAGAAGGCCAGCGAGGTGCCCGCGACATACATCCAGTAGGACAGGTTGTTCAGGCGCGGAAACGCCATGTCAGGCGCGCCGATCATCAGCGGCATGAAGTAGTTGCCGAAGCCGCCGAAGAGGGCGGGGATAACGACGAAGAACATCATCAAAACGCCGTGGCCCGTGATCATCACGTTCCACAGGTGGCCGTCGGGGTTGCCGTCCAACTGGTCCATTGCGCCCAACAAAGCCTGGGCTTCTGCAGGGTTGGCGCTTGCGATCATGGTCTCAAACGCCGCAACCGTTTCGGCTCGCAGGCCGCCTTCGACCACCACCATGGCTTCGCCATCAATGGTTTGCGCTGCGCTGGTCAGCGTGCCCTCAAGACTGGAAAGCTGATCCGCGAAGGCGTTCGTGCCCCCGCCAGCAGCCGCCAAAGCCTCACCCAGGCTGGCGAAAATGGATTGAACGCCGTCAACACCGGCTTCGAACGGGATGTACATGTACTGCACACCCGGTTCCATCAGCTCCATCCGCATGTAGACGGTGAAAGCCACCGACACGAGGCCGACAAGGCCTGCGGTGAAGAGGTAAAGGATACCAATGTCTTTGTGGTTGGTGGACATGAACCACCGAACAAAGAAGTTCGGGCGGTCGTGTCCCTCGTGCCCTGAGAGCGTGGCGTCTGCCATGGTCGTCTCCTGTTCGCGTCTTATCGCGCTTTGATGCCTGCGCCCGTCTGAAGGGCGGCTGGCTGGTCTGGCGCTTCGGCACCACGATAGGTCCCGAAATCGAGTCTATTAGGGGACGGTTTAGTGCGCCCTTGTATACGGATCAACGCGACATCTCGCGCTTGTGTGAAGATCGGGTGGGTAAAATTGGCGCAGGCGATCAGCGGCCCTTGGATTCAGGCAATATTGTGCACGTTTACGCGCCTGAAGGGGCCTGAAAAACCGCGTCAAAGCTGCGTTTGAGGGCCAGATCGAGGTCGTTCATCGTCACTGGCAGGCCCAGATCGACGAGGGACGTCACCCCGTGGCCTTCGATCCCGCAGGGAACGATGCCGTCAAAATGGCTCAGGTCAGGCTCGAGATTGATCGAGATGCCGTGGAAGCTGACCCATTTGCGGATGCGCACGCCAATGGCGGCGATCTTGTCTTCGCGGGAGGAACCGTCGGGCAGGGGGGCTTTCTCGGGCCGTTCGACCCAGACGCCGACGCGGCCTTGGCGAATTTCGCCCTTCACGTTGAACTCGGCCAGCGCCGTGATGACCCAGTTTTCCAGCGTTTCCACGTATTTGCGAATGTCGCGGCCGCGCGTGTTGAGGTCGAGCATCACATAGGCCACGCGTTGTCCCGGCCCGTGATAGGTGTATTGCCCGCCGCGCCGCGTGTCGTAGACGGGGAAGCGGTCGGGGTCCTTCAAATCCTCGCGCTTGGCGGACGTTCCGGCGGTGTAGAGCGGTGGGTGTTCCAGTAGCCATACGGCCTCACCCGCCTCGCCACGCGCGATGGCGTCGGCGCGCGCCTCCATCTCGGACACTGCAACGTCATAGGGGACTAGCGCGTCGGAGGTGATCCATTCGACCATGGCTTACCGGGGCAGAAGCCCCGCCTCCTTTATCGCGGGCACGTTGGCGCGGCTGACTGGAATTTCGCTTGTGTCTGAGAGGGTTACGATGGCCCGATCTCCGTCACGCCGTGCGGCATTCACGGCGGCCAGCGCAATCCAGTGCGAGCGGTGCACTTGCAGGCCCGGCGTTGGCGCGGCCTCTCGGATCGCATCGGCAAGGCGGATCAGGACCATCTCTTCGCCCTTGGCGGTGCGGATGCGGGTGTAGTGATCCTCGGACGAGAGCGACAGGAGCGGGCCGCGTTTTTCGAGTGGCAAGCGGTCGAGCAGGGCAGGCGGGCGTTGTTCCGTGGCCTCCGAGGCGGGTGGGGTCAAGACCTCGAATATGATCGTCACGATCAGGGCTGTTGCGAAGAATTGCACAAGGATCAGCGGCCAGTCATCGGGGCCGGGAATGTAGCCGAAGGTCAGGTAGTTCAGCGCGGTCACCACCGGCGTAATGCCAAGGCCCGTAGCAAGGCCGACACTCAAAACACGGATCACCACATTCTGACCGGATACCCAGCGCCTCACTATCGCATTGGCCGCGAAACCCACCGAATAGGTCAGCACAACCATCGCCAGCCAATAGGCAAAGCGCGGCGCAAGGCTCAGCCGGGTCAGCGTCTCGAACGGGCCGATGATCGTGAGCAAAGCCGCGATGGAGGCCATGACCACCCATGTCACCGGGCGCGTCACAAGCGTCCGCCATTCACGAAGCGCGGATTGCGATTGGGTGTCGTTCACGAAGTCTGGCCTGCCGTTTGCGTAAGCATTGTTGGGCCAAATGCGACCCGCTGCCATTGCTTACCCCAATGCGAACATCCCTGCCACAACTTGGAGGCCCCGATGACCCTCTCCCCCCTGACGACCGCTGATCCGGTGATCCAGGTTCATGTTGCCTGCGCGTTGATCTCGATTGTCCTTGGTCCATTCGTGCTGTTGCGCAAACGGCGCGATCGGCTGCACAGGATCACCGGCTATGTCTGGGTGCTGGCAATGGCCGCGCTGGCCTTGTCGTCGTTCGGGATCCGTGAATTTGCCCTGATCGGTCCGCTCAGCCCGATCCACGCGCTGGCGGTTTTGACGCTCTGGTCGCTTTGGGTGGGTGTGCGCCATGCGGTGCAGGGTCGATACTGGGCGCATCATATCGTGTTTCGGAACCTTTATTGGTACGGCCTTCTGGTTGCTGGGACGTTCAATTTCCTGCCGGGACGACGGATGAACGCGGTAGTCTTTGGCGGTCGGGATGAGTTGGGTCTTTGGCTGATTGGCGCGGTTGCTGTGGCTGTCGCCCTCTACCACCTGAACCGCCGCCCGCGTGCGGGGGCATTGGCGTGATGGACTGGGCGATAGTGACTGAGGCCCCCTTGGCAGTGCGCGTCCATATCGGGGCGGCGTTGGCGGCAATCACGCTGGGGCCGGTGGCGATCTTCCGGCACAGCCGGGATTGGCTGCATCACGGGGCAGGGGCTCTTTGGGTGTTCGTGATGGGTGTCTTGGCGATCTCCGGTCTGCTTATCCCGGCCTCTCTGTTTCCGCTGATCGGGCCTTTCGGGCCGATCCATCTCCTCTCCCTTTGGGCTTTGTGGAGCCTTTCCGTAGGGTTGGCCGCCCTTTGGCGGGGCCAGCGCGCAAAGCACGGGGCGGAGATGAGGGCGCTTTATTGGCAGGGGCTGGCTTTAGCGGGGCTGTTGACGCTGCTGCCGGGGCGGCGGTTGAACCGGTTGCTGTTCGGGGAGGTGCCGATGATGGGGCTTTGGATCATTTGTCTGGTGGCCCTTGCCCTCGCCATCCTGCTGGTGCGGCGGCGGGTGCTGGCGAAGTAGGGTTTTCCCCCATCTGGATTCGGCGATTCGGCTGATACCGTGTATATGAGAGAGATTACCCCTTCTGCTGCCCCGGAGAGATTCTTATGTTTTCGAAGTATTTGACCACAACGTCGCTTATTGCAGCGATTGCCTTAACCCCCATCGCCTCGGCCCCTGCCCAAGCGCAGGTTGACGATGCGCGCGGCCTGATTGGCGGCCTTCTGCTGGGTGGAGCCATCCTTGGCGGGATTGCAGCCTCGCAACAGCCACAGCGCCCGCCGCAGGTGATCCGCCCCGCGCCGCCCCCACAGGGTCAGCCGCCCGCCGCCACACCGCGCCCGCCGTCGCAGCCGCGCCCGCAGGCCACCTATAACCCGCCACGCCCGGCGATCCCCGCAACGGAAGCGGGCCGTCAGGTGCAAACGGCGCTGAACTATTTCGGCTTCGACGCCGGATTCGTGGACGGCCAGGTTGGCCCGGCCACCCGCGCCGCCGTGGAGCGCTATCAGGCCGCTTTGGGGTATCCCGTCAACGGCCGCTCTTTCCCCGAGCCGCAGGCGCAGTACCTGATCGGCGCTTATCTTTGGGCCACCAATGGTGGGGCCGCGCAATCGGGTGGCCTGACCGGCGCGCCGCTTTTGGTTGCTTATCGTGACGTGCTGAACGGTACGACAGGCCCCACAGTAGCGGGCAATCCAGGCGGGTCGACCACCACCGTTATCGTTAATCCAGCCACCACCACCGTGGTGCCCGAGGGCGGTGCCCCTGTCACGACTGCATCGGCCAGTGGTGCGACAGAGGTTCCGAACCTCTTCGCCGGGGCTTCTGACGCCCCCGTTCTCTCGTCGCGCTGTGACGCCGTCGCCCTTCAGGGCCAGGCCAATGGCGGCATGATGACCCTTGGCAACCTGTCCAACCCTGGCTTCGCTTTGTCCGAGCAGTTCTGCACGGCACGCGCCAGTGCCGTGAACCAGGGCCATGACCTGACCGAAGCAATTGTCGGCATGACCTATGAGCAGATCTCGGTGCAATGCCAGGGCTTCTCGGAAGCGGTTTCCGCGCAAGCCAGCCTTGTGGGCATTGTTAGCCCGCAGCAGGCGACTGCCGCCGCGCAGGGCTTTGCGATCACCACCGGCATTCCGCAGGCCGAACTGGCCGCAACCGCGCGTGTCTGCCTCGGTGTCGGCTATGGTGCCGATGACATGCAGATGGCCATGGGTTCTGCCCTGATCCTCGTCGCCTCCGGTGAGCCTGCCTATGGCGAGCTTCTGGGCCACCACCTGCGCGAAGGCTTTGGCGTCACGCAGGATGAGCATCGCGCGCACGAATGGTATGACGCCTCGCTGAATGCGTTGGCCGCTGGTGCACCGGCTGTGTTCAGTCCGTCCGATGCCGGTCGCCTGCCGCTGATCCGTCAGGCTGTGGCCGTGACCTTTGGCGGTCAGCTTCAGCCGACGCCGACCGCGCTTCAGCCGCAGGTTCCTGTGATCCCCGGCGCTGCGACATTCGCCCCACAAGCTGTTGCACCTGCGCCGACCATCGCGCCGCAAGCTGTGGCCCCCGCGCCGCAGCAGGTGGCTGGTGTGCAGCCCGCCCCGGTTCAGGTGCCCACACCTGCGCCCGCCGGGAACGAGCCCGCGCTTGAGCCGCTGATTTCGCAGGAGCCGAACATCACCGCGCTTGGGGCCGTGCAGCAGTTCCAGGTTCAGCAGTAAACGAACCCCAATGACCTGAGCGGCGCGCCTTTTCGGCGCGCCGTTTTCATTTCAATGCAGGCGATGAAAAAAGTGCGGCCCCGCATCGTTCGCCCCCTTCACAAGCGAGAGCGGACCAGCTAGAGAGCGGCGCACTACCTGATCACGTGCGGTCGTGGCGGAATTGGTAGACGCGCAGCGTTGAGGTCGCTGTGGGGTAACTCCCGTGGAAGTTCGAGTCTTCTCGACCGCACCAATCATCCCCCTGTCGGATGTAACTCACCGCATCACAAACGGATTCGCCATAGGCGCATCGGACGTGTTGATCCACGTCGTCTTGGTGCGGGTGTAGTCGAGGATCGCCTCGACGCCTGCCTCGCGCCCATAGCCCGATTGGTTGAACCCGCCGAAGGGCGCGATGGGCGAGACGGCGCGGTAGGTGTTCACCCAGCAGATGCCAGCCTTCAGGCGTGACGAGACGCGATGGGCGCGGGCGACGTTTTGCGTGAACACGCCTGAGCCGAGGCCGAAGGGCGTGGCATTGGCCAGCGCGATGGCTTCCTCCTCCGTGTCGAATGGCAGAAGCGACATGACGGGGCCGAACATCTCGACTTTCAGCGTCTCGGTCTCGGCGCCCGCGCATTCGACGAGGGTGGGCGCCATGTAGTTGCCCGGTCGGTCGAGGGGCGCGCCGCCGAAGCGAATGGTGGCCCCCTGTTCGGTGGATTTGGCGAGGGTCGTCTTGATCGTTTCGACCTGCGCGTTGGTGCAGAGGGGGCCGATATGGGTTGTGGCCTCTAGCGGGTCGCCTACGCGGACATCGGTCATCTTCTCTTCGATCTTGGCGGCAAGCGCGTCGAGGATGGGGCGGTGGATCAGGCCGCGCGATCCGGCGACGCAACTTTGGCCCGACGCGCCGAAGTTTCCGGCGATGAGGCCGTTGGCGGCGCCATCCAGATCTGCGTCATCGAAGACGAGGATGGGGGATTTTCCGCCCAGTTCAAGCGTCGTAACGGCGAAGTTTTCAGCGGAATTGCGCACGACGTGGCGGGCCGTTTCGGGCCCGCCGGTGAAGGCGATGCGATCCACGTCCGGGTGAAGTGTCAACGGGATGGCGCAGTTCTCGGCGTCGCCGGTAATGACGGAGACGACGCCGGGTGGGAAGCCTGCGGCTTCGATGAGCTTGGCGAATTCCAGCATCGGGGCAGGGGCGATCTCAGAAGCTTTCAAGACCACGGTGCAGCCTGCCGCGAGCGCCGGGCCGAGCTTGGTGGCCGTCAGGAACATCTGCGCGTTCCACGGCACGATGGCCGCGACCACGCCGATGGGTTGGCGCGTGGTGAAGACGTGCATGTCTGGCTTGTCGATGGGCAGAACCGCGCCTTCGATCTTGTCGGCAAGGCCCGCGTAGTAGCGGTAGTAGTCGCCTACGTAAGCCGATTGGCTGGCCGTTTCGGCGAGCAGCTTGCCGGAATCCGTCGTCTCAATCCGCCCGATTTCCTGCGCATATTCCTCTATAAGATCGGCAAGCTTGTAGAGCAGCTTTCCGCGCGCCGTCTGGGTCATGTCGCGCCATGCCGGCGCATCCAGAGCACGGCGGGCGGCGGCGATGGCGCGGTCGACATCCTCGGGCGCGGCGCAGGCGAAAGTGGCCCATGGCTCGCCGGTTGCTGGGTTCTCAGACGCCATGGTCTGGCCCTGCGCGCCTTCGGTCCATGCGCCGTCGATGAAGAGTTGGTAATGCGGTTGGGTCATCGTCTGTCCTCAGGCAAAAGCGGGCATGACATCGTCGATGAAACGACGCAGGGAGGCCTGTTTTCGCTCAGAAGACATGCCGCTGTCGATCCAGAACGAGTATTCGTCATAGCCAAGGTCTTCGTAGCGCTTGATCTGGTCGATGACCTCCTGCGCGGTGCCGATGGTCAAATCGCGGGCCATGTTCTCTGGCGCCATCATCTTGTTGGCTTTGAGTTCCTCGTCGGTGAGCGTTTCGATGAGGCCTTGGGTCACGGGGCGCTTGTTCTGAAACCACGCGCCGAAATAGCAGTAGAAGCGGGAGAGGTCTTGGGCAGCCTGCGCCGTGTCGGCGTCGTCTGAGGCGACGTAGGTGTGGTGAAGCAGCATGATTTTGGGACGCGGCCCTGCGTAAGTTTCGCAGGCATCGTTGAAGCGGGATATCAGCGTTTCGATTTCCTCCATCCCCTGCCATAGCGGCGTGACCTGAATGTTGAAGCCATTGTGGACGCCGAATTCGTGGCTGTTCGGGTCACGGGCGGCGATCCAGATGGGTGGGCCATCGGGTTGTGCAGGTTTGGGCGCGGAGGTGGTGGCGGGGAAGCTGAAATATTCACCTTCATGCGCGCAATCACCTTGCCAGAGTTGAGGGAGGAGCGGCGTGACTTCGCGCATCCTTTGGCCCGCTTCCCACGCGTCCATGCCGGGCATCAGCCGCTCATATTCGTAGGAATAGGCGCCGCGCGCGATGCCCAGTTCGACCCGCCCGCCGGTGAGCATGTCGGCGGAGGCGGCCTCACCCGCCAGCTTGATCGGGTGCCAGAAGGGCGCGACCACGGTGCCGGTGCCGAGACGCACGTTCTTGGTGTGGTGGGCGAGGTCCACCAGCGTTAGGAACGGGTTGGGTGCGATCGTGAAATCCATGCCGTGATGTTCCCCCGTCCAGATGGCGCGCATCCCGCCTTCGTCGGCCATTTTGCACAGGCTCAGGAATTCTTCGCGCAGCAGGTCCTGCGGTTGGTCGGGGCTGATCCGTTCCATATGGGCGAAGAGGGAGAACTCCATGGGTCAGGTCCTTTCAAGCAGGGGTTTCAAGGCGTTGGTGGTGTAGGTCGCGTGGGTCATTGGCATCATGTGGGCGGCGTTGCGGATGATCTCCGCGCGGCCTTTCGGGGCGAGGGCGGCCATGGTGTGGGACATCTTGGGGGTCGAATTCGGCTCATCCCCGCCGGTCAGGAAGAGGGCGGGGCAGAACAGCGTTCGTAAAGTGTTGCGGGATGGGCCGTTTGAGGCGGCGAAGAGGGTGTAGGCGTGTTTGTACGCGGCTGGATCGACGTCGCGGAGCCAGGTTTCGCAGGCCGTGCGTTCCGGGGACGGCGTGTAGCCAAACCAGCGGTCGAGCGTTGGCGCGGGGTTGGACGGGCCGTCGAGGGAGGCGGCGCGGGATTGCACGGCTTGATGCGCCTCGGGCGTGCGTTCGAAGATCGCGTTGAGGGCTGCGACGGCTTTGATGCGGGTCGGGGCCTGGCGGGCGAGTTCGACCGCGATCATTGCGCCCATGGAATGGCCGATGGCCGTGAATGGGCCGTCGATGGCGCGCAGGATCTGGGCGGCTTGGGTCTCGATGGTGAAATCTGTGAAGGGCGTCTCACCATGGCCGGGCATGTCGATGGCGATCACGGAATGGGTCGCGGAAAGCGCATCGATCTGCGCATTCCACGCCTCCGACCGTAGGCCCACGCCGTGCAAGAGCACGACCTGAGGGCCGTCGCCCGCACGGATGCAGGCGAGGCCGGAGAGGTCAGACCGCGGCCGGGTTGTCCACGTCATGGCCCAGATCCTTGAGGTCTTGGTAGCGGTCGCCGATGCGGTGGTGCGGGCGGCCAGAGAGGGCGGCGCCGAGGCAGACGACGATTTCGTCATCGCGGGGCGCATCGGGGGTGGCGAACTGGATCGTCAAGTAGTGCGACCGCCGCCCGGCATCGTCCTTATCCATCAGCGGCACCATGATGGGCGCGTTGGCGGGGCCGCGTGTATTGGTAAAGGCGAGGTAAGACTTCGCACCCACGGCCTCGCGGAAGAAATTGCCGAAGCGGAGCGTGTGGATGAGGCCTGAGGCGTGCTCGATCTCGCCGTTCAGGCCAACGACCGCCGCCTTGCCATAGGCCTCGATCTTGTCGCCGCCGCCTGCCAGCGCGATCATGCGGTCGGTCAGCATTTCGCCAAGGATTGGGCCATAGGCTTGGATTTCCGGTTTCAGATCATCGACATAGCGGCCGGCCCATGGGTTCTTGACCACAGCCGCGACGGCGAACAAGCGCCACGGCTTGGCAACAGGGCGGAAGCCTTCGATCAGCACCTCTTCGTCGTAGGTGACGATTTTACGGATTTCGGGGGTCATTTGCGTCTCCGGTTCAGTCGCGTGACCGTAGAAAGCGCCTGTTTCTTTGACAAACGAGGGAATTATGGCCTTTGGTATTAATAACGCTAATACCGGAGTTGACCCTTGGCGAAATCGCTTCCTCCTTTGACATGGTTTAGGTCGTTTGAAGCGGCTGCACGGCACCTGAGTTTTACCGCGGCGGCAGAAGAAGTGGGGCTGACCCAATCGGCGGTCAGTCAGCAGGTCAAAGCGTTGGAGACGCGGTTGCGGGTGCCGTTGTTCACACGCCTGCCGCGCGGGTTGGCGCTGACGGATGATGGGCGACGGTTACTGCCGCAGGTCAGCGCGTCATTGGATGGCTTGGCTGCGGCGGCAGACTTGGTCGCGGCTGCACCGGGAGAAGAGTTGCTAACGGTGGCGACCTCGGTCAGCGTGGCGCAGTGGGTGATCGCACCCCATTTGGCGGCGTTTCAGGCGGCGCATCCTGACGCGCGGGTTCGGCTTTTGGGGGCGATCTGGGCGGATGATTTCAACACCGCGCGGGCGGACGTGGAAGTGCGTTTCGGCTCTGCCAAGCAGGCGGGCGAGGGTGCGGTTTTGCTGGGGAGTGATACGTTAATCGCGCTGAAGGCACCCGGCCTTCAGATGCCCTTGGAAGACGGGCCGTTGATCGAAGCCGTGGGGACATCGAGCGGTTGGCAGGCCTGGCGGGAGCAGGTTGGGCCAGTGGGGCAGCCTACGCTGTTCACTGACACTTATGGGATGGCTCTGCAGATGGCCGCGCATGGCTTGGGTGTCGCGCTGGTCAGCGAAGTGCTGGCGGGCCACGCCCTGAAATCCGGTCAAGTGGTGCGCGCTGATCCGGGTGAAATCTCCGGATCGGAGGGGTACTTCCTATCTTTCAATGACGCGCAGCCAGCGGCAACTGCGTTCGCAAGTTGGCTGAAGCGTATTGTGTAGTGATGTTCCAATAATATCAGAACTGGATCTAATACCGGCTCATATGCGTCAAATTGTGGTTCAAAAGTTCTAGTGCTGCTGTGGGCAACTAAGGAACCACGACGATATTTCCTGTATGCACCTTGTCGATGAATGCCTGCTGGCCTGCGTGGAAGTCCTCCAGCGGATATGTCGCGGCAAGCATTGGGGTGAGGTCCCCGGCTTCGATGTAGCGCACAAGGTTTTTGAAGGTCTGGGGCGGGTTCACGGTTGAGCCGAAGAAGCTGAGATCCATCAGGTAGAGTGTGCGCACATCGAGGCTGACGATGGGCCCTGCGATGGCGCCGGAGGTCACGTAGCGCCCGCCCCGGTCGAGGGCGTCGATAAGGGTCGGGAAATAGTCACCGGCGACGATGTCGGCGACGACGGTGACACTGTCCCGGCCAATGACCTCCTTCAAAGTCGCTTTCAGGTTCTCTGGCGCCCGGGGCAGGATCGCATCTGGGCCGCATTTGGCGACATCGGCGTGTTTGGCGGGTGAGGCCAGAGCCACAACCGTCGCGCCGCGCCGTTTGGCGAGTTGGATCAACGCGCCGCCGACGCCGCCTGAGGCTCCGGTTACGAGCACGACGTCCGACGCGCCGACGCCTGCCTTTTCCAGCATACCTTCGGCGGTGTTGTAGGAGCAGGAGAAGGTGGCAAGTTCCGCATCGGACAACGGGCTGTCAACGGCGGCTACGTTACGGTGGTCTGTCACGGTGTATTCCGCATAGCCGCCGTCGGCCTCGGACCCGTAGTAGCCGGTCTTGTGCATGTTCAGCGGATCGTTCCAGTCGCGCAGCCAATTGTCAGTTATCACGCGCTTACCAATCAGGCTTTGGTCGGCATTCGCACCCGCCGCCACGACTAAACCGCAGACATCCGC
Organism: Gymnodinialimonas sp. 202GB13-11; assembly: GCF_040932485.1. Classification (NCBI taxonomy): domain Bacteria; kingdom Pseudomonadati; phylum Pseudomonadota; class Alphaproteobacteria; order Rhodobacterales; family Paracoccaceae; genus Gymnodinialimonas; species Gymnodinialimonas hymeniacidonis. Next base: position 2,298,856 of record NZ_JBFRBH010000001.1, on the reverse strand, counting down.
GCCCTGGATGCGGGGGAACTGGATGCCTGCGCCGCCCCAAGTGTTGTCAGCCTCACCATCAAGGCTCTCGTAGGCGCCGCCTGTCGTGGCCTCGGTTACGGATTTGGAATACCAGCCCGCGCGGGTGTTCACGTCGGTATTGTTCATGCCGCAGGCGAGCACCTTGATCAGAACCTGATCGGGGCCGGGCGTTGGGACGGGCCATTCGGCCTCAAACTCCAGGCCATCAAGGCCGCCATGGCGTTTCAGGACAACGGCGCGCATGGTTGTTGGCAGGGTCATGGAAGGGGCCTTTCCGGGTGGAACTCGGCCCCATCGTGATCAGACGTGACCTGTTGAGCAAGCCCGTCAGCGACAGCCATCAAGTCGTAAATTGAATGTCGAAGGTTGTGCCCTGACCGGCATCGACCAGGGAAATCCGTCCGCCGCTCTGCGATAAGACCGAGCGCACGATAGACAGGCCCATGCCGGTGCCGCCATCGGTGCGGCGCGAGGTGAAGAACGGCTCGAAGATGCGGTCGCGGTTGCCAGCACTGATACCAGAGCCATTGTCCGACAGCGAAAAGCCGTCATCCGTAGCCGCAACGCGAACCTCCGTGGCGCCGTGGCTTTCCGCGTTCTCGATGAGGTGACGGAACACGATTTCGAGCGCTTCGGGCGAGAGCGGGACGTCGCGTGTCGGACCGGACATGCTGAGGTCGAGACGGGGGAAGCGGCCGGCCATGGTCTCCAGCGCCCCTGCCAGATCACTTGTACCATCTGACGCGAGTTGGCCCACGGCGGAATATTCGCGCATACGTGCCAGAAGTTGCTCCATCCGTTCCGTGTCGCGCGCGATGTTTTCAAGGAATTTCACTTGCCGCTCAGGCGGCATGTCAGAGTCCTGCAACAGCTCCACCGCGCCTTTGATGGCGGTCAGCGGCGACTTCATCTCGTGACTGACATGGGCAGTGTAGGTTTTCAATGTGGTCTGCTGGTCCTGCAACCGGTTGGCCATGGTGCCGAAGCTCTGGGCCAGAACTTCGATCTCGCGGGTGCCATAGTGATCCAGCGGCTCCCACCGGGCCTCAGACGCGCCGAAGGTCTCGGTCCGGGCCGCGAGCGAGCGGATCGGGCGCGAGACGAAACGCCAGAAGAGGTAGCCGATCAGTCCGGTGGAGAGCAGCACGAACATGGCTGCGCCGAAGAGGTTCAGACGTTCGGTGTAGAGGAAGCGGAAGATGTGGTTCGGCGTGCGGTTGAGGTACACAACGCCGATGATGTCATCCCGGATGGTGACGGGCATGGCGACGAAGATGCGGACGCGGGTGCCTTGGCTGAAGCGATAGATCAGCGGCTCAGCCGTGGGGCGGGTGCGCACGCGGGGGACGGAGACGGTATCGCCGTTCAGTGCCAGCGCAACCTCCTGCACATGGCCGAGGTAGACGCCGGTCTCAGCCGAGCCTGCGATCACGGTGCCGAACCGGTCGAGAAAGCGATATCCGGCTAGGGTTTGCTCCTGCGCGCCGAGGGCGATTTCGGACAGGTACGGTGCGATGCGCTGATAGGGCAGGGCGACGGGTTCGGTCGCGGGCAGACCATCGGGGCGGGGCCCCAGGATGGTTTGCGGGTTCACGGTGACGGCGGGAAAGAGCGGGCGGAACGGGCGGCGGCCGTCAGATGGCAGCGGGTCGGGCGGCAGGTCGGCGGCGGTGCGGTAGAGTTCCTCATAGGTGGACGTCAGGACGGCGGCCTGCATCAGCAGACTTTCCTCGGTCTGTTGCACAAGCTGGTTGGCGTAGAACCGGAAAAGGTTCAGGCCCGCGAAGGGCAGGACCAGAACAAGCGCCAGCATGGCGAGGATCACGCCGCCCAGACCGGGGCGCCATTTCCTGCGGGGCGTCACGCGGGCAGGCATGGGCCCATCCGCAAGCCGACGCCGTGAACGGTTTCTATGCTGTCCGCACAGCCTGCCTCAGTCAGCTTACGGCGAATGTTTCGGATATGGCTGTCGATGGTGCGGTCGGAGACGTGGATGTTGTGGCCGTAGACGGCATCGACGAGGGCGTTGCGTTTGGTGACTTTGTCCGGGTTGGCCAGCAGCGCTTCGAGCAGGTTGAATTCGGATTGCGTCAGCGCAACGTCCTCGCCTGCAAACGTGCACTGGTGTCGAGACGGATCGAGGGTCAGCGCGCCGTGGCTGAGCGTCTCGGACGGTGTGGCGCGCCCGTTGGAGCGTTTGAGGATCGCCTTGATGCGGGCAACAAGTTCGCGGGGCGAGAAGGGCTTGGTGACGTAATCATCGCCGCCGATTTCCATGCCGAGGATGCGATCAATCTCATCATCTCGTGCGGTCAGGAACAGGATCGGCACGTCGGAGGTTTTGCGCAACTCTTTGCAGACGTCAAAGCCGTCCATCTCGGGCAGGCCCACGTCGAGGATCAGCAAGTCCGCCGCGCCAGTTTGCGCTTTGGCTAACCCCGCCGCACCATCGGCGGCGAAGTCGGTGTGATATCCCGCAGCCTCAGCGGCAAAGCCGATCACGTCGCGGATGTTGGGATCGTCATCGACGATCAGAAGGCAGGCGGGCATGGCGCGTCGTCTCACAAGTCGTGGTGAGCGGTAAGATACGCTTCAAGCCGCCAGCGGCGAAAGCCCCATTCCTGCCAGCTGTCGATATCGTCGAAGGCGATGGAGGGTCGGCCTTGGGTGCCACATTGCACATCGTCATGGACCGGGCCGTATTCCCACATTGCGGAGATCACCTGCTCGCCCAGACCGCAGAGGTAGGTGAGGTCGAGGCGCTCGATGGGGATGTCTGCCGACAGGTTATGGTCTGCGATGATGTGGGTGAAGTTGACGAAGGTGCAGAGGTAGAGCGTGGCCAGAGCCGTGGCCGCGTTCCAGCGGATCAGCCAGCCGAGGGAGCGGGCCTGCACGATCTGGATGACGACGAGGATCAGGCCCAAGGCAATCAGCCCCATCCAGATGAACGCCGCGATGCGCAGGTGGGTGAGCGCATAGGCCTGCACGTAAAGTGACAGGCGGAAGGCGGCGGTGCAGACCAGCAGCAGGGTCTGGCCGAGCCAGGCATAGACGAGCCAGCGCATCCGCTTGTCCTCTGCCACCATCTTGTGGGTCAGCGCGGCGAAGAGGCCTGCGAGGAGCGCTGTAACCAGCAAGGGATAGGCGCCGCGATGGGCGTATTCGGCGTAGGTCATGCCTTCGGGCAAGGCGACGCCGCCGGTCAGGATGGTCAGGTCCGACAGGGTTTGCACAGCGAAGATGGCGTTGAACAGGATCAGCGACAGGCGGACGGAGCCTGCGTTGAGGAAGCCAGCGGAGAGATCGCCATTCGGCAGTGCTATGTCGAAGGCCGCGTCCTGCCGCAGGGCGCGCGTGTTCAGGTAGGGCCAGAGGATGCAGGCGGCGGCACCCCAGAAAAGGATGCGCAGAAGCGTTTCACCGCGCAGGGGGCCGATGTCGGTCGCACTGGCCAATGTGCGTTCGAACAGCGGGTTGGCGACGGCGAAGAGGGCGACGAAGATCTGGGCGACGGATATGGGCAGCAGGTACGCGCGGGCCAGCGCTTTCCAGTCGGTTCCGAATTTGCGGCTGCGCGCGGCGCCGATCACGCGGGTCGGCAGCAGGATCAAGCCGTCGGAGGAGGCGCGGATGAAAGGGGTCAGCGCCTCGGACCAACGGATCAGGGTGCCTTGGGCTACCCACGCAAGAAGGGATGCGATGCCGCCGACGCTGAACGCGTAGGAGAGCGGTTGCGCGTGCTCGATCACCGGCAGGTTGCAAACCAACGCGAAGCCCATGGCGATGGCCCATTCGCGGCGCGTGGCCTTGACCGGTTTGAAGGCGATCATAGCCGCGGACAGGCCCATGCAGAACAAAGCCATGGAGAGGCCCGGCGTCTGATCCCAGAAACTGATATCGGCCAGCACGATCAAAATCAGAAGCGCCAGCAGGGCGGCCTTGCCATCTGAAATGCGCGCGCCGAGGCCGGGTTCGGGGCGCGCGTTGGCGTTGGCGGGCGCATCAATCATCCACCAAGCATCGTGTTTCAGGCGATCGGGAAGGCCCCGGATTGTGAACTGTCCGCTCATTTGTTTTCTCCGCTATCTTGCGTCTCAATGCAGCGATTTTGCCGGAACGGATTGCGCAGGGTGCGTGGGGTCCGTGCAGGGGGCGGTGGCATTACGTGCAGGAATTGTGCAGACGGCATTCCACTGCCGGTTGTAAAAAACGCTTTGCGGAACAGTGATTCTGAGGCAGCGTGTCAATTGTCAGACATTTGACGAAACGCATGGCGAGCGGCCCGGATTGCCTCCGGGACTGCACTGGAGGCGCTGTGCCTGATGACGCAAAGGTCCCGCCCAAGAGGACTGCACCACACTGCAATGGGAGGACGATTATGAACCTGAGACCAGACCCCACATTCCACGCATCCGCGAAGCTGGCGATGGAAGCGCCGATTGAGACCTATGGCTTCACCGTGATGCTGAGCCCCGATGGCTCCCAACCCGACGGCATCGCTGTTGTGGACCTTGATCCGAAATCGAAGACTTATGGCGAGATCGTCCATCAGGTGATCGTGCCCAACAAGGGCGACGAATTTCACCATTTCGGTTGGAACGCTTGTTCTTCGTCGTTGTCGCCACTGACGGGCCACGCCTTTCTTGAGCGCCGTTATCTGATCGTGCCGGGCATCCGGTCGTCCCGTGTTTACGTGATCGATGTGAAAGAGCCGCTGGAGGCCAAGATCCACAAGATCATTGAGCCGGAAGAGATCTTCGCCAAGACCGGCTATTCCCGCCCGCACACGATCCATTGCGGGCCTGAGGGCATCTACGTCTCCACCCTTGGCGGTGGCGGCGAAGATGGCACCGATGGACCGCCGGGCATCTTCATCATGGATTGCGAGACCTTCGACGTAATCGGGCGCTACGAGATGGACCGCGGCCCGCAGGACAAGCACTACGATTTCTGGTGGAACCTGCCGCAGGATTACATGGTATCCTCGGAATGGGGTCTGCCGCCGCAGTTCGAGAATGGCGTGGTGCCAGAGGATCTTCTGTCCAACAAATACGGCCACTCGATCCACTTCTGGGACCTGCGCGCGCGTAAGAACGTGCAGACCATCGACTTTGGTGAGAATTACCAGATGGCGCTGGAAATCCGGCCCGCGCACGACCCGACCAAGAGCTACGGGTTCTGCGGCGTTGTGGTCGACACGACCAATCTGCAAGGCGCGATCTTCACGTGGTGGCGCGATGACGACGGGACGTGGAAGGCCAAAAAGGTCATCACCATCGACCCAAGGCCTGAGAAGCCCGAGAACCTGCCGCCGCTGTTGCAAGGGTTCGAGGCGGTGCCACCGCTGGTGACGGATATCGACCTGAGCCTTGATGACAAATACCTCTACGTCGCCTGCTGGGGTCTGGGTGAAATGCATCAATACGATGTGTCCGACCCGATGAATCCGAAGCTCGTCGGCAAGGTAGAGGTCGGCGGCATCGCCAAAGGCACGGCGCACCCCAATGGCAAGCCGTTTGTCTATGGCCCGCAGATGGTGGAAGTCTCCCGCGACGGGAAGCGCGTTTACTGGACCAACTCGCTCTATTCGACCTGGGATGATCAGTTCTACCCGGATGACGAAGGCGGCCAGATGGTCATGGCCCATAACGATGAGAAAGGCTTCCGGCTGGCGGAAGACTTCTACATCGACTTCCCCAAGGGCTACCGTTCGCACCAGATCCGCCTTGAAGGTGGAGATTGTTCGACCGACAGCTTCTGCTACCCGAACGTCTAAGCGGGCATGGAAGAGCTTTCCGTGGCGGCCCTTTGGTGGGCCGTCATCGCCTCGGGCCTCTATCACGGGTTGAACCCCGGGATGGGATGGCCCTTGGCGGTTTCTGCCGCGTTGATGGAACGAAAGACCTCAGCCCTGCCAAAGGCGCTGGGGCTTCTGGCGCTTGGGCATTTCCTGTCAATGCTGGCGATTCTTCTGCCGTTTTCACTGATGATCACGTTGGTGGAATACGAGAGCGAGATCCGGATTGGGGCAGGCGTGATCGTGGTGGCGATGGGTGGCTACCTGCTGATCAACCGCCGCCATCCGAGGTTCCTGGCGCGGGTGCATCCGGCGCGTCTGGCCTTGTGGTCATTCCTTGCGGCACTGGCCCACGGGGCGGGGCTTATGCTGGTACCGATCTATCTGGGTATCTGCGCGATTGCGCCGGAGGACACCGGGCATCTGGCCGCGCAATCGTTGATGCAGAACGACCTTGGTGTGGCGGTCGCTGTCGCAGGGTTGCACACGCTGGCCATGACGGGGGCAGGCGCCGTGATCGCGGTGTTCATCTACCTGTGGCTGGGGCTGAAGTTCCTGTCGAAGACGTGGTTCAACCTTGATCTGGTTTGGGCGCTGAGCCTTGTGCTGGTGGGTCTGTTCGGGATTTGGTCAGCCGTAACGCACTAAACCTCAACGCCTGTGATCTGAAGGGCGTGCAGGCGGGCATAGGCTCCGTTCTGGGCCAGCAATTCATCATGCGTTCCTTCTTCGACCACGCGCCCCTGATCCATAACGATGATCTTGTCGGCATTGCGGATCGTGGAAAGGCGGTGGGCGATCACCAATGTGGTACGGCCTTCGGCCAGACGGTCCAACGCAGCACCGACCAGCTTTTCGGATTTGGCATCCAGTGCTGATGTCGGCTCGTCCAGCAGCAAGATAGGAGCGGCCTTGAGCATGGCGCGCGCGATGGCGACCCGCTGGCGCTGGCCACCCGACAGGCCAGAGCCGCGCGGCCCCACCTCGGTGGCGAGGCCATTTGGAAAGTTCTGCGCGAATTCCATGACTTCGGCGGCTTTTGCGGCCGCTTCGACCTCAGCATCTGTAGCACCCAGTGCGCCCATGCGGATGTTGGCGGCAATGCTTTCATCAAACAAAGCGGTTTCCTGACCCACCACTGCGATCGTGTCGCGCAGGCTGGCGGTCTCAGCTTCGATGATTGGCATGCCGCCGATGGAAATCGTGCCCTCAGACGCATCCAGCAATCGCGTTAGGGCCGCGAACACGGTCGTTTTGCCAGCGCCGGATGCCCCAACAAGGGCTGTCGTCTGTCCCGCGCGCGCGCTGAAGGTAAGGCCGCGCAGGACAGGTGCGTCGCCGTAAGAAAAGTGGACGTTATCGAAGGCCACGTCGCCTGCCGACAACGGTTTCGCGTCATTGACATCATTTATGGTCGGCAGGGTTTCCAGCACGCCATATATTCGTTCGAGCGATGCGCCTGCGGTTTGAACTTGGCCGGCGATGCTCGACAGGCGGCGCAACGGTTCAAACAGCAATCCCAAGGCCGTGAAGAACGACATGAATTGGCCAAGTGTTTTCTCGCCCTCGATAATGTCCTGCCCACCGACATAAAGGACGGCCACGAAGCCCAAAGCCGCCACGACATCAATCATGGCGGGGTTTGACGCTACTCCGATCTGGGCCCGGATGGACGGACGCAAGAACGCTGTAATCTCATCTCGAAACCGCGTTTTCTCATGGGTCTCAAGGCGGTTCAGCTTGATCGTTTGAATGCCGTGAAAAATCTCATCCAGCCGTGCGGACAATGTGGCCGCGGCCTCCCGTGCTGTACGGGCGGTTCGTTTGATGAAGGCTTGGACGGCAAGTAACGGAAGGATCAGGGCTGGCACGCCAAGAAGGGCGAAAAGGGTCCATCGCCAATCGGTGACCAGCATGACGGTCAGCAGCGAGATCAGAGTAATGACATCTCGCCCAAGCGACATAAGCGCAGCGGACGAGACCGATTGAAGCGCTGACGTGTCGCCGCGCACACGCTCGATCAGCGCGCCGGGCGGGTTACCCTGGAAGAAGGCCATATCCAGCGTCAGTAGATGGCCCAACAGACGTCGTTGGAGGCTGGCCACGACGCGCAACCCAACGCCAACCACAAGGATGCGTTGGAAGAACCCGGCCGTTGCCCGCAACAGAAAAAGCCCGCCGATCAATAGCGCGACCCATGTGACACCGTCCATGGATCCGGCCGTGAACAGCGTGTCGAACATGGGTTGGACGGCCCATGCAAAGGCGCCGATCGCCGCCCCTTCAAGACTCATCAGAAAAACGGCAAGAAGAAGCACAGGCCAGAAGCGCCGGATATGCTCGGACCAGAGCCTGCGCCATAGCTTTGCGCCGGTGCCATTTTGGACGATATTCTCGGTCAAGCGCGGTCCAGTGATTGGGAAAAATTCGGCAAAAAAGGCCATCCTTGCGGGTCAATACCTGCCTTGAGGCAAGGGTTACGCGCTTTGCAGAGAGCGCACAAGGCACGGGCAGATTGCCCGATCGCGCCGCTTTTTGGTTCTGAATGGCCGCATTTCCCCTTTGTCAGCAGGAAATTCCAGTTTGAAGATACAGTTCGCCAAGGCTTTGGTTGAAACTGCGGGTAATCCGCGATTAGTCTTCGCCCGGATAAGCGCAGGCACGGGTAAACCCGGAGACACTGCAGCAAGACAACAGGGGAGTGGGGTTTGACCTCAGACCAGACGGAAGCGTTCGTCGCCTTCGACCGCGTGCAAAAAAGTTATGATGGCGAAGTGCTCGTCGTCAAAGACCTCAATCTTCACATCGGGCGGGGCGAGTTCCTGACGATGCTTGGGCCTTCGGGGTCCGGTAAAACGACCTGCCTGATGATGTTGGCCGGGTTCGAGACTGCCACTCACGGCGAGATCACGCTGGACGGCAAACCGATCAACAACATTCCACCGCACAAGCGCGGCATTGGCATGGTGTTCCAGAACTATGCGTTGTTCCCGCACATGACGGTGGGTGAGAACCTGTCTTTCCCGCTGGAAGTGCGTGGCATGGGCAAGTCGGATCGCGAGGAAAAGATCAAGCGTGCGCTCGACATGGTGCAGATGGGTGATTTCATCAATCGCCGTCCCGCGCAGCTTTCAGGCGGTCAGCAGCAGCGGATCGCATTGGCGCGCGCCCTGGTGTTCGAGCCGGAACTGGTTCTGATGGATGAACCGCTCGGCGCGCTCGACAAACAGCTGCGCGAGACCTTGCAGTTCGAGATCACGAACCTGGCCCATGAGCTTGGGATCACCACGGTCTACGTAACCCACGACCAGACCGAAGCGCTGACCATGTCGGACCGAGTGGCGGTGTTCGACGACGGGCGCATCCAGCAGCTGGCCGCTCCGGATACGCTCTATGAGGAGCCGCAGAACAGCTTCGTTGCGCAGTTCATTGGTGAAAACAACACGTTGCAGGGCACTGTCAGCAAGATGGCTGGCGATATGTGCGAAGTGACGTTGGAAGATGGGTCGATCATCGACGCGGTGCCTGTAAATGTCAGCGCCGTGGGGGAGAAGACCCAAGTGTCGATCCGGCCCGAACGGGTAGAGATGGACCCCAACCGTCTGACCCCCGGCGCGCACACGTTGAAGGCTGAGGTGAAGGAATTCGTCTACATGGGCGATATTTACCGCACACGCCTGAGCGTTGCGGGAACCGATGATTTCATCATCAAGACACGAAATGCCCCCGATCAGCGCAGGCTGACCCCGGGGGAGAGCATCGAGATTGGCTGGCGTCCGCAGGATTGCCGGGCACTGGATGCATAACGTCCCGTAAGGGGCGCAAAAACCACGGGAAAACCGAAGTCCAACCAAGGAGAGACCACATGAAAATCAAGAGCCTTATGCTCCTGACCACTGGCGCAGCCCTCGCAACGACGGGTGCTATGGCCGACGGTCACATGGCAGGTTCCATGACCCTCGTGTCGTGGGGCGGTGCCTATCAGATCAGCCAGCAGCGTGCCTATTCCGAGCCCTATGCAGAGATGCATGAAGGCCTGGAAGTGATCTGGGACGAAAGCTCGGCCGAAGCCGTTGCCCGTCTGCGCGCTATGAATGAGGCCGGCAACATCACCTGGGACCTCGTTGACGTTGTGGCCGCTGACGCCATGCGTCTGTGCGACGAAGGCCTGGCGATGGAAATCGACCATGACGAAGTTCTGGCCCCGGCCCCCGATGGCACGCCTGCCTCGGAAGACTTTGGCGAGTTCATCGTGTCCGACTGCTTCATCCCGCAGATCGTGTATTCGACCACCTTCGGTTACCGCAACGATGTGGCTGAGTGGAACGGTGCTGAGCCTGACAGCGTTTGCGCCGTCTTCGACACTGAAACCTTCCCCGGCCAGCGCTCGCTGGAGCGTCGCCCGATCGCGAACCTGGAATGGGCGCTGATCTGTGACGGTGTGGCAATCGAAGATGTCTACGACACGCTGGAGACCGAAGAAGGCCTCGACCGCGCGTTCGCGATGCTCGACACCATCAAGGACCAGACCGTCTGGTGGTCCGCTGGCGCCGACACGCCGCAGCTTCTGGCTGACGGCGAAGTTGTGATCGGTTCGACCTACAACGGTCGTCTGTTCAGCCTGATCGAAGAGCAGGGCCAGCCGGTCAACATGCTCTGGGATTGGCAGATGTTCGACCTTGATGGCTGGATCATTCCTGCCGGTCTGCCGGAAGATCGTCTGGCCCGTACGCTCGACTTCGTGCGCTTCGCCACGGACACGCAGCGTCTGGCCGATCAGGCGCTCTACATCTCCTACGGTCCGACCCGCGCGTCGTCCGCACCGCTGGTTGGCAACCACGCTGACCTAGGCATCGCAATGGCGCCGCACATGCCGACCGATCCGGCCAACTCCGAGAACACGTTCCTGTTCAACTACGAATGGTGGGCGGATTATCGGGACGACATGGACGCACGCTTCCAGGCGTGGCTGGCCCAGTAAGTCAACTTTCGTCAGGGCGGCCTCGTGTTGCCCTGACACCCTTCCGAGGCGACAAGGCGGTCCAATGCCCAAAGGCTATATCATCGGCCACATCACGGTGAACGATCCCGAGGCGTACCAGGAGTACATCGAACGGGACACGCCGATCCTGCTGAGCCATGGGGCCAAGCCGATTGTGCGCGGCGGCAAGTCCGAGATTTTGGAAGGGGAGACCTTCCAGCGCCATGTCGTGTTTGAGTTTGAGTCGTATGAGGCTGCGATGGCGGCCTACAACGACCCCGAATACCAAGAAGTTGCCGAGATCCGCCGTCGCACAGCCGATAGCGTGATCCTTGTTGTCGAGGGCGTGGAATGAGCGACGCAACCCAAGACGGGCCGATGCTGGCCGCCGATGGTCGCCCGCTAAAGCGGTCGCTGGCCCGCGCGCTGCGTGCCCAAAAGCTCCGCGCACTGATGCTGATCGCGCCTTTGCTGATCTTCATCCTCGTGACCTTTATCGCGCCGATTGTGGATATGCTGTTCCGCTCGGTCGAGAATCAGATCGTGTCGGAAACTCTGCCGCGCACCGTTGTCGCGCTGGATGAATGGGACCCGTCCGATGTGCCCGAAGATGATGTCTATGCGGCGCTGGCGCTGGATTTCTATGCTGCAACCGAGCGTCGCGAACATACCCGGCTGGGAAGCCGGCTGAACTATGAGACGACGGGCATGTCGTCGCTGTTTCGCAAAACCGGGCGCGGCGTGGATGATATTGGCGAAATCTACACCGACCAATTCGTCGACCTGAACGAGCGATGGGAAGACCCGCTTTTCTGGCTTCCTCTGGTGTCCGACTCCGGGTGGCTGTCCAGCCGTCCCGCCGAGGGCGAAGATCGCCCGCTATCGTTGTTCCGCATCGACGCTGAGTTCGAGGCGAGCTTCCCCCGTGCGGCGGAAGCCTATGAGACCTTCGCGCGCACTATTCAGCAAACCGATGGGGACGATCCGGCGGAAGAGGAGCCATGGCACCTTGTCTATGCCGCCCTCTACCACGACCTGATGGCGATCCACGAAAGCGGTGCAGGGGCCGAGGGCCTGGGGCGCTTTGATGGGCCGGTCTTTGTCGAGGCGTTGGAGGCCGTTCCGGGTTTTGAAACCCAAAGCTATCGCGCAGCCTTCGAGGATATCGACGAAGATTGGCTGGACCTTGAGGTCTGGGGCACGATCGAGGCCTTCTCGGACCCGTTCACGGCTGGCTATTTCCTGTCGTCCGTGGATCTGCAACTGACGCCTCAGGGTATCGAGGCGCAGCCAGAGGATCAGCGCCTTTACCTGCTGCTGTTCTGGCGGACGCTGTTCATGTCGGGTGTCATCACGATCAGCTGCATCCTGCTTGGCTATCCGATTGCCTATCTGCTGTCGAACCTGCCGACGCGCACGTCGAACCTGCTTCTGATCCTTGTCCTGCTGCCCTTCTGGACCTCGCTCCTGGTGCGGACGTCCGCTTGGAAGGTACTTCTGCAACAGCAAGGCGTGATCAACGATATCCTTGTGTGGATCGGCTTGGTGGCCGATGACAGCCGATTGGCGCTTATCAACAACCAGACTGGTACGATCATCGCCATGACGCACATCCTGTTGCCGTTCATGATCCTTCCGATGTTCTCGGTCATGAAGACGATCCCACCCAGCTATGTGCGGGCGGCGAAATCGCTTGGCGCGACGAATTGGACGGCGTTCTGGCGGGTCTACTTCCCGCAGTCGATCCCGGGGATCGGGGCAGGCTGTATCCTCGTCTTCATCCTCGCCATCGGCTATTACATCACGCCGGAACTGGTGGGCGGACGGACGGGGACGTTCATCTCCAACCGGATTGCGTTCCACATTTCGTCGAGCCTGAACTGGGGTCTGGCGGCGGCGCTTGGCTCGATCCTGCTGGCGGTGGTTCTGGTTCTCTACTGGCTCTACGACCGGATCGTGGGCATCGACAACGTGAAGCTGGGGTAAGCGACCATGGACACGAAACTTCCCCCCTATGCCACGTTTGGGCAGCGTGTCTGGTTCTATGGGTTCCGAGTGTTGTGTGGGCTGATCTTCTTCTTCCTGATCGCGCCGATCATCATCATCATTCCGCTCAGCTTTAATGCCGAGGACTTCTTTACCTTCACGCCGGGCATGCTGGCGCTGGATCCCGAGGCCTACAGCCTGCACCATTACCAGGACTTCTTCGGGGAAGACGGATATCCGTGGCTCGGGCTGCTGATTGGTATCGTGGTCGGAGCCGTTTTGACCGTGATCCTGAAGCTGGTGAAGGGGAGCCTGAACCTGTTTCCGATCCTGATCGGCGCCATTTTTGGCCTCGTTATCGGTAAGCTGACCGGCCTTGAGGGGGAGGAGTGGATGACACCGCTCCGCAACTCGCTGATGATTGCGCCGGTGGCGACGATCCTTTCGGTGGGGTTCGGGACGCTGGCCGCCATTGGATTGAGCCAGACTCATGTGCCGTTCAAGGGGGCGATCATGGCGATCCTGATCTCGCCCATGATCGTGCCGCTGATCATCTCGGCGGCTGGCATGTATTTCTTCTACAGCCGGATTGGCCTGCAGGGCACCTATTGGGGCGTTGTGCTGGCCCATGCAGCCTTGGGCATTCCGTTCGTCATCATCACAGTGACGGCGACTTTGGTGGGCTTTGACCGCTCACTAACGCGGGCTGCGGCCAATCTGGGCGCGAACCCGGTGACGACCTTCTTCCGCATCCAGATGCCACTAATCCTGCCTGGGGTGATCTCGGGCGGGTTGTTTGCCTTCATCACCTCGTTCGACGAGGTGGTTGTGGTGATCTTTGTGGGCTCTGCAGGGCAGCAAACGCTGCCATGGCAGATGTTCACCGGTCTGCGCGAGCAGATCAGTCCGGTCATTCTGGCGGCGGCGACGATCCTTGTGGCGATCTCGATCATCCTGCTGGCGACGGTGGAGATGCTGAGGCGTCGGTCAGAGCGGCTACGTGGGATTGCCCCGCATTGACCCCTCTGCTCACGCGTGAGCAGAGGGGTCAACTGTCTGATAGTATTGGATTATCGGGTTTTGGTGGCCGTCCAGAAACCACGTGGCGGCAACGATCTGTCAATGCCGCTGCCACAATGGTGCCGTATTTCCCCCTGAACGCTGCCGCACTGCGCCTGTAGGCAAGGCGCGAGGAGTGCGAACATGCCGGATTATTCAATATTCGTCCTGCCCGAAGACCTGATCACGGTGACGGGCACCAATGGTGGTTCGGGCCTTGATGGACAGAGCCAGGGCAGCGGCGTGCATCTTGCGCCAAGCGGCGGCAATCCGGGTGCCACGATCACCCTGACGTCGAATGCCTGGCAGGAAATCGAGATTACCGATGACGATAGCAATTTTGGCGACAGCGATACCTCGCAACGCTTGATCAATTCCGAAAGCTTCAATGGAACGACCTACCCGGCGAACTCCGTTGCGGAGGCGGAATACAGCGTTGTCGTCGAAGACCCGGACGGCAATCAATACACGTTAGTGGCGTTCAACATTCGCCAGTCGGGCGACAACAACAGCTACGGCAATGTCGAAGGCCTTGCCTTTATCGGGCCACAGGGTGGCTTCCCGCCGATCAACGTGCCGCTGACCGTCATCTCGAACCAAGAGGGTCCGAACCCGGCCGCGTCGAGCTATGCGACGCCGATCTGCTTTGCCGCTGGCACGATGATCGCGACACCAACGGGTGAGCTCGCCATTGAGAATTTGAGCGTCGGCGGTTTCGTGATGACCGAAGAGGGTGGGGCCGAGCCGATCCGGTGGATCGGGCGGCGGACGTTTTCAGCCATCGGATCATGTGCGCCGGTCGTCTTCAAGGCTGGGGCAATCGGCAACAAACGCGAACTGCGAGTCTCGCGCCAGCACCGCCTTTTGCTGACGGGCTGGCAGGCGGAGCTGCATTTCGGCACGGATGCGGTTTGGGTCCCTGCCATTCACTTCCTTGGCCGCGACGACGTCTATGTCGCTGAAGGCGGTGACGTTGAATACTTCCATATCCTGATGGACGGGCATCGTACCTTGACGGCCGAAGGTGTGGCCGCTGAAAGCCTGCATCCCGGAGACGTGGCCCGCGGCGCGTTGGATGCGGAAACGCGGGCCGAGCTTGAACGCTTGTTCCCTGACATGTTCGAGCGGGCATCGTTGGAGCGGCTGGCACTGACGGCGGCAGAGGCCCGCTCTATCCTCGTGGCCTAGCCCAGAACTGCAATCCACACTGCTGCTGTGACGACCGTCAGGGCCGTACCCACTAGCACCGAGGTCGCCGCTACGCGGCGGGCACAGCCGTACATATCCGCAAAGATGTAAGTATTAACGCCCGGCGCCATGGCGGCCGTGAGGACGGCGGATTGGAGTTGTGGCTGGCTAAGGTTCAGGCCGGTGCCGAGGCTGTAGGTGACGATGGGGTGGACCAGCAGGGACAGGCCGCAGATCATGGCGATCACGCCCGCGTCGCCTTCGGGTTTGTAACGGTAGAGGACGCCGCCGAGGCCGAAGAGCGCGGCGGGCAAAGCGGCGCGGATCATCAGATCGAGGGCTTCGCGCAGAACGTTTGGGATCGGCAGGCCTGAGAGGTTCACGATGAAGCCGAGGCCGATGCCGATCATCAGGGAATTCTGGAACATAGCCTTGGCGACTGTGCCGGCGAGGCGGAGGCCCCGGGTCTCAGCGCGAATGATCTCCATCGTGGTGATGCCGAGCAGGTAGCAGAAGGCCGCGTGGAAGGCGATGATCGCGTAGTTGGGGCCGAGGGCGTCGCTACCGTAGGCACGTTCGGAGATGGGCAGGCCCAGAAGGACGGTGTTGGCGAAAAGTGCGGCAAAGCCGATGGCGACGCTATCGGTCCAGGGGCGGCCAAAGATGAGGCGCGCGCCGAAGAGGCCTGCGAAGAAACACAGGGTGGAGCCCGCGTAGAAGGAGATCAGGAGGCGGAGGTTCAGCTGCGCGCCGAGGTCCAGTGTGGCGATGGCGGAGAAGAGCAGACAGGGGATGGCGAATTTCTGGGTGAAGGTCATCAGGCCATCAACGGCGCTGTCTTTGAAAAGACCCCGCCAGACAGCGGCATAGCCCGCGCCCACGACGAGGAAGACCGGGAGGACGATGGCGAGAAGGTCAAGCATGGGAAGGGCTTAGCGGGTTTGCGGCGCAAAGGGAAACGATGGCGCCCCTCCTCCGGCCTGCGGCCGTCTTCGCAGCTTTCATTATTCGTCGCGAAGCCGGGTTGGCGTTCGGCCTTGCCCAAATTGGGCGCAATTAGCCCGCGACTTCAATCTGCATCCCGTCATAAGCGGGTTCGACGTTGTCCGGTGTCTCGGCGAGCACGGTCTCGTAGTCCAAGTCGATGTGCATGTTGGTGAGCACGGCGCGTTTGGGCGCGGCGCGGGCGATCCATTCCAGCGAGTTGGCCAGATGGCTGTGGGAAGGATGCGGATCGCGGCGGAGTGCGTCGAGGATCCAGACGTCGAGGCCTTCGAGCGCGGGCCAGATTGTGTCGGGGATGTCGGAGACATCGGGGAGGTAGGCGACTTTGCCGATGCGGAAGCCGAGGGCGTCGATATTGCCGTGGGTGACTTCGAAGGGTGTGAAGGTGATGGGCCCGCCGGGGCCGTCGATTGTGACATCGCCATCGATGGAATTGATGTCGAGGATCGGTGGGTAAGCCGAGCCGGGGGGCTGCACGAAGGCGTAACCGAAACGGTTGAGCAGATCGTTTGTGGTGGGGCCATCGGCGTAGACGGGCAAGCGGGCGCGCATGTTGAAGACGATCATGCGCAGGTCATCGAGGCCGTGGACGTGGTCGGCATGGGCGTGGGTGTAGAGGACGGCGTCGAGGCGGCCGATACCGGCGTCGAGCAGCTGCGTTCGCAAGTCAGGCGAGGTGTCGATGAGGACGGCGGTGGTGCCGTTTTCGGTTTCGCGTTCGACGAGGAGCGAACAGCGGCGGCGGGTGTTTTTCGGGTTGTCAGGATCGCAGGCACCCCAATGGCCGCCGAGGCGCGGGACGCCGCCGGAGGAGCCGCAACCTAGGATGGTGAAGCGCAGCGTGGCCATTCAGGCGGCCTTTGTCGCGGTTGCGGCTTTCCAGAACAGCCGATCAAAATTGGCGGAGGTCTGGGCCGCGAAGTCTTCGTAGGAGAGGCCGAAGATTTCGGCGCCGACGCGGGCGGTGTGGGCCGTGAAGGCGGGCTCATTGCGTTTGCCGCGATGGGGCGGTGGGGCGAGGTAGGGGCTGTCGGTTTCCACGAGGATGCGGTCGACAGGTGCGCTCGCGAAGATATCGCGGAGGGGTTGCGATTTGGGGAAAGCGGCGATGCCGGACATGGAGAGGTAGAAGCCGAGGTCGAGGGCGGCTTGGGCCAGCTCAGGCGAAGAGCTGAAGCAGTGCATGACGCAGGTGTAGGGGGCTGCGCGGTGTTCTTCGGTCAGGATGCGGGCCATGTCGTCATCGGCATCGCGGGAATGGATGATGAGGGGCAGGTTGGTCTGGCGCGCGGCCTCAATATGGATGCGGAGGCTTTCCTGTTGGATCGCCTTGCTTTCAGCCGTGTAGTGGTAGTCGAGGCCGGTCTCACCGATGCCCACGAACTTGGGGTGCGCGGCGAGGGTGGTGAGGTCTTCGACGGTGGCCAAAGGCTCCTCGGCGGCGGACATGGGGTGGGTGCCACCGGCCCAGAAGACGGGGGCGTGGGTGTCTGCAATGGCTTGGACTTGCGGCGCGTTGCGCAGGCGGGTGCAGATGGTGACCATGCGGGTGACGCCTGCGTCGAGGGCGCGGGAGACGATTTCGGGCAGCTCAGACGCAAGGCTGTCGAAATCGAGGTGGCAGTGGCTGTCGACGATTTGGGGCTCTGACATGGGCACTCACGCGGCAAGGCGGGCCGCGGTGCGGTCCAGATCGAGGAAGATATCGAAGATGAGCGCGGCGGGGTCAAGGTTGACCGCCTTGCCGCGGCGGGCGCGGGCGGTCAGGGACTGCGCGAGGTTGGCCCAGTCGCGCGCCCTGTGCGGGTCCGGGGCGAGGCGGGCGAGGATTGCGGCTTCGTTCTGGACGATCTCGATGGGGGCCTGACCTGTGGCGCCGAGCCGGGCGGCGCGGGAAAGGGCGGTTTCCAGAAGCGAGAGGGTCAGGTCGAAGCGAGCCTCATTGGCTTTGCCTGCCGTGCTTTCGGCGAGTTTGAGGGCCAGCGCGCGGTCCATGTTGGGCAGGGTTTCCAGTAGGTGCGTGATGTCGGCATAGAGCGCCGGGCCGCCTTGCTCGGCAAGCGTGATGGCCGCGCCGACGGAGCCTTGCGCCAGTGTGGCCAGTGCCGCGCCTTCGGGTGGCTCCGACCCGGCTTGAGTGAGCGCCGCGGCGAGGTCTGCATCTTCAAGCGCGTTGAACCGAAGGGTACGGCAGCGGGAGCGGATCGTGGGCAAAAGGCCAGAGGGGCGGTGGGAGATCAGGAAGAGGACGGCGCCTTCGGGTGGCTCCTCCAGCTCTTTCAAGAGCGCATTGGCGGCGGATGGGTTCATCTCATCGGCGCTGTCCACGATCACAACACGACGGCCGTCCCCTGCGGACATCTGGAAGAAGCCCTTGAGGCCCCGGACCTCGTCAACCGTGATGACCGTTTTGAGCTTCTTGGGGTCCTTGTCGTCCACTGGGCGGCGGAGCAGGAACAACCCCGGTTCGGACAAAGCCAGCATCCGGCGGGCAACGGGATGCTCGGGGTCGATATCGAGGCTTTCAGGCGGTGGCGGTGCGCCGAACATGTCGTCATCACTGACCGGCGGTGTCGCCAACAGAAACCGCGCCGCGCGCCAGGCGAAGGTTGCCTTTCCAATGCCCCTCGGGCCGGTCAACAGCCAGCCATGGGGCAGGCGGCCAGAAGTGGCGGCGCTCAGAAACTCTGCCTCTGGCCCCGCATGACCAAAGAGCCGCTTTGTCTCACGCGGGTGAGGCGCACCGTCAAGGCGATCGGATTCGAGTGGAGCGTCGTCGGACATGGAAGGGATGTAGCACGGGTGCGGGGCAGGGGCAGGTGAAAAGAGGGGCGGTTACGCCAGATGCTTGGCCACCACTTGGGCGATTGCGTCTGCGATGGTGTCCGGATCAGTGTTGGCATCGATCACCACACAACGATCCGGATAATCCTTCGCCAAGGCCAGAAAGCCGGCTCGCAGCTTTTGCTGGAACGGCAGGCCGAAGTCTTCGAACCGATCCTCGCCACTTTGCCGTGCCAGCCCGCGTTCCAATGCAACGGCAGGGTCCATATCGAGGATCAGGGTCAAGTCAGGCTCCACTCCGATGGCGTCGTCGTGGATTTGGTCCACGAGTCCCCGTAAGTCGCCGCGCGTGGCACCTTGATACACGCGGGTGGAGTCGGCAAATCTGTCGGTCACGACGTCCCTGCCAGCTTCAAGAGCCGGGCGGATAGTGCGTTCCAGATGATCGCGACGCGCGGCAGTGAAAAGAAGGATTTCGGTCTCAGGGCTCCAGCGGTCGGGATCGCCTTCGACCAGCAGACGCCGGATATCCTCGGCCCCCGGAGCGCCACCGGGCTCTCGCGTCAAAACCGCAGTACGCCCCTGAGTGTTCAGCCAATCGGCTAATCGGCGCGCTTGGGTGGACTTGCCGGACCCGTCGATGCCTTCAAGGCTGATGAACTTACCTAGGTGAGCAGACATGTCCGGGTGATGACCTTGCGAAGTGACGTGCGTGGACAGGCTTTACATGCCCTTTGCGCCGGGGCAAGCGGATGGCCTTGGCGCGCGGGTGCGTTGGTGTGGGCGACGGCTTTCTAGTTTGCGGCAGCCTCTGCCACCGGGGCCTCATCACCACCGCCGACCATGCCCATCACGTCACCCCAAGCGGTGCGCAGGCGGACCATTGGGCCACCGCGCGCGACGTCGGCCATGGCAACCACAGGCACGCGAGCCTCGAACCCCAGAACGCCCTGCACGATGTGCAGTTCACCCACCACGTCGCCTGCGGCTACAGGCGCGGGCAGGGGGCTGGTGTAAGTGATATTGGCCTCGATCTCAGGGTCCAGCAGGGCGGGGACCAGCATTTCGACACCTTCGGCCGGGGCAAGTCCAACACTCTCTTCCGCACCAAGGAATACGGGCGCACGCGCGATTTCAACACCCGGTTCGACCACGTCTTCCATCACGAATTGGCGGAAGGCCCATGTCACGATGCGTTCGGATTCTGCGGCGCGTGCCTCGGATGAAGGCAGGCCGGTGATCACAAAGGTCACACGGCGATCGCCCTGTATGGCAGAGCCTGCAAGGCCATAGCCCGCTTCGGACGTGTGGCCGGTTTTCAGACCGTCTGCGCCGATCCCCAGCCCTAGAAGGGGATTGCGGTTGAACCGATTGGCAGGGGAGCGGTTTTCGTAATCGAATTCGGTTTCCTGAAAGTAGTGGTAGTATTCCGGGAACTCTTCGATCAAGCGAACCGACAGAATGCCGAGGTCGCGCATCGACATGCGGTGGCCTTCCGCTGGCCAGCCCGAGGCATTGGCGAAAGTCGAGTTCATCATGCCCAACTGCCGTGCGCGTTGGGTCATCATCTCGGCAAAGCCTTCTTCCGTTCCATCGGGGCTGAGGGCTTCGCCGAGTGCGACTGACGCGTCATTGCCTGATACGATCACAACGCCGCGGATCAATTCCTCGATCGTTGGGCGGTCTTGCGTGTTGAGGAACATGGTGGAGCCGCCAAAGCTCATCGCATGTTCCGAGACTGGCACGCGGGTTTCCAGCGTCAGGCGGCCATCGCGAAGGGCTTCAAACGTCATCAGAAGCGTCATCAGCTTGGACATTGAAGCCGGCGGCAGGGCCTCATCTGCGTTCAGCTCCAGCAGGACTTGGCCCGATGCATGGTCATAGACATAGGCCGCGCGGGCCTGGGTTTCATAGCCTTGCGCCGCGAGATGCGTGACGGCGGTGAGCAAAAACAAAACCGCCGCGAGGAGTGTCGCGGCGGGTCTGATCAGAAGTGCGCTGTGCATGGCGTCCTATCGACTTACGAAAAAGGCATCGTCAAAGCCAAGCCCCTGCACGCTTTCGAGGATCGCATCGCGGGTTTCCGCAGTATTTGCGGGGCCCACCACGACGCGCCAGAATTGGCGACCGTTGCTCGACTGGTCATAGATTGTGGGCTCTAGACCAACGCTGCGCAAGGCCTGCCCGGTATTGGTGGCGTTTTCTTGCACAGAGAAGATGCCGATCTGAACGTAAGGGTTCTCAAGATCGCTGGCTGCCGGGGTGCGCGCGGCTTCCGGCTGCGGTGCCGGATCTGCTGCATCAATGGCGGCTGCGGCCGCGCTTGCGATGTCTTCTGCGCCGTCCAGCGGGGTTGCCGTGATCTCGGCTGCTGCGGCGGAGGCTGCGATGTCTTCGCCCGGGGCCAGTGCGTCAGGCGCGCCTTCGGCGGTCTCAGCCACTTCTTCGCGGCGGAGGGCTGTGACGTTCAAGATGGTTGGATCGCCTGCCAGAACGCCGAGTGCGGCGGCGGCATCAGACGAGATCTGGAGCGTCGGGCCAGGGTGATCGCGTTCGCGGCGGAAGAGCGCGCCGATCACGAAACGACCGTTTTCATCGTTGCGGATGATCACGCGCTCGGGGTCGCCAACATCGGGGTGCGCGACCCAGACACCACCCAGCGAGGGGCGTCCATCCCACAGGCCTTCGGTGGTTTCTTCAAAGATTTCAGGTGCCTCGACGTCGCGTTCGACAAGGCGGGTTGCACCGATGGGCGCGGGGCCGTCGGCATCAGCATTGCGGGAGCCGAAGAATTCGCCGTCCTCACCCATACAGGCGGACAGGGCCATCAGTGGCACAAGCGCAAGCGCCAGACGGATTCGGGGCGTGGGGCGGTGTTGTGTCATACTGCTCATCTCTGCACTCATTTCCCGCACGTCGAGCGCGCGGTGTTTTATTGGTTTTCCGGTCGTTGCCGGTTCGTGCCCTTTTGGCGGACACACCTGTATTGCGTGCAAGATAGCGAAGTGATTCGCTTCTGAAAAGGTGGCTTGTGAAAGAAGGCCTCACAGGGCGGGTTTCAGAATCACACATGTCACAGTATCGCGTTGCGCAGACCCGCCGGAGGAGTGGCAGAGTGGTCGAATGCACCGGTCTTGAAAACCGGCGTGCGTGAAAGCGTACCGTGGGTTCGAATCCCACCTCCTCCGCCAACAACTCTTAAAGCGAGCAGCGCCTGGGAATGAGCGCTCGAGGATATTCGGGAGCGCCTGCGTCGCGGCGGTGTTGATGGGAGTGCGGTCTTCTCTCCAAGCCAAGATGTGAAAAACGAGCAAACTTTTCGGCGCAGGGCGTACGGGTTCCGCTGCACCCAAGGGTACTGCCCGTGCTGTCTATTGAGTTTTAAGGGCTGCAAGCACGTTCGCGGGATCTTCACTGAACCCACATGCTCTACATGCCGCGAGGTTCCCTCGGCACTGAGCTGCGGGATTGGGAACGGTCTTCCTCGCAAATGCCACCGCGTTTTCTCGTCGTAGGGAAAGTAAATGTGAGTGGCTCCGTCGAAACCTCGGAGAGATCCCGCAAAAGGCAGGGTCGTGACGGTTAATGTTGGAACTGAATGCCCGCGAGCGGCGTTTCGTTCAGATGAACACCTCCTTTTTCTCTGCACGAATTGGCAACCTCGCGCTTATCGCCCTGGTTGTTCTTATGCTCTTTGTCATACTAGACCAAGCACAGGGGCTTTTTGCGCCGATTATCAGTGCAATCGTGTTGGGCGTTGTCCTAGCCCCGTTCTGTAACATGCTGGAAAGATGGCGCATTCCAAGTGCCGCGGCCGCCATGATGATCATGGCGGTCTTTTTGTGTGCCGTTGCCCTGATCTACCTGATCGTGGAGCCAACGATCAGCGAAGCTATCCGAAACGCCCCAATCATATGGTCCGAGATGAGGACGCTGTTTGAAAGCCTACGAGGGGCCGTGGAGGGCGTGCAGGAGCTGCAGGAAACCGTCGCAGATGCCCTAACCGACGGCGAAGACCCTGAAGCGGATGCAGCTGCGGTGCCGGTTCCGAACCTGCTTGATGCCTTGACGTATGGGCCAACGGTTCTGGGTGGTGTGCTTATTTTCGTCGGCACGCTTTACTTCTTTCTAGCCACGCGCCGCGATGTTTATGCGCGTGTCGCCCGCTTCATACCTCTCATGTCCGAAGCGCTTCTGCGTGACGCAGAGGTCCGGGTATCGCGCTACTTCCTGTCCATTGCATTGGTGAATGCAGGCTTCGGCATTGCCGTGATGATCGTAATGTCATTGCTTGGAATGCCGCAGCCGATCATGTGGGGGCTGGCCGCTTTCCTACTGAACTTCGTGCTTTATCTCGGACCAGGTTTGATTGCGCTGTCTCTTCTACTCGTCGGCGTCATTACGTTTGACGGGGCGATGTCCGTCGTTCCGATGGCGGCGTTCATCTTTCTCAACATGATCGAGTCGCAGTTCGTGACGCCCACCTTTGTGGGCCGTCAAATGGCCCTGAACCCGTTGATGGTGTTCTTGTCGCTGGTCTTTTGGCTGTGGCTCTGGGGCCCGATTGGCGGGTTGGTTGCGATCCCGCTGCTGGTTTGGCTGCGTTTCATTCTGTCAGGCGGAAACGACGATAACGTTCCGGAACCCGCACCATTGGATGAGGCGGCTTAGCTGCGCTGGTTGATGCAGCCCGCCCCCCGGGGCCGTTCGGCCATCGCCGGCATCCAGCGCGCCCGCGTTTGACATTGCCACGTCCATAGATGCCAGCGTGTTGCGCGATCTGCAGCGCATCCAACCGAAGTCTACGACATAGTGGCCGATCTCTTGGCTGGCAGGCGGGTTTCCTCAACTGCTTCTCGCCGTCTTCCGTTCTTTATCGCGCATCAAAAAAGGCCCCCATCCGCGCCTGGGATGGAGGCCAAAACTGTTTTCGAAGTTGCTTGGCGTCAGGCTGCCTCGTCCACCGTGTCGTCGGACTTCAACGTCTCTTTCACGCGTTTCTGACCTTCGGCCACTGCGTCTTCAGCGGCTGCCTTGAGCTTGGCTTTTTCAGCCTGAAACACGCGATCCGCTTCATCGAAGAGGCGGTCACGATGTGAGCCGATTGTTCGGTCTTCGACCTGCGTGCGCGGCAGCATCATCGCCAGCGCAGCACCCGCGGCCAAGGCGAGGCCACCGACCAGCAAAGGATTGTCGTGCGCCGTCGTGCGGGCGGCTTGCGCTGCACGTGCGGCCTCCGCCTCGGCGCGGGCGTGAACGGAGATCGCAGCTTCGCGCGCTTGGCGGATACGATCCTTGGCGCCATCGGGCAGGCCGTCCAGACCATCCTCGATCCGGGCGCGCAGGCTGTCGGCAGTGTCATACAGGCGCTCTTTGGCGGCGTCCAAGCGGGTGTTGGTTTGCGTTTCGTCGGTCATGGAGAGGTCTCCTTCCAGAATGCTGTCGGGTTGATCGGCTCTGATGGCGCTGTCTGCAGCCGCCACGCGGGCGTCGAAGCCAGCCATTGGCGGCGTCGGCTGCCGAAGCCCACCAACCGTTGGGTGAGAGGCTTCATCGTAAGCGACGCGTGGGCCAGTGCTGCGCGTGGCGGCCTTGAACGCCATCCAAGCAAGGCCTGCGCCAGTCACAGCCAAAGGCCCTGGATTGCGACGCGCTGTCTTTACAGCGCCTTCTCCGGCTTGGCCCAGAAGGCCGCTGGCACGGGCGACCAGTTCTGCCGGAGCGAACTGTGCTTCCAACTCGGTAAGCTGCGAACGCAGAACGTCGCGTTCGGTTTGCAATTCGGTTTCAAGCTGCTTGGGACTAGGCATTGATCTGCTCCTTCATCAGCGCAACGTCCTGCTTGACGTTGGCAATGCTGCGGCTGGGCATCAGGCGCTTGGGCTTAAGATCATGGATCCCCTTTGCGGCGAGAATGGCTGCAAGCAGCACGATGCCACCTCCGACGGCCAATGCGGCCCAGTGGATGGCCCAACCAATCGCAACAAGGGCCGAGACACCGGCACCGGCAAGCACGCCCAATGCGACGAGGCCAAGCACGACTGCGCCCACGAGAAGACCTATAGCGAGCCCGGCGCGGGACAGGTTTTCACCTACCTCCGCCTTAGCCAGAGCCGCCTCCTTACGCAGGATACGGCCAATCTGGCTGACCACGTCGGTCACAAGCTGAGCTGTGCCCCTTCCGGTTCCGTGATCGGAGTACATCACGAGTACCCCCACCGACGTGCGTTTTGATCCGGGTAGGCGGCTTGGTTCTCCGGAACGCCGGGGTAATTGTGCCGATCCGGCGCGGTCGCCACGGCACCTGCACGTTCGGACGCCTTCATTGCGCGAGCCGCAAGGAAACCAAGCGCCGCAGCGCCACCGAAGAACACCAACGGATTGCGGCGCGCGAAGTGCGTCACATCCTGTTGAATGTGGGTCAGGTCCATGTCGCGCACGGCGGAGGCGGCATGGGCAAGATTGTCGCCCAGATACTTCACGGCGTCCGAGGCGAGGTCGTTCCCCTCAAACGCGGTGCTGGCCTCGCGGAAGTTGTCGGCCTGTTCGGCAACGCGGCTGGCGACCTCTTCCTTAGCGGCTTCGGCCTTGACGGATGCCTTTGCCTTGGCGGTCTCGGTCACCTCTTTTGCGGTGTCTTTGGCCGTGTCGGCCATCTTCGACGCTGTCGAGCGTGTCATTGTCGAACTCCTTCGATTTCGCTGCAAACTGCGCGGGCTTTTTGGACAAACGTCCTCCGATTAGGTCTGGCGGGGCCAAACCTGCAACGCGTCTCATCTGCTTGTGCTTGTTTATGGAGGGGTAACGGTTGCGGGGCGCGAAGGTTCCACCAATTCGCGCGTGGATGCCGGTTTTTTCGGCTAGACCATTTCGTCGGGGACGAACGGCAAAGGCTTGGCCAACCGTGCTTGCGCCTCGGGGTCAAAGGGCAACAAGAAGTGGCTTCGGTCCTGAGGTGACGTATCGCGCGCCTGTTTAAGAAGCGTGTTAATCCGGTCGACGACCGCGCGAGGTTCTGCCGTTGGATCAGGGGCATCGTCGCCGAGCCAATGCGCGAACACCCGGGGCCAAAGCGGCGCGACATGCGCCCTGTTCGTCAGATGCAGACCCGCTTCGGTATCCCAACGAAAACTGCGTCCGTTGAGATTGGCAGAGGACAGGATCGCCTCGTCTTGTCCAAAGAGGGAAAGCTTGGAGTGTACGTAGATCAATGGAGCATCATGAACGATTGCGGTGTCAGGCTCATCGGTTGCGGGCCGAGCCTTGGCCGGCGAGGCCAAAGCCAAACGATCTCCTAGCCCGTCACTGAGGATTTCCAGTGCCTCCATTTGGACCTGTGCGCCGAATTGAGCGTCTTCGGCTTCGTTCCCCTCGAAGGCGACGTCTTCCGGTGCGGCTGGCAAGACAAGGATACATGCAAGGTCATCGTGCTCTGCGGCCGCCTTCACCAGCGCCTTGGCCAACGGCTTGTGGCGGAAGAATTGCGTTTCCAAGTAAAGCAGACCCCGACACCGCGCGACAGCGTCCAGATGGGCCTGTTCTATCTCGTTGACCAAAGGCTTCGGCGCGATGTGGATCAAATCTTGCGCGCGCTTGGTCGATAACGTGCGCAAAAAGCCTGGCGCCTGAGGTGGAGGGTCCTCTACCGTCTCGGTCACGGCCTGAAAGCTTGCAAGATGCGCGGCAGCAGCGTGCACAACCGGACCGCGCGCAATGGCTTGGATGTCCTGCCATGTACCGATTGAGGGCTGATCGTGGTCGAGCGTGTCGTATCGTCGATCGTTTAGATCCAGCCCACCGATGTAGAGCGCTTCATCATCTATGACCGCCAGCTTCTGGTGGTGTGTTGCCGGCACCATCGGCAGGTCATCCTTCAGCTCAACTCCGTCTAATCCAGGTGTGAGGGGATCTGCGTTCGTCTGCTCCAATTCGTCCGCTGTTTTGGCATGCAAGACGCGTCGTGGCACATAGCCAACGCGCGCTGGATGCATCGCGATGGCAAAAGTTAGACGCGCCCCGGTCGACAATTCATTGAGTGCTGCCAATTGCCGCGCGGTCTGCCAGGACCGGCGATGATCTTCGGTGGCAATGATCGGATCGAAGTCACTGACTGTCAGGTCGATCTTCACGCCCCTGTTCAGAACGTGCAGCAGAAGCTCGAACCAAGTCGTGCCGATTTCCCGAGCTTCATCGCTGTGAAGGGCGGTCGAGGGGTCGAAAACACGGAAACATCCGCAGATTGTCTTACTTGCCGCCAGACACAGCCTTTCGAAGGCCGGGAATGCCTCGCTTGCCGTGAAGTGGACTTCTAACTCACTGATCGGGTCCTGGTCGGTATGATGCTTCGGTTTCATGACTGGCTACGGCGTCATTGGTGAAACGTCGCCATCATCCGCTTGCGGCGCGGCGAATGCGGTGAATGTTGCTTCGAACCGGTAAATATCCTCGTCCTGTGAGACATCAGACGTGCCGCCGAGTTGCGCTACGAAGGCTTCCACCAGCCGCCCACCCAAGCCTGTTCCATCACCGGCGACTTCGTCTTGCACCGCGCGGCCGAGCGTATTCTCAACGATCAGATTGATCTTGCGATCCTCATCTGCCGTCAAACGCACCGAGATTTTCGGCGGTGTGCCGGTCTCCGGTGCGCCTATGTATTTGATGGCGTTTGTTACGGTTTCATTGGCCAACAACGCCAAGGGCACAGCCTGATCGGGATCAAGATCGACCTTGTCAAGCTCGAGAGAAGTGATGACACCTTTGCCTTGAGGGATACCAGCGCGGAATGAGGCCTGAACAACCTCACTCAGCAACTTGTCGCCGCGCACATGCGCCATAGTAGTGCCCGTATAAAGCGCTTTGTGGATCGTCGACAGGCTCATGACGCGGTCCTGGACGCGGCGCAGCACACGGCGGGCATCGCCATCGGGCACACTGCGCATTTGCATGTTCAGGATGGATCCGATCAGCTGAAGATTGTTCTTCACCCTGTGATGTACTTCGCGCAACAAAAGCTCTTTTTCTTCGAGGCTTTCGGCAAGGTCGGCCCGGTCGCCCAACATCCGGTCAATCATCCGGTTGTAGGTTCCCGCGATTTGTTTGAATTCGGCAGGCGGGTTGTCGAGCATCGCAAACCCTGAACCCGGATCGTCAAATGAAAATGCCCCCATCCGTTGCCGGATTTCGCGCAGGTGTTGCAGCACCAAGCGATCCAGCGCCAGAAAGCTGATCCCGAATGCCACGATCCACATCAAAACCGGGAAAAGCGGCGTGAGAGTGCCAAAGATGGGGACAGCGTAATTCTGGATGGACCCATTCCAAAGGCCCACAACGTAGACCCGGTCTTCGATCAAGGGAACGAGCGCTGCCAATTGCTCCGATCCGTCCTGATGTACAACATTAAAGGTCAGGCCGCGCGGCGAAAGCGCCAGGGTTTCGGGTTCAAGGTTAAGCGCCTCGAAGATGCCTGCGTCAGTGATCCCGGTGCTGGCTGAGAGGACATCTCCCGCTTCGCTTATCAAGGCGAGATCTACTTCTTCCACCTGCGCAGCCAGCAGCGTGTCAGTTAAGCTGTGTGGCAGAGCGACCGAGGTTGCCCCTAGAAATTCACCACTTTCAGAGTCGAAAATCGGAGACACAACCGTCAACATCGATTGATCGCTCATCTCGGTCTCAAGGCCGATGGTCACATTCGGCGTTGGGCGTTCGATGTATTCTTGCCATACAGGGTCGTCAGAAAGGTCCATCTGCTCTCCGGTCGAAGAACACGTCGTTTGGCCCTCTGCTGTCGTGAAGCTTGCGAAGGCATACGCCTCGGCGCGGTCCACGAACCGTTGCATGATACGCTCACAAAGAAGCGGGTCATCGGCCGCCTCGACGGCGCTTGCGCCAAGGGCTGAGGCAGCACCGTGAGCGCGACGCAACAGTGCCCGCTCAGTGCTGGCCGCCTGCGCCGTGCGCGCCAGAATATCAAGTTGTTCAAGCGTTCGTGCGTCGCGTACAACGGCTGCCGTTTGGACGACGGCAATCATGCCCAGCGGCAGAATGGCAAGGCTCAAAAACAGCGCCAACCGCCATTTGAGCGACGTGACGCTGTCCCATAAGCGTTCGAGTGGCTTCATGCAGCAGCTGGTCCCGAAATGACAGCAACGGTCGCGGCATCGGTCAATTCCAAGGCGTCGTCTTCATCAAGCTCCAGTAGCTCCGTCAAACGTTTGCGGGCTCGGTTCACACGGCTTTTGATCGTGCCGACGGCACAGTCGCACATATCGGCGGCCTCCTCGTAGGAAAAGCCCGATGCACCGACCAAAAGCAACGCTTCGCGCTGTTCATCCGGCAATTCGGCGAAGGCCACGGCGAAATCTTTCATGGCAAGCCGACCGTCATGGGCGGGCTTTTCAGAAAGCTGAGCCGTCATTGCTCCGTCCACGTCTGCGACTTCGCGCTTCACCTTGCGGCGAGACGAGTAGAACGTGTTGCGCAGGATCGTGAACAGCCAGGCGCGCATGTTCGTGCCGGCCTGAAACTTGTCGATATTTGACCATGCTTTGACGACGGTATCTTGCACCAGGTCGTCAGCAGCCGCGTGATTGCGCGTCAGCGAACGGGCAAATGCCCGCAGCGACGTGAGATGCTCAACAATCTCATCGCGGGGATCATTTGCCATCTTTTGCGGCCCCTTCACTTGCCTTGAGTTGGGCAATCAGATCGAGGAACCGATCGGGCAATTCGTCCTTCATCGCATCGTCGTAGACGCGTTTGAGGTTCTCATCGATCTGCTGCTCCACCCTGGATTTCTTGCTGTCTGAGGCCATGTCTCACCGGTACCAAAAAATTTGTCGTCTTGGTGGGAACCAATCAGCGCGGAAAAAGTTCCCAATAAAATGTGCACGAGGAGAAGTTAGCATGGGATCTACCGAAAACACGCGGGATCTGAGCACTGATTTGATGGAAGATCTGCCATTCCTGCGCCGGTATGCACGTGCGCTGACAGGCGCGCAGGACACAGGCGACCGCTACGCAATGGCCACGTTGGAGGCGATTGTTGCCGACCCGTCCAGCGTTTCAGATGATCCAACGACCAAGATCGGCCTGTTCCGCATCTTCCATGGCATCTGGTCCAGTTCTGGGTCACCCAGTGCGGATGAGGGCGAGAACACCGACCTTCTGGAAGTGCGTGCGCAATGGCGTCTTGCGAAGTTAACCGCGAACACGCGCGAGGCGCTGCTGCTGCACACGGTTGAGGGTTTCGGGTTCGAGGCCATCGCGCGGATCATGGATGCCTCACAGTCTGAAGCTGAAGAACTGGTGTCGCGTGCCATGTCCGAGATGGGCGACATGGTTGCCGGTAACATTTTGATCATCGAGGACGAGGGGATCATTGCGATGGATTTGAAATCCATCGTCACCGATATGGGCCACAGTGTGACTGACGTTGCCCGCACCCGCGACGACGCGATTGCGAAGGGTAAGGCAAAGGTACCGGATCTGATCCTTGCGGACATTCAGCTTGCAGACAAATCCTCAGGCATCGACGCGGTGAATGCGCTGCTGGAAGATCTCGGGGATCGTCCGGTCATTTTCATTACGGCCTTCCCGGAACGGCTTTTGACGGGCGAGAGGCCAGAGCCTGCGTTTCTGATCACGAAGCCTTATTCCGAGGATCAGGTCCGCGCCGCCGTTAGCCAAGCCATGTTCTTCGCAACAACCGAACGTATGGGCGTTGACGCCTGACGCACGTATCGCATGCGCATAACAAAAGCCCCGACTGTTTGGTCGGGGCTTTCGTGTTTGCGGGAGCTGCCAATCAATCGGCAGCAATGGCGCGCAGCATCCAGGCGGCTTCCTCGTGGAACGAACTGCGCTCTGTGGCGAGGTCTTCCGTCACCGGATCCTTGTGATTTCCCGACAACTCGACCAGCGCATGCAGGCGATGGGCCAACTTTTGATGGTCGTTTGCCAAGTCTTCCATCATTTCGCGGGCAGACGGCATCTCTTCCAGATCCTCAACGCGGGACCGCTTCATGATGTCGTTCATGCGCATTGGGGCCAATTCACCAAGCGCGCGGATGCGTTCGGCCAGCTCATCGGCGGCCGCGAACATGTTCTCGTAATGCTCGTCCGTCAGTTTGTGGATCGAGTAAAACGCAGGGCCGGTCACGTTCCAATGGTAGGCATGCGTTTTGAACGTCATGCGATAGGTGTCCGCCAGAATATCGGCGAGACCTTCGGCAACAGCGACCTTATCGCGGACGCCCGTGGAAACGTCGTCGGCAGTGGGGATGACTTTCAATGTGTCAGACATGAGTGTCTCCTTTCTCTTCAGCTGACCAACCCGCGGCGCGCGCCGAAGTTCCGCAGAAAATTTGTGGAACTCTCAACGGTTTGCGCGCGTTAAAGCGGAAGAAAAGGACCCGAAATGCGCGAAGAGATGGCCGTTCGCGAGGCGACGCGCCTCAGTTCCAAACTAATCTATGAGGTGATCCGGCGTGACGGCGAGGAAGAGCTGGAGCGGCCCACTCGCTCACTGATCTGGTCCGGGGTCGCGGCTGGCATCCTGATCTCATTCTCGGTTTTGGGGGAGGCGATTTTTCGAACCTACCTGCCAGACGCACCATGGCGTTTCTTGGTTGAAAACCTTGGCTATAGCTTTGGGTTCCTCCTCGTGATCCTTGGCCGGATGCAACTGTTCACCGAAAACACGATCACAACGATCCTGCCCCTTGTTGCAGAACGCTCCGGTACGTGCCTGGCAGCCGTCGCACGGCTGTGGGGTATCGTGCTTGCGGCCAACATTATCGGCGCGCTAGTCGCTGCGGCATTCATGACCCAAACCAGTGGGATTGCGCCCGACCTTCTCGGAACAATCAACGGGCTGTCGCACCACGCGACCGGCTTTGCGCCCTCAGAGGGCTTCTTGCGCGCGATACCGGCTGGCATACTTGTCGCCTCGATCGTTTGGATGATGCCAAGCCAAAACGGTGGTGAGGTTGTGCTGATCGTGATCTTCACCTGGCTGATCGCAGCGGGCGATTTCACGCACATCATTGCAGGCTCGGTCGAGATGTGGGTGTTGATCCTGCAGGGCGAACTCACGGTCCATCCCGCGCTGTTCGGTTTCTTCCTTCCCGTTCTGGCAGGCAACATCGTCGGCGGCACGCTGGTGTTCGCACTGCTGGCGTGGGGCCAAGTCAAAGCGGAGATCGAGGAAGAGGACTAGATCCCGCGCAGGAGGAACCGCAAGCCAACGTCAGGCGTTACCTTCGTGAACCAGAAGGAGAACGCACATGTCCGCACCGGATACCAACCTTGACCGTCAAGCCCGCCGTCACAAACCCGCGTTGTGGGGAATTGCCATAGCCGTAGGGGCTGCTGCGATCTTCGCAATCACGGCATTTCTTGTCGAAGGCGTACCCGCCGATGAACAAGCGGCCGGCGTTCCAGCGGCGACTGACACGACGCAGTAGGCACTAATGCAGAAAAGGGCTGCCCCGAGATTTCGGGGCAGCCCTTTTCCGCATCCGCGCTGTGCAGCTCAGATCAAAGGACGCCGCGCGGGTCGATCAATCTCGATCATCGCCAGTTCTTCCATTTTTTCGCGGTCGTGCAGCCCCAACATCCCATCCTCTAGCGAAAGGATTTGTTTGTCCCGCAGCTTCATCAATGTCTTGTTGGTATGAACAAGGGAAAGCCCTAGCGCATCGGCCAGATCCTGCTGGCGAAATGGAAATGGGCAATGGTCTCCGTCGGTCAGGCCAAGATCATCGCACCGCGTGTAAAAGCGCAGTAAGCCCCAACACATCCGTTCGATCGCACTCATCTGTCCGACAGATGCCAAAGCCTCACCCAAAAAATGCTCATCCATAGCGGATAGCCACGTGAGGTCAAATGCGCGCTCTGGCTCAGTTTTAAAGAGGTTCCACAGCTCGGCCCGGTCGAAGACACACAGAACCATCGGCGTGGTCGCCTCAACCGAGTGCTTCATCTCCCCCATGACACCAGCCTGAAGGCCCAGAAATCCGCCTGGCAACGCAAAGTTCACAACCTGCCTCCGCCCGTTGGGCAGAAGCTTGTATCTCAGGCCCATACCCTTGAGAACGGTGAACAATTGCGGGCTGTTCGAGCCCTCCATCAGCAAGGTCGTGCCGGGGTCGACTTTCAGCTCGCCCACCTTGAAGCGTCGCATGAAGGCGATGTCTTCATTGTTTAGAGTGTCGTAGGCCTCGCGTTTGCGAAGCGGGCAATTTGCACAATCAGTAACCATGTCTCTTTTCGTCGTTGCTATGTCCTAGTTTAATGCACGGCGGTTGAAATCGTTCCAAATGGCACGATGAAATCGCGCCCCAGCAGACCCAAGGATACGGTAGACCCGCCGACAGGGCGTTTAGATGCACCGTGCATCATCGTTCATTCCAACGTTTTGGTGGCCGAGGATTTGCGGGACATCCTGATGAACGCAGGGGCGCAGGATGTGGTGGTGTACAGCGACTTTGCCGCAATCAAGGAAGACGTGGCCGCGCTGGTCATTGCGTCTGGCGGTCTTGAACGCACATTGCGGGCAGAGCGATTCGATGCGTGGGGTCGCAACGGTACGCCGGTCGTGCTGCTCGACGTCGGACAAAGATCCGAGGACGCGGCCAAGTTCGGTCTTCACGTCCTGGAAGAGCCGTTCCGTACAGAGGACGTTATCGAGCTGTTAACCGATTTGCGGATTTTTTGAGGGTTTTTCGGAACTGTTTGTAGGGACAAGGGTTGGAGGTGTGTAATCGATAAGGAGACACACCATGCTACGCTGGGCCGTCACATTTCTGATCATCGCGTTGATCGCCGCACTCTTCGGCTTCGGAGGGATCGCTGGCGCATCCGCAGGGATCGCACAGATCCTGTTCTTCGTGTTCATTGTCCTGTTCGTCATCTCTTTACTGGCGCGGGCTGTGAGTGGACGAAGCTGACACCATTCGCAACAAGCGTTGCCCGAAAAGGGGCGAACGATCTGACCTCGTGATCGTTCGCCCTTTTTCTTTTATCCGATTGTTTTAAAGCCAAAAATTTTGGGAACCTTCTAGTGGCTGGGCCGTTGATCGCTCAGAAACGAAGGAGATTGAGACATGAAAACCGGAACCATTCTCGCCATTGCCATCGCCGCAATCGTCGCCGTTGTTGGCGTCTACATGATCGACATCGACCAGACGGAAGAGGCTGCATTGCCCGACGTGACCATCGAGGGCGGCAATCTGCCGGAGTTCGACGCAGAAGTCGGCTCGGTCGAGGTCACTGAAGAAACCGTGACCGTGCCGGGCATCGAGATCACCCCGCCAGAGAACGACGACATCGCATCCAACTGATGCAACCGTTCCGCCAAACCGCAACTATGCTTGAAGGAGAGACGCTATGAATCGCGACCAAATCGAAGGCAAATGGACCGAAATCAAAGGCAAGCTCCGCGAAAGCTACGGAGATCTGACCGACGATGATCTCGAAGCCGCAAAAGGCGACCGTGAGCAGATGGAAGGCGTTTTGCAGCAAAAGCTCGGAAAATCGAAAGCCGAGGTTCGTGAAACGGTCGATAAGGTGCTCAAGAGCATCTAACATCGTCAAGCTGACAAG
Organism: Gymnodinialimonas sp. 202GB13-11; assembly: GCF_040932485.1. Lineage (NCBI taxonomy): Bacteria > Pseudomonadati > Pseudomonadota > Alphaproteobacteria > Rhodobacterales > Paracoccaceae > Gymnodinialimonas > Gymnodinialimonas hymeniacidonis. The sequence continues at coordinate 2,264,429 of NZ_JBFRBH010000001.1, read as the reverse complement.
AGTTGAAAGGCCCTCCTCGTGAGGGCCTTTTTTGCGTCCGCTTCCACATATGGTTCGCCTTCAAAGGGGAAGGCCATCGCCACGCTTTTTTCCGCAAATCAGTTGCCCGCAAGCGGTCGTTTTTAAGATATCCATTTCTCTTTGTTTCGTACGCTCGGCGGTCTCTGGAAGGAATAGGCTCGAAGTGAGACTGGCTCGAATTGTGCTGGCAGCAATGCCATGGCATCCCAACGAGGAAATGGAACATCATCGACCTCAATGAAAATACACCAGTGAAAGAGCCTACGATGTCTTGCGACGTTATCCGCGTTGTTTTGCCTGTCGCGCTGAAAGAAGTGTTCGATACGATCGCACCAGCGTTCACTTATGAAACCGGGCACGAATTTGACGTGGCTTTGATGCTCAATCCAGAGGTTCCGGCTTACATCGCATCGGGGGCGTCTTGGTCGATCGCTTTTTCCAACCCGGAATACCTGCAAGGGGTCTTTGATGATGCCACGACGCAGGGCAGCGTCCATATGCTTGCATATTCGCCGCTTTGTCTTGCAGAGCGTGCGCGCACAGGCCCCGGGCAGACCGTCGATTTTCAAATGGTCGCTGATGTTTTGGACGATGCGGAAACAATTGCCCTCACGAAAGGTGGCACGAGTAGCGCGCAATTTGCCAAGCTTGTGCGAAACCTTGGGCTCACTGCCGAAATTGAGCACAAGCTGCGATGGCTTCCTGGAGGTGGGCCTGCAAAGGAACTGCAGAACGGTAAGGTCGGATTGGCCGTGTTGCCGCTATCTAACATAGTGTCGACGCCCGGAATCTGCCCGAAAGTTGTTTGCCCGCTTGAGATGGATGTTCAGGTTGATCTCGCATTCTGCGTTGAGTCCCAAGCGGACGCCGCAACCCGAGAATTTGTAAGCTGGCTGACAGATGCGACGCAGAAAGAAGTCCTGACGCGATTGGGTCTTCGTCAGTTTGACGAAGAGCCGCAGTAATTGCCGTCGATGTGCCGACAACATAGCAGCTTCAATTGAACAAACCTGATGCTTTGGGGCGACCTGCTCAGCTACGCTTGCTTCCGAGCCGTGCAAGCCTTGCAGTTCCAATCGCGGCCTCCGCTGATTCAGCCACTGAGATGGGCATTCCCAGAACACGTTCACGGATGGCGGTGAAAACAGCGTTTTGTGCGCCGCCCCCGGCTGTGAACAATTCAGTCGGCATTTCGCCGCCGCGGTCCCGAATAGCGGTGTAACACTGGGCCTCAATCCGGGCGATGCCCTCAAACAGGCCCCCAAGAAAGAGGGAGTCGTCAACGGGGCGCGGCGATAGCTTGGGCTGCAAATCCGGGTCATTGATTGGGAAACGCTCGCCGGATTTGATCAATGGATAATAGTCCAACTCACTCGCAATGGCTGGATCAATTCTGTCCGACAGCGCGACGATTTCCTCTGGCGTGAAATAGTGCGCAAGGACGCCACCACCGGTGTTCGATGCACCGCCCACAAGCCACAGGTCTCCCAACCGGTGAGAGTAGAGGCCAATCTCTGGCGCATCGATGCGTTTCGTGCCGAGGGTCTTGATAGCCAGCGTCGTACCGAGAGAGGTAACGGCGGCGCCCAACCGCAGCGGCGCTGCTGCGAGGAAGGCTGCGATGCTATCAGTGGTGCCAGCATGGATCACAACGTCGGGCGAGAGGCCAAGTTGCGCGCCGAGGTCGGATTGAATTTGGGCGACCGGCGCGCCGACTGGTAAAACCTTTGGCAAAAGTGAAACGCTCACTCCGGCCTCTGCGAACCAGTCCGGCCATGTTCCTGTTTCGGGATCGAACCCTGTTTTGAGGGCATTGTTATGGTCAGATGTTCCCGCCACTCCAGAGAGCCGAGCGGCGATAAAATCGGCTTGATGCGCAAGATGTTTGGCTGCTCCGGGATCCGCCTCTGCTTGCAGCCGCATGACCCGGGCCAGCGCCGAACCGGGCCCGCGCGTGATGTGCGGATCAGGCGCAAAACGTGCGATCTGGTCTGCCTCGTCGGTGAAGCCGCTGTCGTGGTACATCAATGCCCGTGTAACGGGTTGCAGCGCTTCATCGAGCAAAACGACACTGCCCGAGGTTCCATCTACGGCCATTCTGGCGATGTCGGCAGGATTGCCTCCGTCTGTTCGCAGCTGCGCCATTTGCGTGTGTAAACAAGCCCACGCACCTGACCACCAACTTTCGGCGTTGGCACCGGACGCGTCTGGATAACTGCCGCGTGCTTGCGACAAGACCGTCCCTGTGTCGTCGATAACAGCTGACCGGACGCCGGATGTTCCAAGGTCCAATCCAAGCGACAGCCCGGTCATGTGCGCGCCGCCAGCGCCTGGCGATACTTCTCGGCGTCCCAGTTCAGCAAATCCGCTTCCGCGTCGTGGCCAATAGCCTCGGGCACCCAGTCTTTGGGCAGGCGGATCAACAGATCGCTCAGGCAGCGCAGCATGGCGCGCTGACTAGGGGTGGCGTCATCGCGCAGCGCGATGCCGTTGCCGGGGTGCAGGGTGGCAGGCGGGTTTGCATCGCTGTCCCGTGTGGGCAGAGCGGGGCCAAGAAAGACGACATGGTCGGGGTAATAGGAGCCGTTTTCTGCGAGCGCGCAGGCACGCGGGTCGCGGGCGATCCAGCTTTCCTCGGCCCAATGGAAACCCTCGGGCGGATGGTGGGTGATGTCGGCCTCAATCATCTGCGCGAGCGGTTGCATGGCAAGGCGATCTTCGACCGTTTCCGTCAGGTCGTGCACCTCCGCAACGGTTGAGCCGCAGATGATAAGCCCGTGATTTTCCAGAATGAAGATCTGCGTCTCGGGCGTGACGCGCGCGAGGATCTGTTCGGTGAGCGGCAGGCCCGGCTTGGCATAGGGCACCGAGACGAAGGGCAGACCGGCCAGCTTTTCAGCGGCAGCGGCGCGGCCCTTGGCGCTGACGCCGTGGGTGAGCGTGGCGATGGAATGGGTGTGGGCGACGATGGGCCAGTCGAGCGCGGCGTGGAAAGTAGTTTCGATGGAGGGCCGCAGGGTTTGCGCGGGGTCCAGAACGGTCGCCTTGCAGGTGCCATCACCCGCGCCGTGGGCCTCGGCTTTTGCCGCCTCGCGGTTGACTGCGACGAAGATATCCTTGGTTTCCGCATCGGCGAGTTCGGTGCCGGAGGCCTTGATCCACATCGTCCCAACGTCCTTGATCGAGGTGTTGCCGCCGGGCCCCTGCACGCGGAGGGGATCTTGGCCAAGGCGGGCGGAAAGGGCGCGGAACGCTTCGAATTCAGCGGGTTGGGACATGGAGCTAACCTAGATGGGCGAGGTGAAATGTGGGAAGCGGCGCGTTTTCAGATGCCGCGAGATCACGGATAGTGGCGTCATCGTCGCCGGTGAAGGCGCTGGCATGCAGGCCGCCCCGGATAAAGGCGGTGGACCAGCCTGCGCCGTGACCGCCCGCGATGTCGTGTTCGAGGCTGTCGCCGACCATCAGCAGGTTCGTGGTGCCAAGGGCGGCCTCAACCGCGCGGAAGATCGGCGCGTGCGGTTTGCCGTAGAACGTGACATCGCCGCCCGCGTCCTTGTGGGCATGGGCCAACGCGCCGGGGGAGACGACCGTGGCACCGCCCGCACGCGGCGAGGCGCGGTCGGGGTTGGTGCAGTAGACCGGCAGGTCGGAGAGGCTGTGGTCGGCGCCTGCGTCGGGCAGACCCATGAGGAGGACCGCATCGGGGTCGGTGTCGGTGAGCGTGATGGAGAGCCCCTCAGCCCATCGTTCCGCATCGCCTTCGTCGCGCGTGATCGCCGTGAACCGGCTGTGTGGGACACGGCCAGCGGCGATGTCCTGCCAGAGGGCTTCACCGGAGGTCATCACGGTATGAAAGGCGTCGGCCGGGAAGCCCATGGCCGTGATGCGGTCCGCGTTGGGTGAGGCGCGTTTTCCGGAATTTGATAAGACTGCCAGTGGTTTGCCCGTCGACCTTAAAGCATGAAGGGCGTCGACTGCACCGGGATAGGGCGTGGTGCCGTCATGCAGCACGCCCCATTGGTCGAGGACGATGGCGTCGAATTGATCGGCCACGTCCATCAGGCTGTCGAGCGCCTGCATGGGCCTAGCTTTCGGCCATGTCCTTGGGGTCGGTGAGGCTGTCGAGATAGGCGTCGACCTCTTCGGGCTTCATCGCCGGAGCGGCTTTGCCGACGCTGCCTGCGGGCATGTCGCCGAAGTAGAATTGGAAGCCGGGGATGAATTGGCGGCGCTTGCGTAATGGCATGCCTTCGTAGGGGAAGACGTCTGAGCGTGCGTTGGCCGCTTCGTCATGACAAGGCAGGATGACGTCGGCGCGTTTGTCGAGCTCTTCTACCGATTTCCACCCTTCGAAGGAGTTCACGAAGCGGGCGGGGACCCAGTAGCGCCAGCCTTCGGCTTTGCAGGGCTCTAAGTTGCGTTCCTGGAAGATGGCGTCGCCCGCCAGAACAATGTCACCGGCGGAGGTGGCGACGGTGACGGCCATGTGGCCAACGGAGTGGCCGGGCGTGTGGAACATCGTGATGCCTGGCAGGACCTCACATTCGTCATCGACCGCCTCGAACACGCAACCGGCATAGGCAGGCTCGATCCCTAGATAGCCGGATTCGTAGGTGCGGTAGTAGAGGGGCAGGGGATTGTAGGCCATTTCGATCTCGGCCTTGGGGGCGATGTAGCGGGCGTTCTTGAACAGCTTCATGTTCTGCACGTGGTCCCAGTGCAGGTGGGTGAAGACGATTGCGTCAATCTCATCGGGATGCACGCCGAGCTTCTGTTCGAGATGTTCGTGGACCTGGAGGCAGCCGCGCTTCTGACATTTGTGGTGGTATTTCGTGGCGCGTTCTTCATCGCAGAGGCCGGTGTCGACGAGGATCTTGTGCTCACCGGTGTCGACGTAGTGGCAGTAGACGGGGTTCCAGAACTTCTTGCCGGCGGGGCCCTTCCAGAAGGTGTAGGTGCCAAGGTCGGCCTCAAGCCAGCCGGTGTTGATCGGGTAGATCTTGGTTTCCTGAACGCCCATTTGCACATCCCTTCGCAGATCGAGTCACGTTTGTATACAAAGTGCCATCTGTGTGTGCGAATGCAAGCCGAAAAGTGCGGGCCGGTCTAGTTGACCGCCAAAGTTTGCTTGAAAGACTGCGCCATATGTTCGCGCATACCGTCCGATGCGGCGTCCGAATCCTCAGAGAAAATGAGTGCGATCAGCTTCTCGTGGCTTTTCGCGGAGGCCAGCAAATCCTCGGGCTTGGCGAACTTCTTGGCGCGCGCGGCGCCGGTTCGGTTGCGGAATTCCGAGGCGATTTCCGCCATATAAGGGTTGCCCGTTGCCTTGTAGATCGCGAGGTGGAAAGCCTCATTTGCCTTGAGATATCCGGGACGGTCCCCGGCCTCGGCGGCGGCCATGCAGTCGGCCTGCGCTGCTTCAATCTCCACGCGGGCCAAAAGGGTCAGGCGCTGGGCGGCGACGCGGGCGCATGCAGCCTCAATTTCGTGCATGGCTTCAAAGATTTGAGCCAATTGCTCTCGTGTATATTCTGCAACACGGACGCCCCGTTTTTCGCCCGGGATAAGGATGCCTTGGGCGACCAGGCGCGACAGGGCTTCGCGCACGGGCGTGCGGGACACGCCGAAGCGTTCGGTCAGCTTTACTTCATCAATCCGTTCGCCGGGCGACAGCGCGCCGGCCGAGATTTCCTCGGTCAAGGCGGTCTCGATCCTGCGAACCGTCGAGCCGCGCCCGTTTGGTGCCTGTTTTTCCGATGCTTTCGCCATGTGTGGCCGCTTTCGCTGGGGCGTTTCTGGAGTTCATCCTTAGCCCGCATTTCCGAAAAAGGCAATTTTGGATATTTACAATCAAGTTTGTATACAGAATGCTGTTTGAAAGTTCGGGAAGGGAATCGATGCCGACTATTCGCCTTGAGAATTTGGTCAAGCGCTACGGGGCTGTGGAAGTCCTGCATGGCATTGAGCTTGAGATGGCCGAGCATGAATTCACGGTGCTGGTCGGCCCTTCGGGCTGCGGCAAGTCCACGACGCTGCGGATGCTTGCGGGTTTGGAGACGGTCTCGGACGGCGAGATCTACATGAACGATCAGCCGATCAGCGCGAAAGACCCAAAGGATCGCGACATCGCGATGGTGTTTCAGGATTACGCGCTCTACCCGCACATGAACGTCGCGCGGAATATGTCGTTCAGCCTGCGCCTTCAGAAGACACCGCAAGCCATCATCGACAAGAAGGTGAAGGAAGTGGCCGAGATGCTTGGCCTTTCGGATTTCCTCGCACGCAAACCCGGCGAGCTGTCGGGTGGTCAGCGACAGCGCGTTGCCATGGGCCGTGCGCTCTGCCGAGACGCGGGCACCTTCCTGTTTGATGAGCCGCTGTCGAACCTCGACGCGAAACTGCGCGGGCAAATGCGGGCCGAGCTGGCGCTGATGCGTCAGAACGTGAAGAAGAACATGATCTACGTCACCCACGATCAGATCGAGGCTATGACGTTGGCCGACCGGATCGTTGTGATGCATGGCGGGCATATCCAGCAACAGGGCACGCCGACCGAGTTGTTTAAGAACCCGGTCAACAAGTTCGTGGCGGGCTTTCTTGGCTCACCCCCGATGAATTTCCTTGAGGCCGAATTGGTCGAGGATGGTGGTGATCTCCGCGCGAAGGGGCAGGGGTTTGATATCCGGTTGCCCGATGCACTGGCCGCGCGGGTCAAAGGCAAGGGTGTGCATCAAGCAACGCTTGGCCTGCGCCCCTCGGATCTTGAGTTCGACGCCAATGCGCCCATCGACCAGAGCCTCGATCTGAATGTCGTGGTCTCGGAATACATCGGCGCGCAATCGGTCCTGATCTGTGACTGCGGCGGCGCGAAGGTCACGGTTGAGCTGAAATCAGAAACACCTATCGCGCTTGGGGAAACCCTGCGCTTTGCGGTGCGCCCGGAGGGGCTGCACCTGTTCGACAAGACAACGGAAACGGCACTGTAAACGGTGCCCGATCAGCAAACTGGGAGGATGAGTATGCTGAAAAGACTTCTCACAACAACGATGGTCGCCGGGGTCGCAATGACCGGCGCGGCCTTCGCAGACGGGCATTCCAACCCGTATGCGGAATATGAAGGGACGACGCTTGTCGTGAACTTCCCCGCGCACCCCCATTACAACGCCGTGATGGAAGTGCTGCCGGAATTCACGGCACAGACGGGGATCGAGGTTGAGGTGGATATGCTTCCCTACCTCGACATGCGCGAGCGTCAGACGCTTGAGCTGGCCCTGGACGAGGGCGCTTATGATATGATCGCCTATGTGGTCTTCTCGAAGGCCGATTACGTCTATGCCGATCAGATTCTCAACCTTGCGCCGTTCTTCATGAACCCTCGTCTGGCGGATCCGAACTATGACGCCGAAGACCTGATCGACGGTTATGTTCAGAACATCGGTGTGGCCGGTGGTGAGCGTGGCTATCTGCCGGGTCCGACGGGGTCGCTTTACGGTCTGCCGTTCGGCTCGGAGACGTCGGTGCTGTACTACCGCACGGACATCTTCGAGGAGCACGGTCTTGAAGTGCCGGAAACCTATGATGATTTCCTGGAATTGGCTTGCCTGATCCCCGAGCTTGAGCCGGGCATGGGTGGCGTTGCCTCCCGCGCGGCATCGGGGCACCAGGCCTCGCACGCATTCCTTCTCCATCTCGCGCCGCTTGGCGGTCGTGTGTTCGGCGACGGTTGGGAGCCGACCATCAACTCGCCCGAAGGTGTAGCCGCAGCAGAAGCTCTGCGCTCCATCGTCGAGTGTGGTCCGGAAGGCTCGTCAGCGTTTGGTCCGGCGGAAGCAGCCAATGCGTTTGCGCAAGGCCAGGCGGCCATGTTCCTCGACTCGATTGCTTTCGCGGCAACGTTTGAGGATGAAAGCCGGTCGACCGTGACCGGCAATGTCGGTTGGGCCCCGCACCCCGTGGGTGTCCGCGCCGCGTCGCAGACCGGTGGTTTCGGCATTGCCATTCCACGCAATGGTGCCAACCCTGAAGCAGCCTTCCTGCTGATGCAGTGGCTGACCAGCCGTGAAGGTGACCTTGCCGTGGCCATGGCCGGTGGTAACCCATCACGCTTCTCGACCTATGCCAACGAAGAGCTGAACGCGCAGTACCCCTGGTCCGCGACGTTTGGAGAGGCGCTGGCCGATGCCGATCCGGATTGGCGTCCGATCATCCCGCCATGGGGTCGCATCAATGCCGATATCGGCACGACGATGAGTCAGGTTCTGACCGAGGGTCTCGACCCGCAGGAAGCCCTGGACGGCATCGCCGAGCGCACCCGCGCGCTGATGGAAGAAGAAGGCTACTACACCTGGCAGTAAGCCATTTACCTTTGGACCCGCCGCGCGCATTGCGGCGGGTCTTCTCCCGGCCCCCGGACCGTCCAGTACGCGCCCGGGGGTTCCGCTCAAGGCCCCAAGGACACCATCCATGAACCGCATGACGCCGTACATGTTCATCGCCCCCGCCGCATTGGTCATGGCTTTGGCGCTGTTCTACCCCATCGGCTACATGATGTGGGGCAGCTTCCGGGACTGGGACCCGACGCAGAATATCTCGGAAACCGAATTCGTTGGCATGGCCAACTATGTGCGCCTCTGGGGCGACGCCTTTTTCTGGGAAAGTTTCTCGGTCACGCTGATCTTCGCCTTCACGGTTGTGGTGGTCGAGATGGTGATCGGGGTCGGTCTGGCGCTGCTGCTGGACCGCAACATTCGTGGCATGTCGGTGCTACGCACGCTGTTTATCCTGCCAATGATGATCGCGCCGGTGGTTGTGGGTCTCGTCTGGCGGTTCATGTTTCATCAGACCTACGGCACGTTTAACCGTTTCCTGGACTGGATTGCGGGTTGGCGGATTTGGGAATGGCTCGGCATCGAGTCGCCCATCCAGCCGGTCGATTGGCTGGGTCAGAACCCGCTTCTGAGCGTCATCATCGCCGATATCTGGCAGTGGACGCCATTCATCTTCATCCTCAGCCTCGCCGCGTTGCAGTCTTTGCCGCGCTCAGCTTTGGAGGCTGCACGCATCGACGGCGCGACCGGTTGGCAGCAGGTCTGGTTCATCAAACTGCCGCTGATGGCGCCTGTTCTGGTTGTGACCATGCTGCTGCGCCTGATCGATGCCTTCAAAGTGCTTGAAGTGATCCTGGTGATGACCGGCGGCGGGCCGGGCCTGTCGACAGAAATCCTAGCCCTGCGGATCGCGCGGACGGCGCGGGAGTTCCGCGAATTAGGTGAGGCGGCGGCGATGTCGAATTACCTGCTGATGCTGCTGATGCTGCTGACGCTTGGCATGTTCGCCTTCAACCGGTGGACCGAGGCGCGTTCGCGCAAGTTGAAATTCGCCGCAGAGGAGGAGGGTTGAGCCATGGCTGACACCACGTATGAGCGCCAGAACCCGGCCTTCTATGTCCTGATCGCGATCCTGATCCTGATGAGCGTCGGGCCGGTGATCATCCTTCTGGCCAACTCGATGCGGCTGGATGTGGACATCACCTCGGGCGTGGGCGGGCTGATCTTCATGCCGACGATCCGCAACTATGAAACGGCGTTGTGCGACATCTTGTGGTATGAGCCTGAACACTTGCGGTTCTGCCAGATCCGTTTTGGCGGGGCGTTCATCAATTCGATCATCATTGCGCTGATTTCTACCGCGCTGACGCTGATCTTCGGCTGCATGGCGGCCTATGCGCTAGTGCGGTTCAAGTTCATGGGGCGCGATACGGTATCTCTGTCCACGCTGGCCGTGCGGATGATCCCGCCTGCGGTTCTGCTGGTGCCGGTCTTCGGGCTTTGGAACAACGCGTTCTGTTTGGACAACGACTACGGCGTGGGCGAATGGATCCGTGACACGTTCGGTGGGCGCGGGGATGTGTGCCTTGCGGGGACGCATTCCGGCATCATCATCGTCTACGTGGCGATGAACCTGCCCTTTGTGATCTGGATCTTGCAGAGCTTCATCGTGCAGGTCCCGAAATCACTGGAAGAAGCCGCGCGCGTCGATGGGGCGGGGCCGTTCCAGGTGTTCTTCCTCGTCGTGCTTCCCCTGATCAAGCCGGGCCTTGCGGCGGCGTCCATCTTCACCTTCCGCATCGCGTGGAACGAATACCTTCTGGCCAGCGCGCTGGCGGATCGGGATACGATGACCGTGCCGATCCTGATCGTGAATAACGCCTCCGAATTCGACGGGCTTGGCACGATCTTCGCCACTGGCATGTTGCTGGCCATTCCACCGATCTTGTTCACGCTGTTCGCCTCGCGGCAGATCATCACTGGTATGACAGCTGGTGCGGTGAAAGGCTGACCCAATGAAGGTCCTGCTGATCGGAACGTTCGAAACCAAGGGTGTCGAGCTTGGCTACCTGTCCGACGCGCTCGCGCGCAACGGGCTGGATGTGGAGCGTGTGGACGTCTCGCTTGGGGCCGGGGGCACGGTTCTATCGGGGGCCGAAAAGCTCAAGCGCATGGAAGAACGCGCGAAGGCCGCTGCGGCCCATATCGCGGCGATGTGCGACGAATGCTACGTGGCGCTTGGCGTAGGCGGCGGCACGGGCGGTGAGATCGTGTTGGCAGCTTTGAAGGGTTTGCCAGCGGTTTACCCCAAAGTGCTGATCACCACGATGGCCTTCGATCCGCGTGCGGCTTTGGCCGATACGGCGATCACCCTTGTGCCGACCTTGTGCGATATCGAGGGCCTGAACCCCATGCTGCGGCAGGTGTTCGAGAATGCGGCCTCCATGGTGGCGGGCCTCTACCGCGCACAGATCCCCACGGCGGACCGCGCAACAGCGGTGGCCGTCACCACGCTTGGGGCTACGGGCCGGGCCGGGGCCGAGGTGGCGCGGCTATTGGGCGATCAGGGCTATGAGCCGACCGTCTTTCACGCCAATGGCTATGGCGGGGCGGCCTTTGCGCGGTTCGTCGCGGAAAGCCCGGTGGCGGGGGTCATCGACCTCAACGTTCACGAGTTGGGGCGGCTACGTTTGGCGGGGGCGCATGTGCCGATGCCCACACGGTTTTCCTGCGCCAACACATTGCCGCGCGTGGTGCTGCCCGGCGGATTGAACTTCATCGGTTTAGGCGAGATCGCGACCGTGCCGCCGGAGCATCTGGAGCGACCGCATTACCGGCATTCGGCCTATTTCACGCATATCAAGCTGACCGAGGCCGAGATGGCGAGCCAAGCCCAGGCCTTGGCGGGGCTGCTGAACGAAGCCAAAGCGCCGTGCCATGTGATCCTGCCCATGGGTGGGTTCAGCCATGAGGACAGGATCGGCGGGGCCATCGAGGACGCGCATCTGCGCGTTGTCGCGGCAGAGGTACTGGAGGCGGAGGCGCAGGCCTATACCGTCGCCCGCATTCCCGACCACATCAACACAACCGAAGCGGCCCAGGCCGCCGTCGATGCGCTGCAACATGCCATGAGCAAAAGGACCGAAGATGCCTGATTTCCCTGACCTGCACGATAAGATGGATGCCCTGATTGCCACGGCGAAGCGCTGCTTTAACGGGGGGCTCCAGACAAATGCGGGCGGCAATCTGTCTGTGCGGTTGGACAGCCGCGATGCGATTGTCATCAAGCCGTCTGGTGTCGGGTTCAATGAATGCACTCGAAACAATTTGCAGGTGGTCATGCTCGACGGCACAATCCTGCCGTCTGATGTAGCGTTGAAACCCTCCAAGGATCTCGACTTTCACCTCGACCTTTACCGGATTCGCGAGGACATCAACGCCATCGTGCATTGCCACTCTCCATGGGCGACGGGCTACGCCAGTGCGGGTATCGAGATTCCGTGTCTGACAGTGCAGACGATCGAGAAGATCGGGCGGATGCCGTTGATCCCGCTTTCAGCGAATGGCGGCCCACAGACCGAAGTCGAGATCAGCCCGGTTTTCCGCGATCCGAATATCCGCGCGGCGGTGCTGGCCAATCACGGCACAATTGGCGCGGGCCCGACGCTGATGGCGGCCCAATACCTGGCCGAGATCATCGAAGAGACCGCCCATATCGCCTATGTCCGCGACACTTTGATGGCGGCCCATGGAAAGACGCAGGCCGACCTGCCGCAATACGGAACCGCAGCGGAGGCAAAACTGGCCAGTGCGTGAGGAGGGGGCGTCTCGATAAGCTTTGACGCGCGTTAAATGCAGTGCGCTTTGCGGGTTTGCATCAGAGGCTGAAGGCCGCCTGAACCGCATCTCGCGTGGTCTTCGATTTTTCCGCCTCGAAACTGATTTGTCCGCGTCGCATGACGTAGAAACGATCGGCGAGATTGAAGGCGAAGTCGAAATACTGTTCGACAAGAATTACAGCCATCTCGCCTTCATCGCGTAACTGAGCGATCACGCGGCCTATGAGCTGGATGATGTTGGGTTGGATGCCCTCGGTTGGCTCGTCCATCAGCAAGACCTTGGGGCGCGTTACCAAGGCGCGACCGATGGCGAGTTGTTGTTGTTGCCCACCGGACAGGTCCCCGCCGCGCCGTTTTTCCATGTCCTTTAGCACGGGGAACAGCTCGAAAATCCGATCCGGAACGATGCGTTCGGATTTTGGCAAGC